>CAZLZC010000021.1:19663-21244 GCA_964563825.1 uncultured Actinomyces sp.
GAGACGACGGAGGTGGCGGGGCTACCCGCGATCGTTCCGCTCATCACGGGGCGCGCATGGCTGACCGCGCTATCGCAGGTGCTTCTCGCGGACGACGATCCCTTCCCGGCGGGCTTCCTGCTGTGACCGCTGCACCCGAGGGCCTGCCGACGATCGGCGAGCGCACCAGCCTGCGCGAGCGCGTGGCCGAGTCCCTGCGCGCCGCACTGGTCTCCGGGCGCATGGTGCCGGGTACGACGTACAGCATCCCGGCGCTCGCCGAGCAGTTCGGTGTCTCGGCCACTCCCGTGCGCGAGGCCATGCTCGACCTCGTCAACGAGGGGATCATGTCGGCCGTGCCCAACAAGGGCTTCCGTGTCGTCGAGTTGAGTGATGCCGAACTCGATCAGATCACCGAGTTGCGCCGCTTGCTCGAGGTGCCCACGGTGGGAGATCTCGCAGGTGCCATCGACCGCGCTGCCGTCCGTCGTCTGCGCGCACTCGCCGACGCCGTGAGCGATGCGGCCCGCCGCGGGGATGTCGTGGGCTACGTCGAGGCAGACCGTGAGCTGCACCTGGCACTGCTCGCCGAAGCAGGCAATCCCCGACTGGTCGAGATGGTCGGTCGTCTGCGCGACCAGAGTCGGCTCTATGGCCTTGAGCAGTTGGCTGCGGACGGCGTGCTGGTCGACTCCGCCGCCGAGCACATGCGCCTAATCGACGCACTGGAGTCCGGTGATCGGCGGGCTGCCGAACGGGTGATGGCCCATCACCTCGACCACGTGCGCGGCATCTGGGCGAGTCGACGTGAGGATCGCGGGTGATCGCCGACGTCGTCATCATCGGTGCCGGCATCGTCGGCGCCTGCTGCGCTCGGGCCTGCGCACAGGCAGGCCTCGACACCGTGCTCGTTGATCGCGGAGCCGTCGCGAGCGGCACGACCGGCGCGGGTGAGGGCAACATCCTCGTCTCCGACAAGGAGCCCGGTCCCGAGCTCGATCTCGCACTGCTCAGCAGGCAGCTCTGGGCCGAGATGGCCGGTGAGCTCGGCGATTCCTTCGAGCTGGATCCCAAGGGTGGTCTCGTCGTGGCGGCGCGCACCGAGACCCTCGACCACCTTCGCGCCTTCGCGCGGGACCAGGAGGAGAGCGGTGTTATCGCGGAGGACGTCGCTGCCTCCGATCTCCGCGATCATGAGCCGCACATCTCCGCTGACCTGGCGGGAGGCGTCTACTACCCGCAGGACATGCAGGTGCAGCCGATGCTCGCGGCGGCCCGCATCATCGAGGCGGGTGTCGCCACGGGTCGGCTTCGCGTCATCACCGGATGCGATGTCACCGCGATCGACCGGGATTCCTCCGGGGCGGTGAGTGGTGTGCGCACATCCGGTGGCGACATCGCCACGCGCGCCGTCGTCAATGCTGCCGGCACCTGGGGCGGCGAGGTCGCTGCACTGGCCGGCGTCGACCTGCCGATCCTGCCGCGCCGCGGATTCATCCTCGTGACCGAGCCGCTCCCCGTGATGGTCCGGCACAAGGTCTACGCGGCCGACTACGTCGCCAACGTCGCATCTGACAACGCGGGCCTGGAGACCTCCGCGGT
>CAZLZC010000022.1:0-17984 GCA_964563825.1 uncultured Actinomyces sp.
CGAGGAGTAGATCATCCCAGCGCATAGGAGAATGGTGGGTATCCAGTAGAGCACCTTGTTGTATGACCCGTTAGGTGACTTTGACATGAGAGCTCCTACTGGACGTTGTGCGAATACGGTCGGATAGTCGGATGTTTCTTGAGTCCCAGCGATGCGGAGTTTAGCCCCGCGGAACTCACATGTAAAGAATATTCTCTTTTTTTGTGCAGTAGAAGTCTCGCTGAACCGATTCTGCTCTCGAAGCGAGCCATGTCGGCATGAGCAGAGACCAAATCAGCTCCTCCCAAAAACACCTCAGGCGGGCACGGAGGTCTCATTGTTGGCCGTCTTTGGCACGCTGTTCGCGATTCGGTTGCGATCCCAGTGGAAGGCCAGCGCCCACACCACGATCTTGAAGCCGGAGAATGCGGCCAACACGTAATCCTGCACGTTGATCAGCAGGAGCAGCTCGATTACGAAGTAGAAGAGCGCCCAGGAGTAGGCGAATACTCGGAGTGTGGGGAACTTCCGCCACAGGATGATGGCGGCGGCCAGCAGCTGGGCGATAGGCAGTACCCACGTGCCCAGGTACGCCGGCACGTTTAACTCACCGGAAATCTCGTCCGCCATGACCGAGCTGCGAAACGTCAGCGCCGCGGAGAAAACAAGTAGGGCGCACAGGATGAGCGTGGCTGCCCAGTAGCGCCCGCGATTCCAGGTCCTTTCGGACGACTTAGCCATGAGCGCTCCCTAAAGTTTTGCCTCTAATTCTACTGGACCTGTCAGCCATCATGGAGCACACTTTCGAGGATTCTTGGCCGCATACGAACACGTGCGGTACCGCCCGTGAATGGGGCGGTACCGCACGTGTGACCATTGCTCGGCGTTATCCGCGCCTAGTGGTCGTGGCTCGTCACCGTGGCGACGGGCTGAGGTAGCGAGCTCGGACTCGGGTTGACCGGGTGGCTGTGCTGAGGCCCCGGGTTGAACGGCTGAGGAGTGCCACGGAAGCAGCCGATTGAGTACGGGTACTCGTTGTTGAGCACGTAGTGGTAGATCCTCTGCTTCTTGCCGTTGAACATGACCTCGCCCACCCTGCCGTGGCACTCATCGAGCTCGGCGTTAGTCACGACCTTGCCATCAGCGCCGCGTGGACCGTAGATGCCGAAGCCATCCAGTGCATATCCGACTAGCGGAGAAGGCTTACCTGGCTTGCCCTTGTCCATGCACTTCCAGGAATAGCCGTGGACGTGATACTGCGTTGCATAGGGATGACCAAAGCAGCGGTCAGTCGGCAGCGCGGCATTCGGATCATAGGCGTTCCCAAGTGCATCCAACGCCACCTCCGCGTGCCACGCGGCGCCGACAAGGGCAATGCCGATCGTCAGCTCGCCGAAGCAGCTGGGCTCTGCTGCGATTTTGGGATTCTTGGGCAGCTTGAGTTTCAAGTCGTAGGGCAGAGCCGGAATCTCCGCGGCATTCGCGTACCCCTCCGCGGGAAGCGCGGCGTAGTACTTGTAGGACGCGGAATCCTGAGGAATCGGGAAGGTGCCGATGGGGAAATTCGGAATGCCGTTGCCAGTGAAGGTACGGGTGGTCTTAGTCTCAGTGATCTTGAAGACACTCTTCATCTTCACGGCACCCGGCACCGTATCGATCTCCGAGACCACCACTCTGTCGTCGTCCTTCAGCCACGGTGTATTCGCCTGCGTAATCGTCCTGCCAATATCCTGGCCGACGACGTACTTCGTGCCATCTGGCCCGGTCACCGGGACGCAGGCAAAGATGGTGTTCTTTGCCGGCCCACTGATGGGGGTGCCTGCGGGCGCTGAATTCAGAATCTTTGGCGGTGAATTCCCCTTCCAGCCCGAGGCTGCATTGGCCCCGACGGAATCGAGTCCAGTCGAGGCACTGGAACCGGCGGCTACGGCTGTGCTTGCAGACGCCGTGTTCGGTGTGGGCTCATCCCCGTTCGCGTCCCCGCCCGGAGCTGCATTGGCCCCGATGGAACCAAGTCCCAGCGTGGCAATGAGCCCGGCGGCTACTGCCCCGGAGGCAAGTCCTACGGCCCACTTGGCTCGCCCGTGAATCCGATGTCGCTGCATGCCAGGTCCCTTCAACTCATGATTGGCAGATCAGTGGAGACAGTACAGCAAATTAGAGACTTTACGCCAATGCAAATCTTTAATTTGGTGTCGAAGCTGGCACAAATGGGGAACAACTCGCGAGTGGAGCTCCCCACTCACGCTGCTCGCCTCGCCATGGAGCCCTTCAGGATTCGGGTCAAAGTCTCGCCGTCCGGTCGCTGCCACTCGCCGGCAGCGACCGGCCCACATGGGTGCCTCGATATGGAGGAGGATTCACCGGACGTGGATGGGAGGGACGACCAATGATCATCGTTTCGGGGTACCTCAGGGTTGATCCTGATCAACGCTCCGACTATCTGCGAGGGTGTGACGAGGTGATGCGGGCGGCTCGATCCGCGCCGGGCTGTGTCGACTTCCACCTGACAGCCGACCCACTCGAGGATGACCGAGTCAATATCTTCGAACAATGGGACTCAGCCGAAGACGTGGAAGCGTTCCGTGGGGCCGGCCCGAGCAATGCGCAACAGGCCGCGGTGACCGGAGCGAGTGTCATGCAGCATGAGGTTGCCACCAGCACGCCACTGACGTGACAACGGTTGCACCGTGATGGGCTCCCCGCGCCAAGGCCGCCGGCCTGCCCCGCTCCCTCATTGTGGGAAAAGACCGGGGGCCAATGTGCGTGGGGCGGGTGGGGCTCGAACCCACGACCTGACGGATTATGAGTCCGCTGCTCTGACCAGCTGAGCTACCGCCCCGTGCCACGCCATTGTGCCCGGCCTAGATCTCCTTCATTTCAGCACCCATCGGGACCTGAGCCTGGTCTACCCTCGGCGCGTGACACGCACACGCGGCTGGCGACGCGGGGTCCCGCTCGTCATCGGGCTGGCGGCCTCGGGCCTGATCACCACGGCAATCGCCGACGCCCGAGTGGTCGACGGCTGCGATCTCAAGCCGCGCACGATCTGCGATGAGATGGTCCTGCCTTTCACCGGCGGTCTCGCTGACGAGAACCTCACCGAGGCGAGCTTCCGCAGGTCGGATCTTTCTGGCGCCTACATCGAGCGGACACAACTGGTGCGGGCCAAGCTCACCGAGACCCTGCTCAACGACGTCACCTTCCTCTACTCCTCCCTGGTAGGCGCGGACCTCTCGGGTTCGGCGAGCACGGGTATCAGTTTCGGGGGCCTCTCCCTACGCCGAGCCACCGTCCGCAACGTCACGTTCGGGGCGTCCACCTTCACCGGCGTGGACGCCACGGGCGCGGACTTCACGGGCGCAGAGATGCCCTCCACCACGATCAGGCGAACGCCAACCCGGGTGAGCACCTGGTCGGACGCCGACTTCACGCGTGCCATCCTCACCGGCGCGACGATCGTCGAGGCCAACATGTCCGGGGCGACCCTCGCCGACGCCGACCTGCGCGGCGCCACCCTCTCCTCGGTCAACCTCACGGACGCCGACCTCTTCGGGGCCAACCTCTCCGGGGTGACCCTGCGGGGCGTTCAGTTCGATCAGGCGCGCCTCCCCGTGGCCACGATGGTCGGGACCGAGATCGAAGTCGCCGACTTCACCGGGGCCAGTGTGAGCGGCCTGGTCGTCCAGGACGCGACCGTGCGCGGTGCGGTGTTCACCCGGGCGCGCGGCAACATCGTGATCTCCGTCTCCAACCTCACGGGCAGGGCTGACCCCGAGTCCGGCGACTACTACATCCCCAACAGCTTCATAGGAGCCGATCTACGCGACTCGCAATTCCTGGACTCCGATCTGCGGGGGGTCAACTTCACCGGATCCGACCTGCGCAATGCCGACCTGTCCGGGTCCAACGTGCGCACGGCGCTCTTCGACGATGCCGACATGAGAGGCGTCACCCTCCCGGACTCGGCACTCGCCGGTCGTCCGACATTCGGGTGCAACAAGCGCACCAAGTGGAGCGGGGCTTACGCACAGAGGTTCGGCGACTACTGCGGGGCGAAGGGCGACCGCGTCAAGCCCTCGTGGTGCAACGACGACTACGAGAAGACGCCCGATCTTTGTGCGCTCTGCGGGCGGATCTGCATCATCGGGCGCGGGCTCGACCCGCGGGCCGAGATCGTCCCCACTGCATGCGACAGGCGCCAGGAGGAGACGCTCCGCTTGCGCGTCGACTGAGGGGCGCAGGGCACTAGCATGCGCCCACCACCCCACCTGGAGGAATCATGCGCCGCCCACTCATCTCCGCCCTTGCCGCCGCGAGCCTCGTCGCGCTCGTGGGCCTGGCCGGCACCCCGGCCCAGGCCGCCAAGTCCAAGAACCTGGTCTTCGACGTAGACCTCACGAGCTCCGGGACCACGTTGGAGACCCTGCCCGGCGACATCACCTACGGCTGGAACGACCTCAAGGGCCCGACTCGCTGGGGGAAGGCCGCCGCAGACATGCGCTTCCTCGGCAGCGTGGACTACGTCAGCGGCACGGGCCCCTTCGGCGGCTTCGTGACCATCACCCGGGCCGACGGCGTCAAGCTCGCCCTCTCCGTCAGCGGCTGGGCCACCAGCCCGCAGGACCAGGAGGGCACGGCCAACGCGACGTTCCGCGGGACCGTCACCGTAATCGGTGGCACCGGGCCCTACGCCAATGCCAAGGGCACGGGCACCATGCAGGGCTATCGCAAGGCCGCCCTCGGCAGCCCCGTGGAACTCACGTTTTCGGTCGTCGTCCAACAACGCTGACTCGACCTTCCCGCCCCCGGGCCGCCCACAGGCTGGAGTCTCCGGTTGGCCCTCCGTGATCATCCTGTTACCATCGGACCGGTCCCTGACCACGGAAGATCTACCGAGATGACCGGTGGATGTGCCCGAGGCTAAGGACTGCGACACAGCAGGACCGCACGACAGACCGCACCAACCGACTATGCCGAATCCGAATTCCGCAAGGAGTGAGGAGCCGGGGACCCAGGTTCCTGGGGCGAATCGCACGGTGGACCACCACTGCGCGTAGGGCGATCCCCGCCCGAGCCCGACAGCTCACCCGGTAGGCAAGAGGGATAGAGGATGACCGTGCCGCATCGACCGAGACGACTCAGGCGAGCCCTGATCGCCGCTGTGTCCGTCAGCGCCTTGACCGCTGCCAGCCTCATGGGCATCGGAGCCTCGAGCGCCGACCTGCGCCAGGACGTGGAGAACGCTCGCGCGTATCTCGACGACCTCGAGATGAAGGCGGCTGCCGCCCACGGCATGGTCGAAGAGGCGGAGTACGCCGTCTCCCAGGTGCAGGGCAAGATCGGCAAGACCAAGGCCAAGGTCGCCAAGGCGAAGGCCCAGCTCGAAGAGACCCAGGACACCATCGGTCGCTACGCCGCCACCGCCTACCGCTCCGGCGGCGTCGACTCCTCGCTCCAGCTCCTCCTCGTCGAGGACGCCCAGCAGTTCCTCGACCA
Source organism: uncultured Actinomyces sp. (assembly GCA_964563825.1). GTDB lineage: Bacteria > Actinomycetota > Actinomycetes > S36-B12 > S36-B12 > Mxb001. Next base: position 5,479 of record CAZLZC010000022.1, read on the forward strand.
GGCCGTCGTGCTCGACATCGTCGCCTCGGGCCAGAGTGCAGCGCTGCGCAAGACCCAGGTCGCCAAGCTCCAGCTCGCCCAGGCGGCCGCTGAGCTCACCCAGCAGGAGCAGGCCGAGCAGGCCGCCCTCGCCGACCTCGAGATGCGCTCGGCGGAGTTCGACGAGGCCGTCTCGAACGCCGATGCGTATCTCAATGGACTCGAGGCTGAGCTCCGCGAGCAGATCGAGGCAGAGCGTGCGCGCCGCGAGGCCGAGGCCCGCGCCGCTGCCGCAGCCGCTGCTGCCGCCATCAACTCCGGTAGCTCATCCGGTGGCTCGGGCGGGGGCTCCTCAACCGGGACAACGTCAGCCAATGGCGGCCCCAACGACAATGGCGAGTACAACGCCGGTGGCGGCGGAGGCGGCTACTCCGGTGGCTCCGGGGTCAGCTCCGACCGCGCGGCCATCGTTGTCTCCTACGCACTCGCGCAGGTGGGCAAGCCCTACAGCTTCGCCGCCCAGCCCCCCAGCTCCTGGGACTGCACCAAGCTCACGGCAGCTGCCTGGGCCCAGGTGGGCGTGAGCCTCACCCCCTACTCCTACGTCCAGGCCCAGGAGGTGCGTCGGATCTCCCCCGACGAGCTCCAGCCGGGCGACCTGCTCTTCTTCTTCAAGAACGGCGCGCACCACGCCTCGATGTACATCGGCGGCGGCATGATCGTGGAGGCCTCGAGCCCATCCACAGGTGTGCGCGTCACCGACGTCTGGAACTCCTGGAACGTCGCCCACTTCTCGTGGGCCGGTCGCCCCTACGGGTGATCGACACCGACCTGACGAAGAAGGGCCCCTGCTCAGGCAGGGGCCCTTCTTTTGCTCCAAGCCTCGGTCAACGAGTGCACTTCTCATCAGATTGCCGAGCCGCACGCACACAGCCATACTCGAAGTTCAACGCCAGAGGAGACATGCAGATGGTGGGGCGAGCACTAGGGGTAGCACTAGCCCTACTGGCGACTGGCTTGGTGGTCTTCCCTGTATCCGCGAGCACACTCCCTCCGGAGGCCCCTGCCCCATCACTCACGGTCGAGGACCCGGCATGCACCATCACGGGAACCCGCGGCCCGGACCGCCTCATGGGGACGCCCGGCGATGACGTCATCTGCGGACTCAGCGGCAACGATGTCCTCGCGGGCCTGGGCGGCAACGACGTTCTCGTCGGTGGACCAGGACGCGATCGGGCCAGCGGCGGCGCCGGATCCGACGACCTCCGCGGCGGCACCGGCGCGGACTCCCTTTCGGGCGGCCCAGGGAGCGACGCCATCAGCGGGGGCGAAGGCCGGGACGATGTCGACGGAGGGCCCGGAGCGGATGCTTGCGCGCCCGATGCAGCGGACTCCAGCACCAATTGCGTGGCCGACTCGTCCGGCCCGTCCATCACAATCGTGTCCGCCCCAGGATCCGTCCGCCCCGGAGACGAGTTGACGTTCAGGTGGCAGGTGACCGACCCAGCCCGGGCGCAGACGACTTGGCTCTTCATCGGTGGTCGTCAGGGCTGGCTGCCCTGGTGCATGGACAGTCCCTCTTTCGAGGGCGTGCAGGAGTCCGGCGATCAGTTCGACGGTGTCTACTCCCTCACGTGCCAAGTGCCTAGGGATGTGATCAACGACCAATTCAGCATATGGATCGGCGCGATCGATGCTCTGGGCAATGTCACACCTTTGTCCGAACGGGGAGAGTTCACGGTTTCGGGAGGCAGCGATGACCTGAGCGCCCCCGTCATCTCGATCGTGGCCATACCGGAATCCGCCACGCCGGGTGGTTCGATCACCATTGCGTGGACGGTCACGGACGAGTCGCCGATCCGCTTCACGACGGTATTCCTACGAGGTCCGGACTTCTCCACGCTGGGCGACTTCACGAGCACATTGGTCGACGAGGCGACCGGCACCTACCAGGCGACGATCCAGATCCCACAGGACGCGGCGATAGGCACCTACACCGTGTGGGAATGGTCAGGGGACATCGTCAACAACCGAAGCGTGGGAGTCGTCGGATCCGTCCAGGTCGGCTAGGCCGATCTCCCTTTGCTCCCGCACCTGGACTCGAACCAGGAACCACTCGATTAACAGTCGAGTGCTCTGCCAATTGAGCTATGCGGGATTGGCGGATAGAAGGATAGCAACGCCCCTTAGACCCCGAGCGTGGCCCTCAACTCGGCCAGGGCCTCATCGGCCTCGGCGCGCAGCACGGGATCTCGGGGATCAAGCCCCGCATCGAAGGTCACGGTCCATCTCAGGCCCTCGCCGGCTCGTCGCGCCACAATGCGTGCGCCGAGCTCGCCGCGCAAGGCCACCCGCTCGCTCACCACGACACTCGAGGTGACGCGCTCATAGACCACTGTGGGCAGCGCACCAGGCTCCTCGAGCACGACCCGCCACGCACGATCTCGGGCATTCGGCTCAGGGCGACCCTCGACAACTAGCACGGCGGCCTCGCTGAAGGTCGCTTTGGTGACGAGATCCCAGGCAAGGCGTACGGTGTCGCCGATGGGGAGGTAGAGCGCAGCGTCGGTGGCCACGGCGACACCGGCCGGCGTCACACGTCCCCACGCCAGGACTCGCTCTCCCGAGGGCACGACATTGCGCACCTCTGCCGGCGGTCGGCGTAGCAGTCCCATGTCAGCCTTCGCGCTGCTCACGCAGGTCGCGGCGGTATGACTCGAGGGCCATGAGGTCGGCGAAGGCGGCTGCCTGCTCGGGCGCACCCTCGTCCAGGCGCTGCAGTCGCCCGCGTAGCTCGCCGATGCGCCGAGCCGCGTCCATCTCGAGCAGTCGGGCGATCACCGAGGTCGCGTAGCGGGCATCGGCCTCCTGCGAGACGGGTAGGGGCTCGACCGCGAGGCCTCGCACGCGCCCGCGCACATCGTCGTCCGGGCATGCGGCCAGCACGGCATCGACCCAGGCAAGGCCCACCACTTCTGGGCGCGGGCCGCCTGCTGCGGCGATGGCTTCGTGCACCGCACGCAGTGTGGGGTCGGGATAGGCCTCGGGCTCGACCGAGGCGTACCAGGCGCTCACCAGCCCGGGCTCCTGCAAGGCGCACTTGAGGGCTTCGCGCTGCACCGCGAGGATCGGATCGCGCGCATCGGGGCGTCGCGGAGGTGCAGCGGCGTTGGCCCCGCCCCCCACCGCCCGACTCACCGCGGCCGGGTCCATGCCGAGCCAGCCTGCGAGTCGACGGGCGTACTCCGGGCGAAGGGCCGGATCCTTGATCTTGGCGACGATGGGCGCGGCCTCGCGCAGGGCAGCGACTCGGCCCTCAGCACTCTCGAGGTCATAGGACGCGAGAGCCGAGCGGATCGCGAACTCGAAGAGCGGCACGCGATGGTCCACGAGCGAGCGCACCGCGGCGTCACCATGCTGCTGACGCAGATCACACGGATCGAGACCGTGCGGCTCTACAGCGACGAAGGTCTGCGCCACGAATCGCTGGTCGTCGTCGAAGGCCTTGAGAGCAGCACGCCGGCCTGCCTCATCCCCGTCGAAAGTGAAGACCACCTCACCGCGGAGGCGATCATCGTCCATGAGCAGTCGGCGCAGCACCTTGATGTGATCGCCGCCAAAGGCGGTGCCGCAGGTGGCCACAGCGACGGGAACGCCCGCGATCTGGCAGGCCATGACATCGGTGTAGCCCTCCACGACCACCACCCGCTGCTGCTTCGCGATCTCCTTGCGCGCCCGGTCGATGCCGTAGAGCACCTGACTCTTCTTGTAAAGCGGGGTCTCAGGGGTATTGAGGTACTTCGGGCCGTCGTCGTCCTCGAGCAGGCGGCGCGCACCGAATCCCACGACGTCTCCGGCGAGGTCGCGGATGGGCCAGATCAAGCGCCCTCGGAATCGGTCGTAGACGCCGCGGTTGCCCTGGGAGACCAATCCGCCGGCGAGGAGCTCGGCGTCCGTGAAGCCCTTCTGCCGCAGATGCGTGGTGAGCGAGTCCCAGGACTTCGGTGCGAAGCCCAGCCGGAAGTCGTCGGCGACCGCGGCATCGAATCCGCGTTCGGTGAGGAAGGTGCGCGCGGGGGCCGCCTCGGGTGAGGTCAGCCGGGAGATGAAGTACTCCTCGGCCGCGCGGTTCGCCTCGACGAGTCGGGTCCGCTGCCCCTGCTGGCGATTGACTCCGGCACCGCCCTCGACGTAGCGCAGGGTGACGCCGGTGCGCCCGGCGAGCTTCTCCACCGACTCCGCGAAGGTCAGGTGGTCGAGCTTCTGCACGAAGGTGATGACGTCACCACCCTCCTGGCAGCCGAAGCAGTAGTACATGCCCCGGCTGGGGGTCACGTGGAAGCTCGGTGAGCGCTCGTCATGGAAGGGGCACAGCCCCTTGAGCGAGCCGCCCCCTGCAGGCTTCAGGGCGACGTAGTCGCGGACGATCTCGTCGATTCGGGCCTTCTCGCGCACGAGGGCGACATCCTCGTCTCTGATGCGCCCCGCCATGACCCGATCCTAGGTCGCCCCGCCGACCCCGCGCCCCCGCTATCCCCCGGGGCTGATTCCTCAGCGGCAGAGGCGGGAATGCCAGACCACGGCGCTGGCATCGGTGAGGCTCGCGACCTGGTCGATGACGACGCGGAGTCGACCACCATCGTCGGCCGCAGCGTCGAACTCCGGGGCGATCCACGGCTCGAGATCACGACCACCACGCAGCACCAGCGCCCCGACGAGCTCAGCCAGCATCTCCCGCTGGCGCGCATACTCCACGTCGGCACCCGCGCGATTCAACACGTAGATGGCCGTCATCGCCTTGAGCGCAGCGACCTCCGCGCGTACGTCGTCCGGGACCACGAGGTTGGCCGCATATCGGGTGAGCCTCTCCCCCGGATAGGCCTCGCGTGTCGCACGCTCGGCACTCGCGCAGAAGCGGCCGATCAGCCGAGAGGTCGCCGTCTTGACCGCCGCGAGGTCGCGCTGCGAGCCGTCGTACGACGCGGGCCAGTAGTCGAGGGCGAGCAGACGATCGAGTGCGGCACCGATCGAGGCGGGATCCACGAGCGGCAGGTAGCCGCGGTGTGCCACGTCCATGATGTTCTCGCGCTCGGTCGCGGAGGTAAACATGTCAAGGGTGATGAGCCCGGCGTGGAGCGCATCCTCGAGGTCGTGGACCGAATACGCCACGTCGTCGGCCCAATCCATTACCTGCTCCTCGAGGCAGGTCCGCTCCCCCGGTGCTCCTTCGCGCAACCAGTGGAAGATCTCTGCGTCGTCGGCGTAGTAGCCGAACTTGTGCGACTGGCCACCGAGATCCGATCCGCGTCGGTCGTCGACAGTGGAGGGGTTGCGGCGTGGCCAGGGGTACTTGCACGAGGCATCGAGTGAGGCGCGTGTGAGATCGAGCCCGACGCTGCGACCCGTGACGGGGTCGATGACCTTCGCCTCCAGCCGCGTCATCACGCGAAGCGTCTGGGCGTTGCCCTCGAATCCCCCGATCGAGGCGGCCTGGTGGTTGAGCTCGCCCTCACCGTTGTGACCAAAGGGTGGATGCCCGAGGTCGTGTGCAAGTCCGGCGACGTCGACGAGATCAGGGTCGCACCCGAGCGCAGCGCCCATCTCGCGAGCGATCTGTGCGACCTCGAGCGTGTGGGTCAGGCGCGTGCGGGGGAAGTCGGCACTGCCGGCGACGAGCACCTGCGTGGTCGCGGCCAGTCGACGCAGGCCCGCGGAGTGCAGCACGCGGGCGCGGTCGCGCGTGAAGGGTGAGCGCTCGCTCGGACTGTCGTGCACCCACCGCTCGACATCGGCAGGGGTGTAGCCGGGTGGGATGCTCACGGCCCGACCCTAGCCGTCGGGGGACCCGCGCGCGGAGGGGCGGATATGCGCGCGAGGTATCTGTCAGCCCCCGCTCACGGAAAGCTCGGCCTCCCGCACGCACGCGGCATCGGCCGCGTCCAGATAGGGCGAGTCGAGCCAGCCGTCTGGCAGGGCGGGTGGGCGCTCACCGCCGGTGCGACCGCGCGGGGCGGCCATGACGGCCTCGTCCGGAGGCTGATGGGGGTCGATCTGCGCGAGCCAGTCATCGACCTCCGCCAGGGAGCCCACGTTGGCCAGGCCGAGGCGCACCTGTCGCTTGACCGAGTAGCCCTTGAAGTACCAGGCCACGTGCTTGCGGATCTCACGCGATCCCGTGTATTCACCGAACGCCTCGATGAGGAGCTCGGCATGTCGGCGGAAGGTCATCATCACCACAGGCAGGTCGGGGTCTCCCGGGATGGATTGGCCCGCGAACGCCGCGGCGAGCTGGCCGAAGAGCCACGGCCGACCGAGGCATCCGCGGCCCACGACCACGCCCGCGCAGCCCGTCTGCTCCATCATCGCGAGCGCGTCGGCCGCACTGAAGATGTCGCCATTGCCGAGCACAGGGAAGCCATCGAGCTCCTCGACAAGCCGAGAGATAGCGGACCAGTCGGCCGTCCCGCCATACATCTGGGCGGCGGTGCGGCCATGCAGTGCCACCCACGCGACACCAGCGTCACGAGCGATGCGTCCGGCGTCCAGGTAGGTGAGGTGATCCTCATCGATCCCCTTGCGCATCTTCACCGTCACCGGGACGCGATCCGACGCAGCCGCCACGGCGGCACCCACGATGTCGGTGAAGAGGTCGCGCTTCCAGGGCAGGGCGCTCCCGCCCCCCTTGCGCGTGACCTTGGGCACCGGGCAGCCGAAGTTCATGTCGACGTGGTCGGCGAGGTCCTCATCGACCACCATGCGCACCGCTTCGCCGACGACGACGGGATCGACGCCGTAGAGCTGGACGGAGCGTGGTGACTCATCGTCGTCGAAGCGCACCATGTCGAGTGTGGCCTCGTGACGCTCGATCAGGGCACGTGAGGTCACCATCTCGCTGACGTAGAGGCCTGCGCCCTGCTCACGGCACAGCCGACGAAACGCCCGATTGGTGATGCCCGCCATCGGAGCGAGGACCACCGGTGGATCCACCAGGAGTCCACCGGCGACGAGAGGGCTCATGCACACCATTGTCACCGGGATGCTCCACGGGCTGGCGCGCGGCACCTCCTCGCTAGACTTCGGCTCGCCCTTCACCCACGAGGAGACCAGTGTCCGAGCACGATGCCGTGCGCATGGATCCCATCGACGAGGCCATCAAGGCCATCGCCGATGGGTGCGCCGTGATCGTGGTCGATGACGAGGGCCGTGAAAACGAAGGCGACCTCATCTTCGCCGCAGAGAAGGCCACGGCCGACCTGACTGCATTCATGATCCGGTACACGAGCGGATACATCTGCGTGGGCATGACCGGCGACGATCTCGATCGCCTCCATCTGCCCCCCATGACGATCGTGAACGAGGATCGCAAGGGCACCGCGTACGCCGTCACCGTGGATTCGCGCGATGTCATCACCACCGGCATCTCCGCTTCCGACCGGGCGATCACCATCCGGACTCTGGGCAACGCCGAAACGCAGGCAACGGACCTCACCCGACCGGGGCACGTGATGCCGCTGCGCGCCGTCCCCGGCGGGGTCCTCCAGCGGCCGGGCCATACTGAGGCGGCTGTCGACCTCTCCACCCTCGCCGGATTGCACCCGTCCGGCGCTCTGTGCGAGATGGTCAATGACGACGGCACGATGATGGATGCCGAGCAGTGCCGAGCATTCGCAGACGCACACGGACTCCTGCTCGTGTCCATAGCCGATCTCATCCGGCACCGCGGGCGCAACGAGCAGCTCATCGAGCAGGTGGCCAAGACTCCGCTACCCACTGAGTACGGCGAGTTCACGATCATCGGTTTTCGCAGTCTCGTCGATGGCTCCGAGCACGCTGCGCTGGTCATGGGCGACATCGGGGACGGTCGCGACATCCTCGTGCGCGTCCACGTCGAGTGCCTTGCGGGCGATGCGCTTCATTCCACGGCGTGCAGGTGTGGAGCCAGGCTTCGCGAGTCGATGGCACGAATCGCTGCTGAGGGACGCGGCGTCGTGCTCTACCTGCGCCAGCCGGAGGGAGCGCAGGAGTCGCTCATCGTCGGCTACACCTCGACATCGGGCACCGGGGATCCCCTCGACTACGGCCTGGGATCGCAGATACTGGCGAACCTCGGCGTCACGAGCATGCGCCTGCTCACCGGATCGCCCGACCGCCGATATGCCATCGATGGCTTCGGTCTCGAAATCGTCGATGCAATTGAGCTGGCCTAGACCACAAGGGCCTGGGCGGATGACAGGTTCGTCACCAGGACGTTGATCCACCCGCCGCGCAGTGCCGCGCGAATGGCGGCGACCTTCGTCTCCCCGCCGGCGACCGCCACGCGCCGAGGGATCCGGCGGAAGGTCTCCAGGTCGATGCCGACGACGCGCTCGTCCAGGTCGCTTGCCACAGGGCTGCCGGCCGCGTCGATGAACCTCTGACAGATGTCGCCGACCGCGCCCCGACCGCTGAGCTCCGCCTGATCCTCGAGCCCCCACGCATTGCCGCTCTCCTTCAGCAGCGGCGACGGGGCGATGGAACCGATGCCCACGAGGGCCGCCGAAGCCTCGGACCACAGCGCCACCACGGGCGCAAGCGCCGGGTCGGCGATCAGCGCATCGCGCGCTGCCCGGGAGGCAAGGGCACCCGGTGCAGGTAGAGCCACGGGGCGTGCGCCCATGGCATCGGCTAGGAGAGTGAGCAGCCTCGCTGCCTCGGCCTGCACGCGCGGATCCCCGTGCCCCCCCACCAGTTGCACGACCTGGCCGGTCGCACCCGCACGCCTCGCATCGGAGGCGGCAGGTGCCAGGGCCGATGCTGCGCCGAGGAGGGTCGCCGACCAGGAGGAGATACCGAGGATCGGGACGCCCGACAGGGTGGCCTGCAGATACGCCGACGCACGTGCGCCGAGGTCTGCGTCCGCGTCCCTGCCCGCGGGGGCATCGTCGACGACAACGGCATCCAGGAGACCGAAGGCTTGCTGCAGCGCGTCCTCGAGCTCGCTGTGGATGCCCGCGGGTGGGACGACACTCGTGCGCACGATTCCTGCGGCGCGAGCCCGCGAGAGGAGCCGCGACACGGTGGGCTGCGACAGGTGCAGGCGCTCCGCGATCTGCGCCTGGCGCATGCCGGCCTCGTGATAGAGCAGCGCCACCTTGGTCATCAACTGGGCGGACCCCCACTGCGCCTCGGTCGTCATGTCCGAAGTCTCGCCAGTTCGCGCGCGGCTGACGCGATGGCGACTGGCTCCAGCCCCGCCTGCTGCATCAACCAGGACGTCGATCCCGTGCGCGCGAAGTCGCGGAAGCCCAGGCGTCGCACCGGGACGGGGCATTCCTCCACGACCACTTCGGCCACGGCACCGCCCAGCCCGGCCACGTGCGCTTCCTCCACGGTGACCAGACCACCCGTGTGCCGCGCCGCTGCCACGATCGATGCACGATCGAGAGGGGCGAGCGATCCCATCGACAAGACGGTGGCCTCGATCCCCTCGACTGCAAGCATCTGCGCCGCGTCGAGTGAGGGCGCAACGGTGGTGCCCATGCACACAATGGTCACGTCACCTCCCTCGCGCAGGGTCGTGGCGACCCCCGGCTGGAAGTCGAAGTCCGAGGGGAAGATCTCCGGGACCCCCATGCGGCTGACGCGCAGGAAGACCGGGCCGTCATGTGCGGCCGCCCAGCGCACTGCCGCCGCTGTCTCGGCAGCGTCGGCGGGCACCAGCACGGTCATTCCCGGAATGGCCCGAAGCCACGCGAGGTCCTCCGGCGAGTGATGTGTGGGCCCGAGCTCGCCGTAGGCCACTCCCGGACTCTGACCGCACAGGACGACGTGATGCTGGGAGTAGGCGATGTCCACCTTGATCTGCTCCATCGCGCGCGCCGTGAGGAAGCAGGACGCGGCCGAGACGAAGGGGATCCGCCCACCAGCCGCCAAGCCAGCAGCGACTCCCACCATCGCCTGCTCCGCGATGCCCACATTGATGAGTCGTTCCGGGAAGGACTTCTGGAATCCCCCGAGCTTGCTCGAGCCGACCGAGTCGTTGACGACGGCCACGATGCGCTCGTCCTGCTCAGCGAGCGCACACAGCGTGTCTGCGAAGGCGTCGCGGCAGTCGTGCAGGGTCACGATGCCTCCACCTCCGCGCGCGCGAGGGCGGCTTCGTCCGCAGTGGGGACGCGGTGATGCCATGCGGCCACGTCAGACATGAAGGACACCGGATGGCCCTTGTGCGTCCGGGCGATGACGGCCGAGGGTCGACCCGGCTCCCACGGGATGCTCTGCAGTGCTTCCTGCAAGGCGCCGTGGTCATGACCGTCGACTTCGCGCACAGCCCAGCCGAACGCCCGCAGTTTGTCGGCCAGGGGCTCGAGGTCGCTCGTCTCAGCGACCGGCGCACCCTGCTGCAGACCGTTGCGGTCGATGATGAGGGCGAGTCGATCGAGACCACGGTGCGCGGCAATCATGAGTGCTTCCCAGTTGGAGCCCTCCTGCATCTCGCCGTCGCCGGCGACGACATAGGTGCGGACATCGGATCCGTCGAGGTGCGCCGCGATGGCCATGCCCACGCCGATGGGCAAGCCATGACCCAGCGGCCCGGTGCTCGCCTCGACCCACTGCAGCTTTGTGCGCGCCGGGTGTCCGTTGAGAGCGCTGTCCGGCTGGACGAAGGTCGCCAACTGCTCCTCGGGCAGCAGGCCGGCTTCGGCGAATGTCGCGTAGAGCGCGGCAGCAGCGTGGCCCTTGGACAGGATCACTCGGTCACGCGGTCCCTCAGGCCCCTGGTCGAGGACGCCGAGGTAGAGCGTGACAAGCACGTCGGTGACGGAGAACTCTCCCCCGATGTGGCCCATGCCGGCTCCGGTGACCATGCTCAGGTCCCGAAGCCTCACCCTCCGGGCCGCCTCGGCGAGCTCCGCAGGCGTCGCGGTAGCGCTCACTGGCCCGCCATGCTCGACAGCAGTGCACGCTGCACGATTCGCTGCGCTGCCAGCGCGTCCTGGCGCGCCTGTGCGTCGCGCAGCGCCGGCATATCCAGGTCATCGAGGGCGCGGTAGATCGCCTTCAGGGTCTCGATGGACAGACGCGCTGCCTCGACCGTGTCCTCACGGAAGGGGAACTGATCGAGCTGCCACACACCCTCCCAATTGTTGATGCGCAAGGTGTAGAAGAACTCGAAGATCTCGGTGAGGTGGACCGTCCCGACGACCAGGTCGTCATCCCATCCGCGCAGGTTGTCGTTGACATCCATGCCGTAGAGGACACCGTGGTCGATGAGGAGTTGAGCGGCATCCGCCGGGGATTCACCGCCGTAGAGGGAGTGACCGAAGTCGAGCAGCACCCCGACGTTGTCCAGACCGATCTGCTGGATCCCGAGGATCGACCGCGCGGCGGAGTCCCAGGTCATCTTCACGCGCGGCTCACGCGGCTTGTATTCGATCGCGATACGCAGATCGGAGTTGGCGGCTGCCAGCTCGCGCATACCGTCGACGGCCAGCGCCCACAGATCGTGGTGGTTGACCTGGAAGGGGTAGTCCCAACCGTCCTGACCCGGCCAGATCTTCAGGTACTGGCCGTTGAGTGCCCGCACGATGCCGGCAGCGTCGTTCATCAAGGCGAGCGCCTCGCGACGCACACCCGGATCGGGATTGGTGAAGGCGCCCTTGCCGAACTTCCTCAGGTAGATCTCCGGAGTCACGCCCGTGACGGATAGGCCGTGGGCGCTCAACGCCTGCTGCACCTGCTCGACCGTGACGCCAGGCGTGAAGGGATAGGGCACATCCACGGCGGACAGGCCTTCGACCTCGGCAGCCCGATCGATCATCTCGAGCGTCGAGACAGCCGGGGCATATCCGTCCGTCGCATATCGATCGACGTAGCTGGCGAAGTGCCACAGACCTGCGCCGAAAGCTGGGTACTCGGTCATCTCTCCTCGATTCTCATTCGGGCGCGATCTACCTCGCGCTTCCATGCGTTTCGCTCTCGTTCGCGACGGTCTGCCGGCCACCCGGGGGCGACCGAAGTGTCGCCGTCGATCGAACCAGGGTCGTGACCCAGTCGGATGGACGCCAGCCGAGCCACACCCACCGCCGAGAGCTCGGGCTCACGGACACGGACGACGGGTACGCCGAGCAGATCGGCCTGCGACTGCAGCAGCAGGTCCGATGATGATCCACCGCCGTCGACCCGGAGCTCATGAAGGTCGATCGCGCCGACCGCCACCATCGACTCGACGACGTCCGCCACCTGATGTGCCACGGACTCCAGTGCTGCGCGCGCCACGTGCCCGGCCGATGTCGCCGCCGTCATGCCACTGAGGAGCGCGACCGCACCCCGATCCCAGTGCGGCGCCCCCAGTCCCGTGAATGCCGGCACGAGCGTCACACCGTGTGATCCGTCAACCGAAGCGGCGGCTTCTGCCACCACGACGCCGCCCGGTCGCGTCGAACCGGGCTCGAGGAGACCGGCCAGCCAGTCGATTGCCTGGCCCGTCGCCAGGATGTTGCCCTCGAGGGCGTAGGTGGGCTGGTCGAGCCACCAGGCGAGGGTTG
>CAZLZC010000022.1:18084-21122 GCA_964563825.1 uncultured Actinomyces sp.
AGGATGTTGCCCTCGAGGGCGTAGGTGGGCTGGTCGAGCCACCAGGCGAGGGTTGTGTCGACGCCCTCGGACAGGGTGCCGAGCTCGGCGAGTGCAGCCATCACGGATGTGCCCGTGCCGAACGTCGCCTTCGCCACTCCGACAGCGCCGGAGTGATGGGCGAAGAGTGATGCGTGCGAGTCAGCGAGCACCGCGACGATGGGAACACCAGCGAGGGACTGCCCTTCCGCACTGATGCACCCGAAGTCCGCATTCGAATGACGCACCTCCGGAAGCACGTCACGCGAGACGCCGAATGCTTCGAGTAGGTCGTCGTCCCAGTCTCCCGTCTGCAGGGACAGAAGCATCGTGCGAGAGGCGTTGCCAGCCTCAGTGACAGCCTCACCCGTGAGTCGGGCGATGATCCATGACTCCAGGGTTCCGACCATGACATCGTCTCGGCCGGCATGATCGAGAAGCCATCGCATCTTGGGCGCCGAATACATCGCATCCAGCGTCAGACCTGTCAGTGCCTTCACCTGGGCGCGAGACGATCCGTCCCACGATGCCACGGCTTCGGATGTGCGCGAGTCCTGCCAGCTCAGCATCGGACCGATGGGCTCCCCGGTCGACCGCTGCCATGCCACCACGGACTCGCGCTGATTCGTGAGGGCGACGGCCTGCACGACGCAGTCGCGCAGGCCCGACAGTGCGTGATGTGCAGCGGACAGGAGCGCCTGGAGGATCTCCTCTGCGTCCTGCTCCACCTCGCCGGGGCCGCGTACGTCGAGTGCGACCGGGACGGACGCCCGAGCCAGCACGGAGCCGGTGCTGGCTTCGCAGACCAGGGCCTTGGCGGAGGAGGTGCCGGCATCCAGGGCGACGATCACGGGGGTCACGGGTGCGGTCCCCTCCCTCAACTCACCAACCAGCGTGAGGCAATCCGGCGACATGGATTGAATAGAAATGCAGTGCTGCTGGAACATGCAATCTACGCCGTGCAGCACACCGGGTCAAGGGATGTTCAGTTCAGGTCGAGGCCTTTCGCCGACCCAAGAGACGGCGGAAGAAGGAGTGCTTCTTCTTCCAGTCAGCCTTCTCCTGAGCGGTGCACTTGCAGCGTTGATTCTTGGGCACACCAGCCGGCACCTGGTTGGCGTGCTCCCCGCAGCCAGCCCAGGACGCCTTCTCGCACCTCGCGCACATCACCTGTCGACACATAGTGGGAAATATACCCATGGGGGTATCTGTGGTGACCAGACGGGCGGTCGCGCTTCGATTAGGATAAAGTGATAGCGATTTTCATTTTCATCTATTAAGGAGGCAGCATGTCCGGAACAGCGTGGGGCAAGGTCGAGCTTCGCAATGCCATCGTCGAGCGCAGTGGGATCCCGGCAGGGATGGTTGACGGCGTTCTCACCGCCCTGGCAGGTGTCATCGTCGAGCAGGTGGCGCAGGGCACCAAGCTCCAGATTCCGGGCGTTGCCACCTTCGACGTCGTCCAGCGTGCCGCGCGCACCGGGCGCAACCCGGCGACGGGAGAGTCGATGGAGATCCCCGCACGCCGCGCGGTCAAGGTCACCGCGAGTGCGCCACTGAAGCGTGCGGCTGCAGGTGCGTGATTCTGCCTCCCCCGCGCCGATCCTCATCGATCAGCGCGGGGTACCGACGCACGAGTGCCTGTGCTGCGGCTCCAACATCTTCGTGATCCGGGCGAGCTTCGAGGATTACGAGGTCGCAGCGTGGTTCCTCGAAGGGGAATGCGCAGGCTGCGGGTGCCCCGTGACCGTGCCTTGTCCTGCCGACGACCCCGAGAGGCTCTAGCCCTACCAGACGGTCTTGCGTGAGCCGGGAACCCTCGAGTGAGGTTCAAGACGCCCGGTCGGGGCACTCACGCTCAGCAGGCGGGGAGGCGCTCGCCCAGCCAGCCCTCAAGAGCAGCAAGCGGGATCCGCTCCTGCTCCATGGAGTCGCGCTCGCGCACGGTGACCGCGTCATCGTCGAGGGTGTCGAAGTCGACGGTGATGCAGAACGGCGTACCGATCTCATCCTGCCGGCGGTAGCGCCGCCCGATCGCACCCGCGTCGTCGAACTCGATGTTCCAACGCTTGCGCAGCTGCGCGGCCAGATCACGCGCCTTGGGTGAGAGCTGCTCGTTGCGTGAGAGCGGGAGCACCGCCGCCTTGACCGGCGCAAGCCGCGGGTCCAGGCGCAGGACCGTGCGCTTGTCGACTCCGCCCTTGGCATTGGGTGCCTCGTCCTCGTCGTAGGAATCGAGGAGGAAGGCGAGCACGCAACGCGTGAGTCCTGCTGCGGGCTCGATGACGAAGGGCACCCAGCGCTCCTCCGACTCTTGGTCGAAGTAGGAGAGATCCGTGCCGGAGTGCTCCGAGTGCGTGCGCAGATCGAAGTCCGTGCGGTTGGCGATGCCCTCGAGCTCAGCCCACTCGGAACCGGCGAAGCGGAAGCGGTATTCGATGTCGACCGTCCGCTTGGAGTAGTGGCTGAGCTTCTCCTTCGGATGCTCGAAGAAGCGCAGGTTGTCGGGATTCATGCCCAGGTCGACGTACCAGTCCCAGCGCTGCTGGAGCCAGTACTCGTGCCACTCCTCGTCGGTGCCGGGCTTGACGAAGAACTCCATCTCCATCTGCTCGAACTCACGCGTGCGGAAGATAAAGTTGCCCGGCGTGATCTCATTGCGGAAGCTCTTGCCCGTCTGGCCGATGCCGAAGGGCGGCTTCTTGCGCGCGGCATTCATCACGTTGAGGTAGTTGACGAAGATCCCCTGAGCGGTCTCCGGGCGGAGATAGTGCAAGGCTCCCGCATCCTCGACCGGCCCGACCGTCGTGCGGAGCATGCCGTTGAAGTCGCGCGGCTCCGTGAAGTCGCCCTTGGTGCCGCAATTAGTGCACACGATGTCCGCAAGGCCACCCTCGGACGCCCGTCCGTGCTTCTCCTCGTAGGCCTCGATGAGCTGGTCAGCACTCCAGCGGCGGTGGCAGTTGCGGCACTCGGTGAGCGGATCGACGAAGGCCGACACGTGACCTGACGCCTCCCAG
>CAZLZC010000023.1:0-13744 GCA_964563825.1 uncultured Actinomyces sp.
TCGGTCACGCCCATGGGGCGCAGCGCGTCGACGATGGCGTTGATGATCGCCGGCGGGGACGCGATGGCTCCAGCCTCGCCGACACCCTTCGTGCCGAGCGGGTTGGTCGTCGATGGCGTCACCGTGCGGTCCGTGGTGAAGCTCGGCAGGTCTGCCGCGCTCGGGATGAGGTAGTCGGCAAAGCTCGCGGTGAGCAGGTTGCCGTCGGAGTCGTACTCCACACCCTCGTAGAGCGCCTGACCGATGCCGCACGCGAGACCGCCGTGCACCTGGCCCTCGACGATGAGCGGATTGACCTGGATGCCGACATCGTCGACCGCGACGTAGCTGCGGATCGTCGACTTGCCGGTCTCCGTGTCGACCTCGATCGCGCACAGATGGGTTCCGTGCGGGTAGGAGAAGTCGTCAGGGTCCACCGTGGCCTCCGCCTGCAGGGTCGGCTCGACGCCGTCCGGCAGGTTGTGCGCGGAGAAGGCCTCGAAGGCAACCGCGGCCAGCGGCTGCGACTTGGCCGGGTCGCCCTTCACGCGGAAGGCGCCCTGGATGAACTCCAGATCGTCGACCGAGCACTCGAGCTGGTGAGCCGCGATGACCTTGGCCTTCTCGACCAGGCGCTCGGCCGCCTTCTTGATGGCCTGGCCACCGACCGCGAGCGAGCGCGAGCCGTAGGTGTCCATGCCGTAGGGGGCGCGACCGGTGTCGCTGTGGATGACCTCGATGTCATCGACAGGAACGCCGAGGATGCTCGCGGCGATCTGGCTCCACGCCGTCTCATGTCCCTGCCCGTGGGGCGACGTGCCCGTGATGAGCTCGATCTTGCCGGTGGGCAGCGCACGGATCGTGCAGTGCTCCCAGCCGCCTGCCACGTACTTCAGGGCGCCGAGTGTGCGTGACGGCGCCAGGCCGCACATCTCCGTGAAGGTGGAGATGCCGATGCCCAGCTGCACGGGATCACCCGATGCACGCCGCTGCTCCTGCTCTGCGCGCAGTGCGTCGTAGCCGAAGAGGTCCATGGCCTTGGCCGTGGCGGCCTCGTAGTTGCCGGTGTCGTAGGTGAGACCGGCCACGGTGGCGTAGGGGAACTCCTCGTGCTTGATCCAGTTCATCTCGCGGAGCTTCATGGGATCCATGTCCAGCTCGGCGGCGAGCTCGTCGACGATGCGCTCGATGGCAAACGTCGCCTCCGGGCGCCCCGCGCCACGGATGGCGTCGGTCGGCGTGGTGTTGGTGAAGACACCCACGCAGTTGAACTCGTACGTCGGCATCTTGTAGATCGCCGGGTACATGAACATGCCCAGCAGCGGGATGCCCGGGGTGATGATCTGCAGGTAGGCACCCATGTTGGCGATGAGATCGACCTTGAGGGCGATGATCTGGCCGTCCTTGGTGGAAGCGATCTGGATGTCCTGGATCTGATCGCGTCCGTGATGGGAGGCCACCATGTCCTCGCTTCGGGTCTCGGTCCACTTGACCGGGCGACCCAGGTGGCGGGCGATCTGCACGGCGAGGATTTCCTCGCGGTAGCACTGCAGCTTGCCGCCGAATCCGCCGCCGACGTCCGGAGCGATGACGCGCAGCGAGTTCTCCGGCATTCCCGTGACGAGCGCGAGAAGCACGCGCAGGACGTGCGGGATCTGCGTGGCCGACCAGATGGTCATCTCATTGCTCATGCCCATGGGCGATGCGACGACCGCGCGCGGCTCCATGTATCCGGCGATGATGCGCTGATTGATGAATCGGCGCTTCACGACGACCACATCGTCGCCCGCTGCCTTGACAGCGGCATCGAAGGCACCATCGCCCTGAGGCTTGAGCGGGAACTCGTAGCAGACGTTGGTGCCGAGGCTGCCGTCAGCAGCGTCATGCACGGCCGTCGAGCCCTGCTTGATTGCCGCCTCCATGTCGATGACCGCGGGGAGCGGCTCGTAGTCGACCTCGATGGCGTCTAGGGCGTCGGCAGCGGCGTACTTGTCGGTGGCCAGCACGACCGCGACACAGTCGCCCACGTGGCGGACCTTGTCGACGGCCAGTGCGGGGAAGCCCGGCATCTGGATGTCGTCCGTCACCGGCCACACGCAGGGGACCGAGCCGTTGAGGTCGCCGAGATCCTTGGCGGTGAAGGCGGCCACGACGTGGGGACGCTTGAGGGCGGCCGAGACGTCGAGATTCGTGATCTTGGCGTGGGCCATGGGGCTGCGCAGGATCGCCATGTGCAGCGTGCCGGGCAGCTGGATGTTGTCGGTCCAGTTGGTCTGTCCGTGGAGCAGGCGCGCGTCCTCCTTGCGGCGGAGCGGCCGACCCATGGGATTGGCGTTGGCGTCAGTGAGTGTCTCGGTCATTTCTTGCCCCCCATCAACTCAGCGGCGTACTCGACCGACCTAATGATGTTGTGATAGCCGGTGCAGCGGCACAGGTTGCCCTCGAGTCCCTCGCGAATTTCCTCTTCACTCGGGCTCGGGTTCTCCTGAAGCAGGTCCACCGCGGCCATGACCATTCCTGGAGTGCAGTAGCCGCACTGCAGGCCGTGGCACTCCTTGAATGCAGTCTGAACCGGGTGCCACTTGTGCTCGCCCTCGGCGAGACCCTGAACAGTGAGGACCTGGTGGCCGTCTGCCTGCACGGCAAGCACGCTGCAGGACTTGACGCTCTTGCCGTCCAGCAGGACGGTGCACGCGCCGCAGTTGGATGTGTCGCAGCCGACAACGGTGCCGACGCGGCCGATGTCTTCCCTGAGGAAGTGGACGAGAAGTCGTCGAGGCTCGACCTCGACGTCGTAGACCGTGCCATCCACGGTCACGCTGATGGGGATATGGGTCATGGTTCTCCCGTGTGAGCTCATGGGGCGATCCGAGGCACGCCACCCGCCCCGTCGGACGGGTAGGACCGACGCTAGGCGCTAAGGGCCCCACGCGGGGCCGTTTCGCGACTAATGCTTCCCCTGGGGGTCTATGGGGGCTACCGTCGGTCCCGAGGCAGCCGAGAGCCGGCGCCCATATCTCGGAGGACGTATGTCGACCACCCCTCCCCCTCCCCCTCCCACGCCCCCGGCCGCAGCCGGCGGCGGTGGTGGTGGCACCGCCGACAACGGCAGCGGCACCATCGCGCTGGTCACGGGAATCCTTAGCTTCTTCGTCTGCCCGATCATCCTGTCGATCGTGGCCATCGTCTACGGCAAGAAGGGCATGGCGGCGGCGGCTGCCGGCACCGCCGACAACGGTGGCCAGGCCAAGGCTGGCTACATCATGGGCATCATCAGCCTGATCCTGGCGATCATCCTGATCATCCTCTACATCATCCTGGGAATCGTCCTCGTCTCCAGCGGGACGATGACCAACTGACGCACCTCTGCTAGACGTCTTCAGGAGGGGCCGGCGGGAGACCGCTGGCCCCTCCTGCATGTCCGCCTCACTTGCTGCGCCGTTGATCCACCACTCAGATGCAGGGCCACTGTGGAGCGCGCGTGGAGGCCGGTGGCTCCGGGCCTAAGGTGGTCGATGTGACGCAGGAGTTGGGCGAGCAGCCAGCGGGTGAGGTGCCCGAGGTGGCATCGAGCGCCGTGCCTCCCGAGGAGGCGTCACGTGGAGCAGGTGCCCACGCCGCACCCCGTCGAGGCGCACTCGGGGTCTGGGCCTTCGTGCTCTCCCTGCTCGGACTCATCGGCATTCTGCCCATCATCGGCAGTGTTCTGGGCTTCGTTCTCGGCCGAGTCGCGGTGCGTCAGGCGGACACGCGCAGTCTCATCGGCGGTCGCGGCCTCGCCTTGGCCGCCGCGACCATCTCCGTCATCACCCTGGTCGTGATTGCTCTCGGCGTTGCGACGTACGCCCTCGTCGTTGCCTATCTCGAGATCTGACTACGCTCCCGTCATGGCTGCGCCTGCACCCCGACCCGTGCTCGTCGTCGACTTCGGGGCCCAATACGCCCAGCTGATCGCCCGGCGTGTCCGGGAGGCCCACGTCTACTCCGAGATCGTGCCGCACACGATGAGCGTGTCGGAAATGCTCGCCAAGCAGCCCGCCGCGATCGTGCTCTCCGGCGGTCCCAGCAGCGTCTACGCGGATGGTGCCCCGTCGGTGGATCCCGCGCTCTTCGACTCCGGCGTACCCGTCTTCGGTATCTGTTACGGCTTCCAGGCGATGGCACAGGCCCTCGGCGGCACGGTCGAACGGACGGGTTTGAGCGAGTACGGCGGGACGCCGCTCGAGGTCACCGAAGCGGGTGCGGCGCTCTTCGCGGGCTTGCCAGCGCGGCAGTCCGTGTGGATGTCGCACGGTGACAGCGTCACTCGGGCTCCGGACGGCTTCGTGGTGAGCGCGACGAGTGCCGGGGCCCCGGTGGCAGCCATGGAGTCCCTGGATCGTCGCCTTGCGGGTGTCCAATTCCATCCTGAGGTGATGCACAGCGAGCATGGCCAGCGGGTCCTCGAGAGCTTCCTCCATGGAATCGCCGGGCTCGAGCCCACGTGGACCACCGAGGGCGTGATTGATGACCAGGTGGCTCGCATTCGCGAGCAGGTAGGCGATGGGCTCGTCGTCTGTGGCCTCTCCGGCGGCGTGGACTCCGCGGTCGCGGCGGCGCTGGTGCAGCGCGCGGTGGGTGACCAGCTCACTTGCGTCTTTGTTGATCACGGTCTTCTGCGCGCCGGTGAAGCCGAGCAGGTCGAGCGCGACTTCGTCGCCGCGACGGGCGTGCGTCTGGTTGTCGTCGACGCGCAGCGACGCTTCCTCGATGCTCTTGCTGGTGTGACCGATCCGGAGCAGAAGCGCAAGATCATCGGACGCGAATTCATCCGCGTGTTCGAGGATGCTGCGCGCGACGTCGTCGCCCAGGCGGGGGAGTCCGGACGCACGGTGGACTTCCTCGTGCAAGGCACGCTCTATCCCGATGTGGTGGAGTCGGGTGGCGGTTCGGGCACGGCAAACATCAAGAGCCACCACAACGTGGGCGGCCTTCCCGACGACCTGGCCTTCACCCTGGTCGAGCCGTTGCGCACCCTCTTCAAGGATGAGGTCCGCCAGGTGGGACTCGAACTCGGGCTGCCGCCCGAGATCGTGTGGCGCCATCCCTTCCCAGGGCCCGGTCTGGCGATCCGGATCGTTGGTGCCGTGGACGCGGAGCGGCTGGCCATCCTGCGCGCTGCGGATGCCATCGCCCGGGAGGAGCTCACCGCGGCTGGACTCGACCGCGACGTGTGGCAGTTCCCCGTCGTACTCCTCGCTGACGTGCGCTCGGTAGGCGTCCAGGGGGACGGGCGTACCTATGGGCACCCCATCGTCTTGCGCCCGGTCTCGAGTGAGGATGCGATGACCGCGGACTGGTCCCGACTTCCCTACGACGTCGTTGCGCGGATTTCGACGCGCATCACCAACGAGGTGCGCGATGTCAATCGTGTGGTGCTAGACGTGACGAGCAAGCCCCCCGGCACCATCGAGTGGGAGTAGTCGGGCAGAGCCCGCCTACTCCCACTCTCGGTCGGTATCGAGTGGGAGTAGTCGGGCAGCGCCCGCCTCTTGGCTAGGGTGGAGACGTGGAATTCGTCTACAACCTCCTCGTGGTCCTGCACTTCATCGGTCTCGCCAGCCTGCTGGGCGGCTTCATCGTGCAGATGAAGTCCCCGGACAAGGGCGTAAATCCCGCGATGCTGCATGGCGCGCTCACCCAGCTGGTCACCGGCGTACTCCTCGTGGGCATCGCGTCCGCCGGGCTGGTCCCGGGTGAAGAAGTGGATCACGCCAAGATCGCAGTGAAGCTCGTGATCGTGCTCATCATCACGGCGCTGGCCTTCGTCGGGCGACGCCGTGTGCCCCCGCAGGTGGGGCTGTGGGGGGCGATCGGGGCGCTCACCCTGGTCAACGTCGTCATCGCCGTCTTCTGGAACTGATCCCCGAGACCGCCAGGCCGGCGGCGCATCAGCCGCGGACACGCGATTGTGCGGCTGAGTGCGAGTGATATCGATACTGAGCCGCACAATTGCTGCGGTGTCTAAGGGATCGTCGTGCGCAGGAATGCTTCAGCGAGGCGACCATCAGGGAGTCCACCGCGTTCTGCCGCCATCGTCATCCAGCCGCGGATGCGCTCTTCGAGGTCATCCATGTGTGACGTCTGGCTCTCATGGGCGCGCAGTGCCGCGAGCTTGAGGTCCAGGCGATCGGTGACGTCAACAATGTGATTGGGCTCGGGTGCTCCCATGACCCACACGTCGTGCACCGTCCAGGCGTCGAGCCCCTCGTCGGCAAGGAGGATCGGATGCGCGAAGGGATTGCGCGCGTCGGGATAGATGGCGAAGATCGCGGCCTCCCCGGCGGCCATATGGTCCGGGTGTGAGGCAGAGATGCGCGACCAGTTGCGCTCAGGTGACTGGATGAGCATGCGCTCCGGGCGCACCTCGCGGATTACCCGGCTGATGTCGCGCCGCAGGCCGTGGGTTACCTCGAGTTCTCCATCGCGGTAACCGAGGAAGCGGACGTCGTTGACCCCCAGGATGCGGGCTGCCTCCACCTGCTCGCTACGTCGTATGCGCGGGATCTCCGAACGCGGCACCGCCGGGTCGAAACCCCCCGCATCGCCGTCGGTGACGATGCAGTACGTCACCCGGGTCCCCTGGCCGACCCATGAGGCCACCGTGCCCGCCGCGCCGAAGTCGACGTCATCGGGGTGGGCGGTGACCACGAGGGCTCGGTCAGGGACGTCCTCCAGGGGTTCTGTGGACATGGCTCCTCAACGACATCGGGGGCTGACGTGGGCAAACGTTCCTCAGGCCGCGTTCCGTGCCTCGTGCAGAGGCCAAGGTGACGATCTGGGGACTTTCCGGGGAAACGCGCGTGACGAACGAGGCTCCCGGGCCGGCAGGGGCTACCTTGGACGGCGTGCGTGCCCGTGGTGGCCCTTCCGGGGCAGATCCTAAGGGACCGGTGACCCGAGTGCGGGCGACGGTCCTGGGCGCCTGCGTGGCACTCGTGGCCAGCTTCCTGCTCATCGCACAGCCAGCGGCATCGTCGCCGATCGGCGAGGCAGACCATGTGCCCGACCCCTCCGTCTCTGAGGGTCCCTCCGGGGCGCCCATCCGTGGGGATGCGGGTGCGGCGGCACAGCAGAAGGCCGACGCGAAGAAGGACAAGAAGGACCAGAAGGCCAAGGAGGAGGTCCCCCTCCCTCCTCCTCCCGCGGTGCCGTCGGGCCTCCCGGCAGAGGTCGACCCCCTGCCCACCTACCAGGGGCAGTACATCTGCGACCCGGCCGCTAAGCCGGGCACCCAGAGGGTCTCCGACCTCATCCGGGCTACCTACGCGGATTCCCGCAGCATCTGGGTCCCACGCGAGTGCAACCAGGGTGGCCGCAGCGAACACAAGGAGGGTCGCGCCCTCGACTGGATGATCAACTCCAAGATCCCGGCGCAGAACGCTCAGGCTGAGTCGTTCCTGCAGTGGCTCCTCGCCACTGACGAGAACGGCAATGAGTTCGCCATGGCGCGCCGCCTTGGCGTCATGTACATCGGCTGGGGCGATGAGATTTGGGAGTCCTACACACAGAGGTGGACCGAACTCAAGGGCTGCTACAGCACTCCCCAGAGCAGTTACGACACGTACTGCCATCGCGACCACATCCACATCTCCTTCTCCTGGGACGGTGCCGCGGGCCAGACCAGTTTCTGGGGCGGAGATCCGACCCCGGCCCCCTTCTGCACGGCCTCGCGCACTCCCTCGACCAGTCCCGCGGACCCGGGTGATGGTCTCGACTTCGTCCCCGTGGCGGCGCAGCGTCTGCTGGACACGCGCAGCGGCTACGGCAACGGGGGCAAGTCCTGCCGTCTCGCAGCCCGATCCAGCGGCGGCGCGGGATCTCCCCTCGTGATCGACCTGGCTGGGCGCAAGGATTCTCCCGGGGAGCGGGTCAAGGCGGCGGCAGTCCGAGTGACCACCTTCGGCTCTAACTCGCCCGCGACGCTGCGCTCTTCGGCAACGGGCGTGCTGTCCAGTGTCGTGGTCAACAGCAAGCGAGAGCTTGTCTCCATCGTGCCGGTCGGAAGCGACGGCACCATCGCACTGACGACCGACTCGGGAGCCACTCACGTCACGGTTGATCTGCTCGGCTATTTCGTTACGCCCGGCTCTGGCGCACCGACGGAAGGCCGGCTCCTGGCGCATGCCAATCAGGTCGTCTACGACACCAAGGTCATCAACCAGCCGCTCCAGCCTGGCGAGAAGCGCGTCGTCGACGTCGCTGTAGGGGCTACGGCGGATGGCCCGCCGGCAGGCGCGTTGCTCACGGTCGGGCTCTCTGGTGCTGATAAGGGTGGCCGACTACTTTTGCGCCGCACAGGCGATAAGCAGTCACCGGCCGCTCCGTCCATTGCCTACCAGCGCGGCGCGCCCATCTCCGTCCCGGTGATCGCTGCGCTGGATCCCGAGGGCCGTGTCACCGTCGTCAACACGGGCAAGGGCGTGGTCGACCTCACCCTCGCCGTCCAGGCGTCAGCGGTGCGCACACCCGAGCTGGGTGCGCTGCTCATCCCCGTGACACCGGTCGAGGTACGCCGCGCCCGCGCCACGCTGACCGATATGGTGCCGACGCCGGACAGCGACGGTGCCGTGACAGCCGACACGTTCGCGGAGCGCACCGCGGCAAGCGCCTTCGGCGCGACCGCTGCCGTGCTGCGGGTCACCGCGTCCGGGGTCAAGGGCGGGGAGGTCACCTTCTACTCCCTCGCCGAGCCCACCGTGCCCTCTCTGGTCCTACCCCGACGTACCAAGGTCACCGGGCTCATCGTCGTCCCGCTCGACAGCAAGGGCACACTGCGCCGCAATGTCGTGGGCGATCTCGATGTGACGGCGCACGTGGTCGCCTACTTGCGCTAGCGCAGGCGCTGTCTCAGGCACGACGTACGATCGGCTCCGTGCCCGATCTGAATCCCTCCCAGCAGGAGGCCGTGAGCCATCGCGGCAGTCCGCTACTCATCGTTGCGGGAGCGGGTTCGGGCAAGACACGCGTCCTCACCCAGCGCATCGCACACCTCATTCGCAATGAGGGTGTGCGGCCCTCTGAGATCCTCGCGATCACCTTCACCAACAAGGCCGCCCGCGAGATGCAGGAGCGTGTCGCAGCCCTCGTCGGTCCGGCCTCTCGGGCCATGTGGGTCATGACCTTCCACTCGGCGTGCGTGCGCATCCTGCGCCGAGAGGCCGGGCGGCTGGGCATCTCCACGAACTTCTCGATCTACGACGCCGCCGACTCGCAGCGGCTGATGTCGATGGTCGTCAAGGATCTCGATCTCGACCCCAAGCGCAACCCTCCCCGCGGCCTGTCGTCGCGGGTCTCGCACCTGAAGAACGAACTCATCGATGAGGAGACCTTCGCTCGTCGGGCGGAGACCCCCGCGGATCGGATCTTGGCGGAGGCGTATGCGGAGTACCAGCGCCGGCTCCGCCGTGCAAACGCCTTTGACTTCGACGATCTCATCGGCTCGACCGTGGCGCTGCTCCAGCTCTTCCCCGATGTGGCCGAGCACTACCGGCGCCGGTTCCGTCACATCCTCGTGGATGAGTACCAGGACACCAACCACGCTCAGTACGTCCTTGTGCGTGAGCTGGTCGGTGACGGCGCAGGCGGTGTCCCCCCGGGCGAACTCTGCGTCGTCGGTGACGCCGACCAGTCGATCTACGCCTTCCGGGGGGCGACCATCCGCAACATCGAGGAGTTCGAGCGCGACTACCCCGATGCCAAGACTGTGCTGCTGGAGCAGAACTACCGTTCGACGCAGACCATTCTCGATGCCGCTAATCGTGTGATCGCGCGCAACGGCGGACGCCGAGCCAAGAGGCTGTGGACCGATGCGGGAGCCGGCAAGCCCATCGTGACTTACGTCGCCGACGATGAGCACGACGAGGCACGCTTCGTTGCCGACGAGATCGATGCCTTGGTCGACGACGCCGGGGTGCGCCCGGCGGACGTCGCGGTGTTCTACCGGACCAACGCCCAGTCCCGCTCCCTTGAGGAGATCTTCGTCCGCGTGGGCCTGCCCTACACCGTCGTCGGCAGTGTGCGCTTCTACGAGCGGCGCGAGATCCGCGACGCCGTCGCATACCTTCGCGCGATCGCCAATCCCGATGATGACGTCTCCGTGCGGCGCATCCTCAATGTGCCCAAGCGCGGCATCGGAGACCGGGCTGAGGAGGTCATCGAAAGCTTCGCGCAGCGCGAGCGCATCTCGTTCGGAGCTGCCCTGGACCGGGCAGTAGAGATCCCGGGGCTGGCGTCCCGATCCCAGGCGCAAGTGGTTGCTTTCGCCCAGTTGCTTTCCGACCTGCGGACGCTGGAGGAGGCCGGGGCCGGTCCCGCCACCCTTCTCCAGGCCGTTCTCGAGCAGACCGGATACCTCGCCGAGCTCCAGGCTTCGCACGATCCCCAGGATGAGACACGCGTGGAGAATCTTGCTGAGCTCGAGTCGGTAGGCGCCGAGTACGAGCGAGACACGGAGGATCCGAGCCTGGCGGGCTTCCTCGAGCGCGTGTCGCTCGTGGCAGATGCCGATGAGATTCCCGATGACGAGGAGGGTGTCGTGACCCTCATGACCTTGCACACGGCCAAGGGTTTGGAGTTTCCCGTGGTCTTCCTCACCGGCATGGAGGACGGCGTCTTCCCGCACATCCGATCCCTTGGTTCGGAATCGGAGTTGGAAGAGGAGCGCCGTCTCGCCTATGTCGGCATCACGCGCGCGCGTGAGCGCCTCTACCTCAGCAGGGCGCTGTCGCGATCGGCATGGGGGTCGCCGATGCACAATCCGGCATCGCGATTCCTTGACGAGATCCCACCCGAACTCGTCGAGAGTCGACGGGACGAGCCACTCCTCACCTGGTCCGGTTCCACCTCGGCTTCGGCGCCCAGGCCGATGGCCGCGGCGGGTGCCCTGAAGCGCCCGGAGCCGACAGCGGGTACGCGCCCCGTGGTGGGCCTGACCGTGGGCGACCGAGTGCTGCACAAGACCTTCGGCATGGGCACCGTCACCGGCACTTCTGGCGTGGGTGACAAGGCCGAGGCGACCATTGATTTCGGAAGCGTGGGCACCAAGCGGCTATTGCTGCGCTATGCGCCCGTCGACAAGATGTAGTCGGCGTCAGCAGCCGAAGTTGCGGCAGGCCCAGGCCGGTGGCTTGGCAGGGATTCCCGGGCGGGAACCCGTCCAGAGGCCCGCGGGGTCGGTCGGAGTGAGCGCGCGTCCCACGCGCACCTCGAAGTGAAGGTGGGATCCGGATGAGTCGCCGGAATTGCCCATCAGGCCGATGAGATCTCCCGCGTTCACGCGCTCGCCCTTGCGGACCTTGATCTTGTCGAGGTGCGCGTAGCGCGTCTGGGTGCCGTCCGCTCGCATGATCATGACGAGGTTGCCGTAGCCGCCGTAGTTGAATTCGGCGTACTCCACGCGGCCATCGGTGGCGGCGTAGACCGGGTCGCCGGTCTCTCCATTGAAGTCCATGCCAGCATGACCGCGCGGCCACGAGGCGCTTACTTCGCCGAATTCACCGCTGATGGGAGTACCCCAGGTCACGGGGTAGCTGTACGCCGGACCTTCGCGCTCTGCCTTGCGTTCGGCTGTCGCTGCTGGTTGTGCTTCGGACGTCGTGCGCGCGGTCAACGACCGGGCCGCTGTCACGGAGGCGAGGTGGGCGATCCCGGCGGACCCGTCGAGTCGACCCGCGGTGGCAAGGTCGACGTTGGCGCCCACGCCGAGTGCCGAGCCCGCTCCACCCGCTCCGGCAACCGGGCCGCTCGGGCCGGAAGCCGCGAGGGAGGGGGCCCCTGCAGTCAGCACGAGGGCACCCTGTGCGATCACGAGCGTGGCCGCCACGACGAGCGGCACGACGAGACGGCGCATAGGAGCGGTTTACCAGTCCAGGGCCACCAACCACCAGTCCAGTGTTACTGGTGTGACTGGTGGGGCACCTGATGTGACGTGTGTCACACCTTCACGAGGTGGGTGGCCGGGGGTGCTCCGGCTCGTCCAGGAGGGCCAGCGTCGTGGCGATCTCCCGGATCACCCGACCGTCGACAGGTAGGGAGAGGTGGCCGACGCCCTGCACCAGCACGTTCCGCGCTCGGAGGTCGGGGTGCTCGACGCGAGCATGGGATCGGGGGATGACGAACTGGTCGATATCCGACCAGAAAGCGACAAAGCGCGTGCGGCAACCCGGGGCTGGCTCGGCCAGTTCGGCAATGATGTCGCCGTCAATCCGCATCTGCCGCGCGGTCTCGAGGGGCACGATGCGCGCCGGGAGAGTGCCGCTGTGAGGGGTACCCAGGGTGACCAGAGTGTGCACGCGCTCGTCTCCGCCAAGACGCTGCACCAGGTAGCGACCGATGAGGCCGCCTAGGGAGTGCCCGATCACGTGGACGCGCTCATGCCCGGTCTCTTCGCACACCTGGTCGATGAGTGTGCCCAGTCGCCCTGCCACGGCACGGATGTCGTCGGTGAGCGCCGAGTAGTTGAGGGCGTACGTCGAGCCGAACCCGCGACGGTGCAGACCGCGTCGCAGGAGCGTGAAGATCGAGCGATTGTCGAAGATGCCGTGGACCAGCACGATGGGCGTGCCGGCGGCTTCGACGTCGCCGACGAGAAGACCGCGCTGGGCGGGTGGCAGTCCCTCGATGGAGTGCCGCTCCTGCTGGAGTCGCAGTTGCTCCTCGACGAGGCCAAGGGGGTACATCGCGAGGTGGGCGGTGATCCAGGCTGCCTCGACGGCGACTCCCCGAGCCGTCGTCGGCGAGAGGAGAGTACGCGCGGATCCCCAGGCCGCGGACGGTACGGCGGGCATCGCGATCCGGGGCACTCGATGACGCTAGTCCGCGACTACCCGCGTTGTCTTGACGACGCTCCGACGCGAGAAGGGCGCCCGGTATCGTTCGGCTGAGCGCTGAGATCCGACCGTTCGGCGCTCACGCCATGTCCAGGGAGGGTTCATGCCGGCGAGAATCGTCGTAGCCAAGCCCGGTCTCGATGGACATGACCGCGGTGCCAAGGTCGTGGCACGAGCCCTGCGCGATGCAGGATTCGAAGTCGTCTACACGGGCCTGCACCAGACGCCCGGGCAGATCGCCGAGGCCGCCGTGCAGGAGGATGCCGACGCCATCGGGATCTCCGTGCTCTCCGGGGCCCATCAGGTGCTCTTCGAAGAACTCATGCAGGAACTCAGGAATCGTCAGGCCGACGACATCCTGGTCTTCGGTGGCGGCATCATCCCGGAGGCGGACATCGCTGGGCTCAAGGCGCTGGGCGTCACCGAGGTCTTCGGGCCGGGTACGCCGCTTCCCGTCATCGTGGAGTGGGTCGGTGCCCACGTGCCCGATCACAGCGCCTAATCAGTAGGCTCGCGGCGTCGCAGCCCGGCAGGGCATAGCCGGAGGGAACCGTGGACCTTTACGAGTACCAGGCCAAGCACCTCTTCGACTCGCATGGAGTCCCGGTCACCGCCGGTGAAGTGTGCGCCACCCCCGATGCGGCACATGAAGCCGCGCGCAAGATCGGCTCCGCCGTCGTCGTCAAGGCCCAGGTCAAGACCGGCGGTCGCGGCAAGGCAGGCGGGGTCAAGCTCGCCGCCACGCCCGACGAGGCCCAGGCGCGCGCTCAGGACATCCTCGGCCTCGACATCAAGGGGCACGTGGTGCGCCGCGTCCTCGTCACCGAAGCCACAGATATCGCCGAGGAGTACTACGTCTCCTTCCTCCTCGATCGCGCGAATCGCGCCTTCCTCGC
>CAZLZC010000023.1:13844-19564 GCA_964563825.1 uncultured Actinomyces sp.
CCGAGGAGTACTACGTCTCCTTCCTCCTCGATCGCGCGAATCGCGCCTTCCTCGCAATGGCGAGTGTCGAGGGCGGAGTCGATATCGAGGAGGTGGCAGCGACCCGGCCCGAGGCACTTGCCCTTGTGCGCATCGACGCCATCGACGGGGTTGACGAGACCGTTGCGGCGAGCATCGTCGATCGCGCCGGATTCCCCTCGCACATCCGCGAGCAGGTCATCAGCGTGCTCGTCCACCTGTGGCAGGTCCTGGTCAAGGAGGACGCGACGCTCGTCGAGGTCAACCCCCTCGTGCTCTCGGCCGACGGCCGCGTCCTGGCGCTCGATGGCAAGGTCACCCTCGACGACAATGCCAACTACCGCCATGCCTCGCATGCTGACCTGGTCGACAAAGACGGCACGGACCCGATCGAATTGCGCGCCAAGGAATTCGACCTCAACTACGTCAAGTTGGACGGAGAGGTGGGGATCATCGGCAATGGTGCGGGTCTCGTCATGAGCACCCTTGATGTCGTCGCCTACGCCGGAGAGGAATTCGGGGGTGTGCGCCCCGCCAACTTCCTCGACATCGGAGGCGGCGCGAGTGCGGAGGTCATGTCCAATGGACTCGACATCGTGCTCAATGATCCGGATGTGCGCGCCGTCTTCGTCAACGTCTTCGGTGGCATCACCTCGTGCGACGCGGTGGCCAATGGGATCGTGCAGGCTGTCGGTGCACTGGCCGAGCGCGGCACACCGGTGACCAAGCCGATTGTGTGTCGCATTGACGGCAACAACGCCGTCGAGGGCAGGAGGATCCTCACCGAGTTCGATCATCCCCTCGTGGAAATGGTGGAAACCATGGACGATGCGGCCCGTCGCGTCGCGCAGCTGGCCGGAGGTGCCGCATGACGATCTGGCTCGATGCCGATAGCCGCATCCTTGTGCAGGGCATGACCGGCTCAGAGGGCACCAAGCACACGCGTCGCATGGTGGCGAGTGGAGCCCAGGTCGTCGCGGGGGTCACTCCCGGCAAGGGCGGCCAGGAAGTCGACGGCATCCCGGTCTTCGGCGATGTCCGCGAGGCCATGGTCGCCACGGGCGCCAACGTCAGCGTCGTCTTCGTGCCTCCGCGCTTCGCCAAGGCGGCCGTCGAAGAGGCCGTCGATTCCGAGATCCCCCTGTGCGTGGTCATCACGGAGGGGATCCCCGTCCATGACACGGCGCAGTTCTTCCAGTACGCCGTCAACGCGGGATCGACGCGCATCATCGGTCCCAACTGCCCGGGCATCATCTCTCCCGGGGTCTCCAATGCGGGGATCATCCCCGCGGACATCACGGGCCCTGGCCCCATCGGTCTCGTGTCGAAGTCCGGCACGCTGACCTACCAAATGATGTACGAGCTCAACGACATCGGCTTCTCCACAAGCGTCGGCATCGGTGGCGACCCGATCATCGGTACGACGCATATCGACTGCCTGGCTGCCTTCGAGGCCGACCCGTCGACCGAGGCGATCGTCATGATCGGTGAGATCGGTGGTGACGCCGAAGAGCGTGCGGCAGCCTTCATCGCGGACAACGTCACCAAGCCCGTGGTCGGCTACGTCGCGGGCTTCACCGCGCCGGAGGGCAAGACCATGGGCCATGCGGGCGCGATCGTCTCCGGTTCATCCGGCACGGCTGCGGCGAAGAAAGAAGCCCTGGAGGCCGTTGGCGTCCGGGTGGGCCAGACCCCCAGTGAGACCGCCCGACTCATGCGGGCGCTCCTGCGCGGTTGATGCCTGGGCGCCATCCCGCTCCGGGTGGTGCTGTTGTGTCGCACGATGCCCGCGTGCCGTTACGGGGGCGAACCCTCCTTGGCTGACACTCTTGACCGGTGAGCCTCACCGCACGAACGGGCGCCCCCGTGGGCCAGGCGCCTTCCGCACCGCTGCCCCTCGTGGTGGCCGGTGCCGCGGCAGGGGCCGCCGCGGCGGTGTTCAGTTATCTCGCCCTCGTGGTCGTCGCGCTCGCGGCGTGGATGTTCGACCCATCCGGCTCCCAGGAGTGGACCCAGATGCTCGAGGTGGCGTCCGGGGCCTGGCTCGCCGGGCTCGGCCAGGCGCCGACCCTGGCCGGCGTACCACTCACGCTGCTCCCTCTGGGCTTCGCACTTCTCCCGCTCATTGCCGTGATCGCAGCATCGCGCTGGGCTGCTGATGCCTCCGCCGTTGCCCGTCGGGGAGAAGCAATGGCTGTCGCACTCTCAGTGGGCCTGAGCTTCGCTGCCGTGAGCGCGATCATCGCGTCGATGAGTCGCAACCTCGGGATCTCTCCGGCGCGGACGGCTCTCGTGGCTGGCCTTGTGACAGGTGCTCTCGCGTCGTTGGTCATCCTGCGTCGAGCGCGGCTGATCTCATTGGACACGCTCCCCTTTCCTGCGCGTGACGGCCTGGCCGCCACTGGGGCTGCGCTCCTCAGTCTCGTGGTCGCTGCCAGCTTGCTGCTTGCCGTCGCCATCATCGGCAGCTTCGATGAGATGACTTCTCTGCTCGTCGAGTTGAATGCGGGGATCTCAGGACTCCTGCTTCTTGCCGTCCTCACCCTGGGATACCTCCCCGTAGCGGTGATGTGGTCGCTTGCCTACCTGCTCGGTCCAGGGGTCACCGTGTCGGTCGGCACGATCGTGTCGCCGTACGTCGACACCTCCACCGCAGCCCTTCCGGGCTTCCCGCTTCTCGCGGCTCTGCCGGACCAGCCGCCCACGGGTGCCGTCCTGCTCCCTCTCCTCGCCGTGGCTGCGGGAGCCGTGGCGGGCGCGCTCCTGAGGCGACGTGGCCAGATCGGCCTGCGGGGATGCCTCGTCGCCGCCGGCTCCGCGATCGCCACGGGGGCGATCCTCGCGATTGCGGCCTGGCTCGCGTCAGGCTCCCTGGGCAACACCACCCTCCAGGGCCTCGGTCCCTCTCCCATCCCCGTCGCGCTTGCCGGCACCCTGCTGGTCGGCCTGGGATCCATTGCGGTCGCGGTGTGGCCGGCGAGGCGATCCGATGGCTAGCACCGTTCGGGTCCCGCGCCGCGCTGATGCGCGCACGACCAAATCCGCATTCACCCTCGCCCCCATGTCTCGACGTATCGCGGGTGCTGCGATCGACATGGTCGTGCTGGTTGCCGCCGCGGGCGTGGTGTCGTCGCTGCTCGAGAGCGTGACCGCAGGCATCACTCGCGTGCGCGTAGACGCGCAATCCGGTGCGCGCACGGTCGACTCGGCGATTGCCCTTCCCGTCTGGCTCCCGCTGGCCGTTCTCGTCGTTCTCACCGCCCTCTACACGATCCCCCTGATGGCCTCCTGGGGACGCACGCTCGGCGGCTGGGCGGTGGGGATCCGCTGCGTGCGTGCCGACACGGGGGCCCGACCCGGCGGGGCCCTTGCCACGCGGCGGTGGTTCGCGCTGTACGGCGCTGCGGGCCTGCTGGGGTTCGTGCCCGTCATCGGGCCCTTTGCGTGGCTGGTCACCCTCGTCGTCGGACTATCCCCCCTGTGGGACAGCACCCGGCTTCTGCGCGGCTATGCCGATCATCTCGGCGATGACGTCGTCGTGATGGCACGTACCGGATCAACGCAGCGGCGATAGGGTCGCGGCGTGCCCGCGCGCCTCGTCGTCCTCGTCTCCGGGGGCGGGACCAATCTCCAGGCGCTCATCGACGATCCACAGGATTCCTTCGACATCGTGGGCGTGATCTCCGATCGATCCGACGCCGGTGGGCTCGATCGCGCAGCCGCGGCAGGGGTGCCCTCGTCCATTGTCTCCCCAGATGACTACTCCGACCGTGCAGCGTGGGATGCCGCGCTCGCGTCGACTGTCGCGGAATTCGACCCGGACTGGGTCGTGTGTGCCGGCTTCATGCGCATTCTGGGCGCATCGATGCTCGCCGCCTTCCCCTCGCGCATCGTCAACACCCACCCGGCGCTGCTCCCCGCATTCCCCGGCGCCCACGGCGTGCGCGACGCATTGGCCTACGGCGTGCGAGTGACGGGCTGCACCGTGCACCTGGTCGACGCCGGTGTCGACACCGGTCCGATCCTGGCCCAGGGGGTCGTGGACATCCTTGACGATGACGACGACCAATCCCTCCATGAGCGAATCAAGGTGGTCGAGCGAGCGCTCCTCGTGGATATCGTGTCCCGTCTGTGCGCGCTGGGCTGCACGGTCGACGGTAGGAAGGTGACCATCCCGTGAGCGCAGAGTCAGCCCGTCGACCCATCCGCCGCGCCCTCGTCTCGGTGTACGACAAGACCGGCCTCCCCGGACTCGTGACAGCCCTCCACGAAGCCGGAGTCGAGATCGTGTCCACCGGTTCGACCGCGGCGCACATCGAGCAGGCGGGTGTGCCGGTCACCGCCGTCTCCGACCTGACCGGTTTCCCCGAGTGCCTCGATGGCCGCGTCAAGACACTGCACCCGCACGTGCACGCAGGACTCCTTGCCGACATGCGCCTGCCTGAGCACGCGGCTCAGCTCGACGAACTCGGCATTGCGCCGTTCGAGCTCGTCGTCGTCAACCTCTATCCGTTCACGAGCACAGTGGCATCAGGCGCCGATCCTGATGACTGCATTGAGCAGATTGACATTGGCGGACCCGCCATGGTCCGCGCGTCGGCCAAGAACCATGCGAGCGTCGCTGTCGTGGTCGATCCAGACCGCTACGCCGAAGTGATCGAGGCTGTGGCTTCAGGCGGATTCACCCTTGAGGAGCGCCAGCGGCTCGCCGCAGAGGCCTTCGCGCACACGGCCGCCTACGACGTAGCTGTGGCGACATGGATGGGCAACGTCGTGGCGCCCGACGGTTCGGGGTTCCCGCGCTGGCTTGGCCAGGCCTGGGAGCGGCAAGCCGTCCTTCGCTACGGAGAGAACCCCCATCAGTCTGCAGCTGTCTACGCCGCGGACTTCTCGCGTCCCGGCCTTGCTCGTGCGGAGCAGATGCACGGCAAGGAGATGTCCTACAACAATTATGTCGACGCCGATGCGGCATGGCGTGCCGCATACGACCACGGGCAGGCAGCCGTCGCCATCATCAAGCACGCAAATCCGTGCGGGATTGCGGTGGGTGCGGATATCGCCGACGCCTACGACAAGGCGTTCGCCACCGATCCGGTCTCGGCCTTCGGTGGAGTGGTCGCAGCCAACCGTCCGGTGTCACGGGCCATGGCCGAGGCAATGGCTGACGTCTTCACGGAGGTCGTTGTCGCGCCCGATTACGAGGAGGCGGCACTGGCCATCCTCACTGAGCGCAAGGGGCTGCGGATCTTGCGCGCCCAGGCGCGTCCCGAGCGTGGGTGGGCGGATCTGCGCCCCATCTCCGGAGGTGTCCTCCTGCAGGGGGCCGATGATCTGCGAGCAGACGGTGACGACCCCGCCACCTGGCGCCTGGTCGCAGGTGCGCCCGTCGATGCCGCGACGATGGAGGATCTTGCCTTCGCCTGGCGGTCAGTCCGGGCGCCGAAGTCCAACGCGATCCTGCTTGCCAAGGACGGTGCTGCCGTCGGCATCGGCATGGGACAGGTCAATCGCGTCGACGCCGCCCGCCTTGCCGTGGCGCGGGCGGGTGAGGATCGTGCCCGCGGCGCGGTGGCGGCCTCGGACGCGTTCTTCCCCTTTCCCGACGGACTCGAGGTGCTCCTCACCGCGGGGGTGCGCGCCATCGTCCAGCCGGGAGGATCCGTGCGCGATGAGGAGGTCATCGCGGCAGCGGAGGCTGCCGG
>CAZLZC010000024.1:0-13506 GCA_964563825.1 uncultured Actinomyces sp.
GGCTCAGACGGCATCAGCATCGGATCGCTGGAGTATTCCGTCGCCGTGTTGAAGGTCGCGCTCATCGTGGTGCTGGGCCATAGCGGCTGCGGTGCCGTCTCCGCTTCTCAGAACACGTTGCGCACAGGCGAATATCCAGGGGGTGATATCGACGACGTCGTCAACGCCATCCTCCCGGCCCTCGAGGACCTGGGCGAAGACCAGACGCTGGCCGAGGGCATCTGGGCGAATGCGGGCTACTCCGCACGCGCCCTGAAGGGGAGCAGCATCATTCGGGACGCTATCGACAGCGGCCAACTGCGGGTGACGTACGCGACGTACAACCTCAGATCGCGCCGCGCCACGTTTGCCTAGTCGGCCGCCGGTGCTCAGAATTCACGATTCGTCCCGTCCTGCCTCGACTTCGCGCGCCGGTTGAGACTCACCCCAACTCGGCGTCGAAGTAAGTGTCCGGGAAGGGCTCGTCCTTCAGCGTGTAATGCCACCACTCCTCGGGTAGGTTGACGAAGCCTGCTGCCTCCATGGCTGCCGCGAGGATGCGCCGATTCGCCTGCTGCTCCGGCGTAATCTGCGTGTCGGCCGTCGCTGCGAGCGGGTCGAAGCAATCGAAACCGGTGCCCATGTCGATCGACGTGTCGGGGAAGCGCACTCCCACGGGGGCCGCGCAGTCCGTGATCGGATCGCCGACCTGCCACGTCGGGCTCGCGCCGGATCCGAGGGGCACGAGGGTGACATCCACCGTCGACCCTCGGCTGTGGCCGCTCTTCTCCGCGATCAGCCCGAGCGGGAAGAGCTGTTCCTTGGCCAGGCGCGGATAGAACTCCGCGCGGGTGACGTCATCCGAAGGGTCCCTCGCCCACTCAACGAAGTCGGAGACGGCTCGCTGCGGCCGGAAGCAGTCGTACACCTTCAGCGAGTAGCCCTGGGCCTTGACGGCGGACTGCACCTGTCCCAGCGCGTCCGCCGCCTCGCGCGTCAGCCAGCACTCAGGGGCCTCGTAGCCGGTGACCGGACGCCCCACGAAGTTATGCTCCCCGGCGTAACGGATCTCCTGGACGATGTCGGGTGAGACGTCGGAGAGCCGGACGAAGCCCTCGGGCATCGCGGATGTGTTGGCCTCTTGCGATGTGGGAGTTGCGCAGCCAGCGAGCCCCACGAGCACGACGCCAAGCACCGCGCCGATCGCTCTGCGGGTCACAGGGAGCCTTCCAGGATGCCGCGCTCCTCATCTGTCCAAGGCCGGGATGTGCGGGTCGTCGCGTCACGCGCCACGATCACTGTCTCTGACTGTGCCGCGAGCGCTCCGCCGGGCAGCAGGATCTGCTCCTCGGTGCGCATGCTCGTGCGGCCGATACCCGTCGCCCGACAGGTGACGAGCACCTCCTCGGTGCCCATGGGAATCTCAGCCTTGAAGTCGATCTCGAGACGGACCAGCACCAGGTCGAGGAAGGTGTCGCCCACGAGGGAGTGGAAGAAGCGGTCGCGGCCGGTCTCCAGGAAGGTGAGGAAGACGGCGTTGTTCACATGGCCGAGGGCGTCGAAATCGCGCCAGCGGACGGTGACCGGGACCTCGACGCTGAAGGGCATGGCGCCAGCCTAGGGCGACCCCGGTGGAAAGGGGCTCAAGCGGCACGTCGTATCCTTAGCACAGCCGCAAGGCCAGCGCGGGGTGGAGCAGCTCGGTAGCTCGCTGGGCTCATAACCCAGAGGTCGCAGGTTCAAATCCTGCCCCCGCTACGTGATGTGAGGACCGGCCCACTGGGCCGGTCCTCTTTCGTTTTGTTGAGACACCGCCTCCCGAAGGCCACACAAGGCGCGATCCCGGTTACTGGCACGAGACGGACCGCACGGATGGCGGTCAGGGAGAAGTCATACGACGTACGACAAAGACACCTCTTGGAATTCGTCCGGCTCGAGACCTAGGGCGCTAGGTCTTGAGCACCTTCATGGTCAGGCGTGAGTCCATCCTGGCGATGGCGGCATCGCCCATGATGTCCGAGGTGAGCCATCGCTCGTAGTGCTCGATGTTTTCCACTCGCACTCGAATGAAGTAGTCAGGAATGCCGAACATGCGGCGCAGCTCCACTACCTCCGGCATGGCAGCCACACGGGCCTCGAATGCCTGGACCGTGGGGAGGTCCTTGGCGACCAGGTCTGCGTGCATGAGTACTTCGAAGCCCTCACCCAGGGCCGCAGGGTCAACGCATGCGACGTACCCGGTGATCACCCCGTCCTCTTCGAGTCGTCGCACGCGGCGCAGGCAGGGGGCGGGGGTGAGACCCACGCGCTCCGCGAGCTCCTGATTGGTGAGTCGCCCCTCAGCCCTCAGGTGGGTGAGAATTGCGCGATCTATGTCATCCATGCCTCATCATTGCGCCTGAAGGCGCCTGTAAGCGCCCATAAGCATCCACATTGCGCTGGAATCTCCCTATTCTTTCACCATGACCCCGCCACGTCTTCTGGTGATCCAGCACAACCTCGATGACGCCCTTAACGACCTAGCAGCACCCCTCGTCGAGGCGGGTCTGATGATCGACACCTGGTGCACCTTTCAGACGAGTGAGCCCGAGGAACCACTTGAGTCCTTCGACGGCGTCCTGTCGTTGGGTGCGCTCGCGAGTGCGATGGATGAGGCCACCACTCCATGGATTGCAAACGAGATCGCCGTGCTCGAGCAAGCCCTCGCCCGCCGTATGCCGATTCTCGGTGTGTGCTTCGGTGCTCAGCTGCTGGCTCGCGCCGCCGGCGGCCGCGTCTACCGGTCCCCCGTCACCGAGATCGGCTGGTACCAGGTCGACATGGCGCCTGAAGCCGCTTCAGACCCCGTGCTCGGCAGACTCGGTCCGCGACCGCATGTCTTCCAGTCCCACTACGACACCTTCGACCTACCCAGCTCCGCCACGGTGCTCGGACGCACGGGGGAGCTCACGGAGGCGTTCCGGATCGGTGATCGCGCCTGGGCCGTGCAATTCCACATCGAGGCCAACCCCTCGCTCGTGTACTCCTGGCTCGCCGCCTACAAGGACGCCATGCTGAAGGCAGACGTCGACATTGACGAGCTGCGCAGATTCACCGCGTCCTACTGGGGGGAGTACCGACAACTGTCGTGGAACGTCGCCACCGGTTTCGCCAATCAGGTGGTGGCGGCACGGCCGTAAGGCCGCTGTCTGGACGACGGAGGTCCCGCATCACCCCCGAGGACACGAGCGCTAGCGTTCACACGTTCGATCCAGACCGGGAGAAGGAGTCAGGCATGGCCGTTCAGGTCCAAGGCGTCATCGCGCGGGAGAAGGACGCCCCCGTCACCCTCGAGACGATCATCGTCCCCGACCCGGGTCCCGGCGAGGCCCGAGTGAAGGTCCTCGCGTGCGGCGTGTGTCACACGGACCTGCACTACCGCCAGGGCGCCATCAACGACGAATTCCCCTTCCTGCTCGGCCACGAGGCCGCAGGCATCGTGGAATCTGTCGGACCGGACGTCACCGATGTCGCACCCGGCGACTACGTCATCCTCAACTGGCGTGCGGTGTGTGGCCAGTGTCGTGCTTGCTTGCGCGGTCGCCCCTGGTACTGCTTCACCACCCACAACGCCACGCAGAAGATGACGCTGCTGGATGGCACCGAACTCTCGCCCGCGCTCGGCATCGGCGCCTTTGCCGAGATGACCCTCGTCGCCGCGGGCCAGTGCACCAAGGTGGATCCGGCTGCCTCCCCCGAAGTCGCCGGTCTGCTGGGCTGCGGAGTCATGGCCGGGCTTGGCGCTGCCATCAACACAGGCAACGTGACCCGCGGTGACTCCGTGGCCGTCATCGGGTGCGGCGGCGTCGGAGATGCCGCCATCGCCGGCGCACGACTCGCGGGAGCGCGGACGATCATCGCGGTCGACATCGATGACCGCAAACTCGAGCTGGCCAAGCAGTTCGGGGCCACCCACACCGTCAACTCCCGTGAGACCGACCCCGTAGAGGCGATCCGCGAGGCCACCGAGGGTTTCGGGGCCGACGTCGTGATCGAAGCCATCGGTCGCCCGGACACCTACGAGCAAGCCTTCTTCGCGCGCGACCTCGCCGGCACCGTCGTCCTCGTCGGAGTCCCCTCCCCGGACATGCGCCTCGACCTTCCGCTGATCGAGTACTTCGGTCGAGGTGGCGCACTGAAGTCCAGCTGGTACGGCGACTGCCTACCCTCACGGGACTTCCCCATGCTCATCGACCTCTACCTCCAGGGACGACTCCCCCTGGATCAGTTCGTCAGCGAGAAGATCGGCGTCGGCGATGTCGAGGCGGCGTTCGACAAGATGCACCATGGAGACGTGCTGCGCAGCGTCGTGGTGTTCGCGCCGTGAGCGCTCGAGTCGAACGAGTCGTCACCAGCGGAATCTTCAGTCTCGACGGTCAGGACTTCGAGGTCGACAACAACGTGTGGCTCGTCGGTGATGACCAGGAGGTCCTCATCGTCGATGCCGCCCATGACGCAGAGACCATCCTCAGCGCTGTGGCTGGCCGCCGTGTGGTCGGCATCGTGTGCACTCACTCGCACAACGACCATGTCAACGCCGTCCAGGAACTCCTGCCGAGCATCGACGGACCCGTCTACCTCCACCCGGCTGACACCATGCTGTGGGACGTCGTCAACGCAGGCGTGGCCTTCACTCCGCTTGCCGACGGGGACGTCGTGTCGGTGGCCGGCCTCGACGCCCAGGTGATCCACACTCCGGGCCACTCACCCGGCGGGGTCTGCCTCTACGTGCCCGAGCTCGGCGTGCTCCTCAGCGGCGACACGCTCTTCCACGGCGGCCCCGGGGCGACGGGCCGCTCGTTCAGTGACTTCCCCACCATCCTCGACTCGATCCGAAAGCGCCTCCTGACGCTGCCCGCCGAGACACGCGTGCTCACCGGCCACGGAGACGAGACCACCGTCGGCGCAGAGGCCGGGTCATACGACGAATGGGTCGCTCGCGGTCACTAGCCCCCGGTGCCTTTCTCGCGGCCGCCCCTGGGTCCCTGGTGCTATTTCACGAGGGTGAGCGCGGTCACGCCGACGACGAGCACGATGACCCCGAGAATCTGGAATCGGCCGAGCTTTTCCTTGAACAGGAAGTACGCCGCCACGGCCGCGATGGGCGCAAACTGCGATG
The DNA here is from genome assembly GCA_964563825.1 of uncultured Actinomyces sp. Lineage (GTDB taxonomy): Bacteria > Actinomycetota > Actinomycetes > S36-B12 > S36-B12 > Mxb001. The sequence goes on from CAZLZC010000024.1 coordinate 5,138, forward strand.
ACAGGATGGACGTGATCGCCACCTCGTACTGGGCGCCGATGGCGAAGCAGACGAAGCCCAGAATCTCCGTGACCGCCATGGCCAAGACCAGCGGCACCGTGGACCTGGTGATCTGCAACTTCCGCATGATGAGCAGCGGGATGAGGATGATGAGGACACCCGCGAGACGCGCAGGCAGTAGCACCCAGGGGATGGGCACATCGTTGCTGAGGTTGCCCGCCGCGAAGAGAGAGACCCCGAAGCACGCCGCAGCCACAGTCGACAGGACCACGGCGTAGACGGGCCGCTCCTTGGCGAGCGGTGCGGGGTCGGGGGCAATCGCCGAGATGACGATCCCGCCGACGATCACGAGCAGCATGAACCCGACGATGGGCGCGATGCTCTCCCCCAGGAGTGCTGCGATGACCGCGGCAATGGCCCCCTCGGTGGCCAGGATCGGCGCGACGACGCCGACTTTGCCGACGCGCAGGGCGAACCCGGCCACGAGGATCCCGATGACATTGCCTAGCCCGAGGACGACCATCCACGGGATGCTGGGGCCGATGTTGGCCGGGACGCCGGTGGCGACGACGAACGGGGTCGTGATGATGAGCCCCACGAGCATCACCCAAGCCACAGACGACGCCGATCCGATGATCTTCACGGCTCGCGACGACATCAGGCTGCTGCTGGCGAAGAAGCATGCGGTCAGGAGCCCGAAGACGATGCTGACCACGTCCTGACCCTACTGAGGACCGAGGCGAGGGCCTGGCGCGAAACACGGGCGCAACACGACCCGGATACGGTCCTCCCGTGAACGCGCCCGAGCCCGATGCCGCCCTGCGCGAGGACATCCGCACGCTGGGGAACCTCCTGGGCCAGTCACTCGCCCAGCACGGTGGCCCCGAGCTCCTCGAGGCCGTCGAGCGCATCCGCGCTGCCGTCCGGGACGACCCCGCCGAAGCGACACGCATCATCGATCAGATCGACCTGCACGAGGCGACCCTGATTGCACGTGCCTTCTCCATCTACTTCGACCTCGCCAACGTCGCAGAGCAGGTCCAGCGTGCGCGCGACGTCCGGGCTCGCCGCCGAACCGAGGGCAGCCTGCTCACGCGCACCGCCGGACGCGCCCTGGACCTGGGTGCCACTCCCGAGCAGGCCAGGCTGCTCGCCGAGGAGATGGCGGTACGCCCCGTCTTCACCGCCCACCCCACCGAGGCCGCGCGCCGCTCGGTCCTCACCAAGCAGAGACGCATCGCCGACCTCCTCCTCGATGCCCTCATCGATGACGAGCGGCGCTGGTCGCGCATCGCCGAACTCGTCGACCTGCTGTGGCAGACCGACGAGTTGCGCCTCGAGCAGCCACAGGTCGTCGATGAGGCACGTAATGCCCTCTACTACCTCGATGATCTCGCGCGCGGCCCGCTCGCTGAGGTCCTGGACGATCTCGCGACGGCATTCCGCATGCTCGGTGCCGACCTGCCGCCCGATAGCACTCCGCTCACCTTCGGCTCCTGGATCGGCGGCGATAGAGACGGCAATCCCTTCGTGACACCCGAGGTGACGCGCGCGGTCATCGATTTCCAGCGCGACCACGCCATCAGCGACATCCTGCCCATCGTCGACCGGCTGCTCGAGGACCTGTCGGTGAGTGAGCGGCTGTCAGGATCTGATGCCGACCTGCGCGCCGCAGTCGATCGCGACCTGGAGCACCTGCCCGAATTCGACAGGAGATTCCTGCGCCTCAACGCCGAGGAGCCGGTGCGCCTGAAACTCTCCGTCATCCACAACAGGCTTCGCCTCACCCGCGAGCGCATCGGCTCGCGCGGGCCGCACGTGCCCGGGCGCGACTACCGATGCACAAGCGAACTCCTCGATGACCTCATGCAGGTCCGTGCCTCGCTCGCGGCGGACGACTCGATCGCGGCCATCGGTGTGATCGATCGGGCGCTGCGCGTCATCGCCGCGATCGGCCTGCCCCTGGCCACCCTCGACCTGCGCGAGCACTCGGACAAGTACCGGGAGGCCATCGGCCAGCTCCTCGGGCGCCTCCCCGGCGCAGTCGACTTCGTCTCGCTGGACGCCGATGCACGCAGAGAGCTGCTCTCTGCCGAGCTCCTCTCCCGCCGCCCGCTCGCGCCGACTCCACCGCCCCTGGATTCCTCCGCCCTGGCGACCTACGGAGCCTTCGTGTCAGCCCGGGAGGCCATTGAGCGCTACGGCCCCCGCACCGTCGAGACCTGCATCGTGTCCATGACCAAGGGCGCGGACGATGTGTTGGCCGCCGTCGTGCTCGCCCGGGAGGCCGGACTCGTCGATACCGACGCAGGCACGGCGATGGTCGGCTTCGTCCCGCTACTCGAGACGGTCGACGAGCTCCGCGCCGCTCACGTGATCCTGGGCCAGCTGCTCGCGGACCCGACCTACCGCCGCCTGCTCGCCTCACGCGGAAACGTGCAGGAGGTCATGCTCGGCTACTCCGACTCCAACAAGGACGCCGGCATCACCACGTCCCAGTGGGAGATCCACCTCGCCCAGCGGCGACTACGCGACACGGCCGCGGAGGCCGGCATCGCACTCACCCTCTTCCACGGACGCGGGGGCACCGTCGGCCGCGGCGGCGGACCGACGTACGACGCGATCCTCGCCCAGCCGTGGGGTGTGCTGGAGGGACGGATCAAGCTCACGGAGCAGGGCGAGGTGATCTCAGACAAGTACCTCCTGCCCACTCTCGCCCGAGACAACCTCGAGCAGATCCTCGCGGCCGTGATGGATGCCACGTTGCTGCACGACCGTCCGCGCAACTCCCTTGAGGAGCTCGCCGCGTGGGACACGGTCATGGACACTGCGTCGGCGGCGGCTCAGGCGCGTTACCGCCGACTGGTCGATGACCCCGACCTGCCCGCCTACTTCGCCGCCTCCACGCCGGTCGAGGAGTTCGGCGGGATGCACATGGGCTCGCGGCCCGCGCGCCGCCCCGACACAGCGGCGGGCATCGACGGCCTGCGCGCGATCCCCTGGGTCTTCGGGTGGACTCAGTCGCGACAGATCGTCCCCGGTTGGTACGGCGTCGGGACCGGACTCGCGGCCGCCCGCGCCGCGGGTCACGGCGATGCGCTCAGCGCGATGCATCGCCAGTGGCACTTCTTCCGCAACTTCCTGTCGAACGTCGAGATGACCCTCGCCAAGACCGATCTCGACATCGCCCGCCGCTACGTCGACGGTCTCGTGCCGGACCACCTGCGCCGACTCTTCGAGGACATCGAGGAGGAGCATGCGCGCACGGTGGAGGAACTCATGCGCGTGACGGGCCAGCCACATCTGCTCGCGGTCAATCCGACACTGCACCGCACCTTCGAGGTGCGCGACACGTACCTACTGCCACTGCACGAAATGCAGGTGCGTCTGCTGCAGCGCATACGCGCCACGGAGGAGCCGACCGTCGAACTGCAGCGCGCGCTCTCGGTCACGATCAACGGCATCGCCACCGGTCTGCGCAACACCGGCTGACCGCCTCGTCATTTCTCCCGCTAAGGGGGAGACATGGCCTAGTCGTTGCCCGATTCCATCGCGGCCCGATCGAGTAGTTGCTCTTCGCCAGCGTCGGCCTGCGACGCCGCGATGGCGTCTGCGCCACCGGCGTCAAGGCGACCCACAAGCTCGACGTGACCGGCCCCGAGCTGGCCCTGCTCGGCGTACATCTCGAGCTTGGTGCGGGTGTCGGCGATGTCGAGATTGCGCATGGTCAACTGGCCGATGCGGTCGGTGGGGCCAAAGGCCGCCTCCTCGACGCGCTCCATCGACAACCGATCCGGGTGGTAGCTCAGGTGCGGGCCACGCGTGTCGAGGATCGAGTAGTCGTCTCCGCGGCGGAGTCGCAGGGTGACCTCACCGGTGACCGCTGACGCCACCCACTTCTGCAGCGACTCGCGCAGCATGAGGGCCTGCGGGTCCAACCAGCGACCTTCATAGAGCAGGCGCCCGAGACGGCGACCCTCGGCGTGATAGTTGGCGAGGGTGTCCTCATTGTGGATCGCACTCAGCAGGCGCTCGTAGGCGATGAAGAGCAGGGCCATCCCCGGGGCCTCGTAGATGCCGCGGCTCTTGGCCTCGATGATGCGGTTTTCGATCTGGTCGGCCATGCCGAGGCCGTGCCTGCCGCCGATCGCGTTGGCCTCCCGCACGAGGTCGACAGCACTCGCGAACGCTCGGCCATTGATGCGCACGGGCCGACCCTGCTCGAAGGCGATCGTGACGTCTTCCGTCGCGATCTGCACCGCCGGATCCCAGAAGGCAACGCCCATGATCGGGTCGACGATCTCGATGGAGACATCGAGGTGCTCCAGCCGCTTCGCCTCGTGAGTCGCACCCCAGATGTTGGCGTCCGTGGAGTAGGCCTTTTCGGTCGAATCGCGATAGGGCAGACCGTGCGCCACGAGCCACTCCGACATCTCCTTGCGCCCGCCCAGCTCGCCGACGAAATCGGAGTCGAGCCAGGGCTTGTAGATCCGCAACTGCGGGTTGGCCAGAAGCCCATAGCGATAGAACCGCTCGATGTCATTGCCCTTGTACGTCGACCCGTCGCCCCAGATCGACACATCGTCATTGAGCATCGCCCGCACGAGCAGAGTGCCGGTGACCGCCCGCCCGAGAGGCGTGGTGTTGAAGTACATGCGATTGCCCGCGCGGATGTGGAAGGCACCGCACGCCATCGCTGCGAGGCCCTCTTCCACGAGCAGGTCCTTGCAATCCACCAGGCGGGCGAGCTCGGCGCCGTACTCGAGCGCGCGGCCGGGAACGATGTCGATATCGGGCTCGTCGTACTGCCCCAGGTCGGCCGTGTAGGTGCACGGCACTGCGCCTTTATCTCGCATCCAGGCGGCCGCCACGGAGGTGTCGAGCCCTCCGGAGAAGGCAATGCCGACGCGCTCGCCGACGGGGAGCGAGGAGAGGACCTTGGACACGCGGGGAGCCTATCGGCAGGCCCGCTCAACCGACCTACGCCGGTTGGCCGCCGTCCTCTCCCGTCAGCCGCGCCTCCGCCTCCTGCGCACGCCGCAGCGCCGCCTCAAGATCGGCCTGCGCTTCGCCGTAGCGGGCGAAGTCGCCGTCGGCGAGTGCGGCCTGTCCTCGCTCGTAGGCCGCCTGCGCATCGGCGAGCGCGGTCTGGAGATCGGTGAGCGGATCTCCGGACGGGCCCGGGGTCGGCGTGGGTGTCGGTGTCGGCGTGGGATCCGGATTGGGATCGGGGTTGGGCCCGGGGGTCGGATCCGGAGTCGGAATCGGATCGGAGTCGAAGACCGCAGCCAGCGCCTCGTCGAGGGTGTCCTCGAGCGCCACGTTGGCGCCGTAGCCGGCAAGCACCTTGCGCAGGAGTGGATACCCATCCTGCGTGGCCCTCAGATACACGGGCTCGACGTAGAGCAGGCCGCCGTTGAAAGGCAGCGACAGCAGGTTGCCCAGATTGACCTCAGAGCCACCTCGGCGCAGCAGGGAGAGCTCGGCGCTGATATCGGGATCAGACTCGAAGTTGTTTTGCACCTGCGTGGGACCGGGGATAGTCGTGTTGCTGGGCAATTGCAGGACGCGGAGCTTGCCGTAGTCCTCGCCAGGAGCAGAGTCGACGGCCATGAAGGCGGCCAGGGTGGGTCTGCGCTGCGGCGCGAACGTGGTCGTGAGCGAGAAGGTCGGCTGCTCCTGGTCGGGCATCTGCAGGGTGAGGTAGTACGGCGGCTGGAACTGCTGGATCGGCTGCGTCGGGTCGAAGGGCACGATCCAGAAGTCGGTGCCGTTGTAGAAGGTCGCCGGATCGGTGACGTGGTAGCGCGACATCACCACGCGCTGCACCTTGAAGAGATCCTGCGGGTAGCGCACATGCGCCTCGATCTCCATGGGCATCGAGCTGCGCTCCTGCACGACACCGGGGAAGGCCTTCATCCACGTCTGGAGGATGGGATCGGCCTCGTCCCACGCGTACAGGGTCACGGTGCCCTCGTAGGCGTCGACCACGGCCTTGACGGAGTTGCGGGCGTAATTGAGCTGGTCGCTCGGGGCGATGGCGGTCGATCCCGTGCGCACCGTGATCGAGTCGCTCGTCACCTCGCCCAGCGACACCCGCGAGGAGTAGGGGTAGTCGTTGGAGGTCGTGTAGCCGTCGACGAGCCACACGATGCGGCCGTTGACCACCGCCGGATAGGGATCCTGGTCGAGGGTCAGCCAGGGGGCGATCTTCTCGACGCGGGTCAGCGGATCGCGGTCCCACAGGATGCGCGACTCCTCGTTGATCAGGTCCGTGAGGAGGATGTTGCTGTCCTGGAACTTCGTCGCGAAGAGCAGGCGGTGGAAGAGTCCACCGACCGCGACTCCGCCGTCGCCCGAGTAGGTGTTGTTGACCTGACCCGTGGGACTCGCGTCATCGGGGTAGTCCAGCTCGACCGGCGGGGTGCCCTCAGGGGCGCCCACGATGGAGAAGGTCGGCGAGAGTTCGCCGAAGTAGATGCGCGGCTGATCGATTCCCAGCAGCCCCTCCGGCGGGATATCGCTCTCGAAGAAGTCGGGCTGCCCGGAAGACTCCGCCGTGTTGTCGTAGGCGGCTACGAAGCCGTAGCCGTGCGTGTAAACGGCGTGGTCATTGGCCCAGTTGCGCTGGTTGTCGGGGATGCCGGCGAGGTTGATCTCGCGCGCAGCGACGACAGCTCCGCGCTGACCACCCTCCATGTCATAACGATCGACATCGAGGCTGTCATTGAAGGAGTAGTAGGCGCGGATCTGCTGGAGCTGGTTGTACGTCGGAGACGCCAGCGCCGGATCGAGCAGTCGGATGTTGTCGAGCGTGCCGAGGTTGGCCTGGATAACGGCCTCGCTCGGGGCTTCGACCGTGCCCGGGTATTCCTGGACCTGCGCGTCGGCAATGTCGTACGCCGAGCGCGTCGCAGTGATGTTGCGCTCGATGAAGGGCTGCTCGCGCACGAGCTCGCTCGGACGGACCTGGAATTGCTGCACGACCGCGGGGTAGACGCCCCCGACCAGGATCGATGTAAGGACGAGGAGTCCCAGGCCGATGAGCGGGATGATCCAGTTGCGCACGAGCATGTTGACGATGAAGAGGACCGCCGTGATCAGCGCGACGAAGGTAAGGATCTGCAATGCCGGCAGCACGGCGTTGGCATCGGTGTATTTCATCCCCGTGAAGCCCTGCACCAGGGCCTCGCTCTTGACCATGAGCCCGTAACGATCCAGCCAGTAGGCCACGGCCTTGAGCAGGAGCAGGATCGCGATCAGCCCGGACAGGTGCACCTGTGCTGCGGTGCTCACGCGATCCCCCTGCGGCTGCAGGCGCAGGCCGCCGTAGAGATAGTGCGCGGCGAGCGCGAGTCCGATCGAGAGGATCACGACCGAGAAGGCGAAACCGAGGATGAAGCGCAGGAAGGGATAGGTGAACGTGTAGAAGCCGATATCGAGTCCGAACTGCGGATCGGTGACACCGAAGTCGGTCGCATAGCGCCAACGCAGGAAGGTCCCCCACTCGGCGGAGGCGGAGATCCCCGCCAGGAGGCCCACTACGGCCGCGATGCCGATGGTGATGATCACGCGGAAGGGGTCGAGGGCCATGCGATAGCGCTCGAGGCCTGCCTGCTCCTGCGTCATCGGCGGGGCGCTCGGGCGGAAGCGGTAGGCGATCCAAAGGGTCCCTGCAAGGACCACGGCCATCGTGAGGCCGAACGAGGCGAAGAGGGCCAGGCGGGTGATGAGGGTGACGGTGAAGACCTCCGTCTTCTCCACGGAGTCGAACCACAGCCAGTCGGTGTAGAAGCCCGTGAAGATCACGAACCCCAGGACGATGACAGCGAGGACGATGATCGTCGGGAGGAGGACCCGCCCTCGGCGGGGTGCCGCGGCGACAGTCGTCGGGGAGGCCATTACAGCAACTTACGTCACTCGGGCGAAGGTCACACCGTGGGGCATGTCGGCAGCGTCTCCCCGGCCCGCCAGGCGGCCAGGGCATCGAGCGCTCCCTGGAGGGTCGTCACCGGTACGACGGTCAGCCCATCGGGGACATGACCGGCGGCCTCCTCGCAGTGGACCTCGGGCATGAGGAAGAGCGTCGCCCCAGCTCCGCGGGCCCCGGCCAGCTTCTGGCGGATGCCCCCGATCGCCCCCACAGCGCCCGCAGGATCGATGGTGCCCGTGCCGGCCACGTGGCCACCGCCGGTGAGGTCCTCCGGGGTGAGCTTGTCGACGATGGCGAGAGCGAACATCATGCCGGCGCTCGGACCGCCGATGTCCTCGAGCGCGAAGATGATGGGGAACTCGGCGCGGTAGTTGATGCCGACGGTGATGCCGACGTAGGGCACACCGGGCTCATCCGGCTTCTCAGCCGACACCAC
>CAZLZC010000024.1:13606-19005 GCA_964563825.1 uncultured Actinomyces sp.
ATAAGCACCAGGCCCGCTAGCGCGGCGATGAGACCGCGGTGACCGGGGCGACGACCAGCCGGCTCGGCCGACCCGTTGGGCCCGGCCGGCGAGGGGTTGCTCACGCGGGGTGGCGGCGGTCTGCGGGTCGCCGCGTACGACCGGGGCGCGGTGCTGACGAACGCGGCGCTCCAGTGCGGGCGGGTCGCGCGGGACGACGTTCCCGATCGGATTGCTCGGCGGGAAGGGGGCGACGCATCGCGGCGCGGAAGCGCGCCATGTCGCCCACGGTCTCGTGGGTGTCGGCCGCACGTCGGGGCCGGCTGCGTGACGCGGCCCAGGCCAGCGCGAGCAGGGTGGCGCCCAGGGGAATGAGCCACCACAGCAACGCGGACACCTGGACTCCTCCTGACGGGGCCGGCCCGTGGCCGACGCTCTCCCCGCCAAAGGGTACGCCCCCCGGGGCGCGGACACCCCCGGAGCATCCGGCGTACCGTGGGGGGATGAGCGGATCTCTCCCCTTTGGATTCGGTATGCCCGACGACGGGGGCGAGCGACCCGGCTTCGACATGAGTCAGTTAGGCGCCATGCTCCAGCACCTGGGGCGCCTGCTGGAGTCAGGCGGCGACGGCGCCGTCAACTGGGATCTCGCTCGCGATACAGCCCGCCAGGCGATCGTCCAGGCCGGCGACCCCTCGGTGAACGACGCCGAGCGCCGCGAGGTGATCTCGGCGGTCGAACTCGCCCAGGTGTGGCTGGATCCTGCGTGCACCTTTCCCGCCTCATCAGCATCCGGCGCGGCGTGGAGTCGCTCGGAATGGCTCGAGGCGACGTACCCCGCCTGGCAGCGCATGGTGACTCCCATCGCCGAGCACGTGCAGTCGGTGATGTCCGCGATGCCCGCGCAGGGCGAACTACCCCCGGAGCTCGCCGCGATGCTGCCTGAGGGCACACCTCCCGAGACGCTCGCCATGATGGCGCCACTCATGGGCATGGCGCGTCAACTCGGCTCCGCGATGTTCGGGATGCAGATGGGCCAGGCACTGGCGGCACTCGCCGGCGAGGTCGTCGGCGTCAGCGACATCGGTGTCCCGCTCACCAGCGATGGCCGACCCGCGCTCCTGCCGCGCAACGTCGCGGCGTTCGGCGAGGGGCTCGACGTGCCCGCGGGCGATGTCCGGCTCTACCTGGCCCTTCGCGAGTGTGCGCATCAGCGGCTCTTCGCGCACGTGCCGTGGCTCGCCCCGCGTCTCGACGGCGCCATCGATGCCTACGCCCGTGGCATCCGCATGGACCCCGAGCGCATGAACGAAGCCATGCAGGGAATCGACCCCGGCGCACTCGGAGACCCCGAGCGACTGCGCGAACTCATGGGATCGGATCTCTTTGCGCTTGCCGAGTCCGAGGAGCAGCAGGCCGCACTCCGTCGACTCGAGACCCTGTTGGCGCTCATCGAGGGCTGGGTCGACGACGTGGTGACACAGGCCTGCGCCGCGACTCTCCCGTCGGCGGAGCGTCTCGGCGAGGCGATGCGTCGACGCCGAGCGGCGGGCGGGCCGGCCGAGCGCACCTTCGCCTCGCTCGTGGGCCTAGAGATGCGCCCGCGCGCCCTACGTGAAGCCGCCGCGCTGTGGCGACAACTGCGCGAGCAGCGCGGCACCGAAGGCCGCGATGCCCTGTGGGCACACCCGGACCTCCTTCCCGACGCCGACGACCTCGCCGATCCCGGGACCTTCCTCGCGGGCGAACCATGGGATGGCTTCACCGCCGATGACGCCTGATCCCCTGCATGTCGACGCTGTTCGCGTGCTGAGCGACTGGTCTGCACCGACTCCCGCTCAGGACGCTCTGCGACTGGACTACCTCTCCTTCCTCGACGCACATCCCGACGCCATGACACGCGGTAATCGAGTCGGTCACCTCACCGGCAGCGCACTCGTCGTCGACACAGGGCGCGAGGCGGTGCTCCTTACGCTCCACCCACTCGTGGGTCGTTGGCTGCAGCTCGGCGGCCACGTCGAAGCGAGCGATGCCACGCTCGTCGGCGCCGCACGTCGCGAGTCGATCGAGGAAGGGGGAATCGACACCGTCGACATCGATGCTCGGCCGCTGCGCATAGACCGTCACCGTGTGCGCTGCCGCGACGGCCGCGGCGGCGAGGACTTCCTCGACCACCTCGACGTGCAATTCCTCGTCCTCACCCCGCCCGGCAGCGTCGAGCAGCGCTCCAGCGAATCCCTCGACCTGCGCTGGTGGCCGTGGTCGGCGCTGCCCGCCGGCACCGACGACTCGGTCCGCGCGCTCGTCCAGGAAGCCCGTAGCCGTCTAGGTGCCTAGAGTCCGGGCGCCTGAGAACCGTCCCCATTTTTCCTCCACAGGGGGTGGATGACGTCCGCCCACGTCAGGGGCGCTCGCGCAGAAGACGCAGGCCGAAATCCCCAGGGTCGTCCACCGACTCTCCCCAGGGTTCGCCCGCGTCATCCCCAGGTCATCCCCAGAACTGCCCACAGGCGACGTTGACGGGCCCTGGACGGCGCCTTACGTTTCCCCGCACAGCCCCCGGGATAACGGGCCACGCGCGCGAGGGGAAGTCGCACGCGGCTCAGCGACCCGGGGGCTTCCCCATGGGCCATCGGGGCCATGACACCCAATGATGACCGCTCAAAATCGACCTATATCGGGCAATTTACCCCCGACACGGGTGCTCAGCCTCGGGTCGGTCCCCCCTTGGGGTGCTTGGCTGCCCTAGGGTGGCGACGCCGCCCCTAAGGGGCAGGTCCCCGCCAGGGGACCGGTGAGGCACCGCCTCACAGGAACGAGACGAGGAGGACGGCCCATGGCCGAGTCGTACACGGGTGAGGCGTACTGCGTGAAGTGCAAGGAGAAGCGCGAGTTCACCGGCAACGTCGAGGAGACCAATGGTCGGCGTTTCGCCAAGGGCATCTGCCCGGTCTGCGGCACCAAGGTGACCCGCATCCTGGGCAAGGCCTGACAAGTCCGCTAGGGGCGGCCTGGCCGTCCCGACGGGCTTCACCGCCGATGGATCGTCGTGACTAACGATCCATCCGCCTACGAAAACGTCATCGACGGCGTCGACAGCCCTGGGCTTGTCGGCGCCGTCGAGCGTCTCGTGGCCATCCCCTCCCTCGGAGGAAGCGACGCCGAGGTCGATATCCAAGATGACGTCGCCCGCGAGTGGACATCCCTGGGCCTGGACGTCACCGCCTGGGACATCGATGTGGCCGCCCTCTCGGCAGAGCCGGATTTCCCCGGCATGGAGGTCCACCGCTCATCGGCACGCGGGGTCGTCGCCCGCATCCCCGGCACCGGCGAAGGGCCCACGCTCCTTCTTCTCGGCCATACCGATGTCGTGCCACCCGGTGATCTCGGCGCCTGGCCCGGCGATCCCTTCCGCCCCGAGGTCCGCGGTGACCGCCTGATCGGTCGTGGCGCCTGTGACATGAAGGCTGGCACCGCGTCAATCACGTACGCCGCACGCGCCCTGCTCGCGAGCGGCACGCGCCTGCGCGGCGATGTCGTGCTCGCGGCCGTCTCCGGCGAGGAAGACGGTGGCCTCGGCACCTACGCCATGCTCAGACAGGGCATCACCGCGGATGCCTGCGTCCTGCCCGAACCCACGAGCCTCGATCTGGTCCCTGCCAACGGTGGCGCCCTCACCTTTCGCCTGCGCATTCGCGGTCGCGCCACCCACGCGTCCCGGCGCACCGAGGGTGTGAGCGCCGTCGAGAAGTTGCTCCCCGTGCTCGACGAGCTGCGCAGACTCGAGGCGCGGCGCAACGAGTCGGTCGATCCGCTCATGCAGCGCTGGCCGGTCGCCTACCCGCTCTCCATCGGGACCGTCCACTCCGGCGACTGGGCCTCGACGGTCCCTGACCTGCTCGTCGCCGAGGGGCGCCTCGGCGTCGCACTTGGCGAGACCCCCGCACAGGCCCGCGCGGATCTCGAGGGCGCGCTGGCCAACCTCTGCGACGAGGATCCGTGGTTCGCCGAGCACCCGGTGGAGGTCGAATGGTGGGGCGGGCAGTTCGCCTCGGGGCAGACCGACCCCGGACATCCCCTGGTGCGCGATCTCGGAGAGGTCGCGACCGGGATTCTCGGCACGCGACCCGAGGTGTACGCCGCGCCGTACGGATCAGACCTGCGCCTGCTCGTCGACGCGGGCATCCCCACGGTGCACTTCGGACCGGGTGAGAGCGCTGCCGCGCACGCGCCCGCCGAGTGGGTCGACCTGCGCGAGACGCTTGCGTGCGCCCAGATCCTCGCGGCGTACGCCGTGCGCTTCTGCGGCACATCCGCCTGACCCTGCGGTCACCTACGGCGCCACCGGCAGGCTGTGGACGATGCACATCGGCACGTTGCGGATCATGCGACGCTCCGGTCATGCCCGAACGCGACTCCTCCCTGCCCTCGCGCCCCTGGACACGCGACGACGTTCCGCTCGTGTGGCGAACCGACACGTGCGTTGAGATCGGGTGGCCGCCTCGCCAGATTCGCGTGGATGGCGTGGACCACGCGCACATCCGCTGGCTGCTTGCCCTCGGTGGCGAGCGCGCACTCGCCGCGGCGCTGGCCCGCGGCACCGGGCAGGGCCTCAGCTCCGCCCTCATGCGTCGACTCCTGAGCGCTGGCGTGTGGACAGGCCTCGTGGACGACGCATCCACTCTCCCCGATTCGCTTCGCGACATCCCGGTGCACATGCGCGACCTCGTCTCCCCCGATGTCACCGCCGCCCGCCACCTGCATGGTGCGACCGCACGTGCGCGTGACGTGATCGACCGGCGACGCTCCGCGGAGGTGGCGGTCCAGGGCGACGGGCCGGTGGCGGACGCTGTCGCCCTCGTCCTCACCTGCGCCGGCGTCGGCAATGTCGTGCGCGACCACGCACTGCACTCCGCCTCGAAGCGGCATCGTCGCGGGGCACGGGATCGTGCCTGCCACGTGCTGTGCGATGTCGCGCACCCTGATGCGGCTGCTGATCAGGACGCCATGGCGCTGGACATCCCGCACCTTGCCGTGGCGGCCACCGGTGCGCGCGCCGTCATCGGTCCGCTCGTGATCCCCGGACGCACCTCCTGCCTGCGGTGCCGGGACCTGCATATGTCCGACGCAGATCCGTCATGGCCCCGCGCCGCTGTGCAGTGGGCCACGCGCAAGCCCGGGCCGGTGGCCGCGGGACTCGCCCACCTGTCAGGAGCCTGGGCGGCACTTCAGGTGCTCGCCGTCGTGGATGCAGGCCCGGCGCAGGTGCACGTGCCCGTCATGGACGGCGCCCTCATCGTCGGTCTTCCCGATGCGGGCTTCACCCTGGAGCCGCGGCCTCCTCACCCGTTGTGCGGGTGCCTATGGCCGGAGACGGGCAGCGGCAAGGCACCGCGCGCGAAGCTGGCGGGGGCCTAGGG
>CAZLZC010000025.1:0-12401 GCA_964563825.1 uncultured Actinomyces sp.
TCTGGCTCGCCTCATGGGTCGCTGGAGGCGACTCACCGGGCTACTACTGGCCCATCTGGGTCATGGGTCCGTGGGGTGCGGTCATGGTGCTCGCCACGCTGACGGGTCGCTCGGGCGAGGACGAGACCTAGGTCAGCGAAGCGCTAGCCGGGGAGAGCGTCCTGGAGACCGGTCCAGCGGGCAACAAAGGCGAGGGTGTCGGCGGCCTCGTCGATGGATCGAGAGAGCGATCGGGCGCCGTGCCCCACGTCCCCCTCGCCTCGGAAGACCACGGGACGCTCCGAGTTGGTCGCGTGCTGCACCGCGGCGCACATCTTACGGGCGTGCATCGGATCGGTGCGGGTGTCGTTGTCGAAGGCAACGAACATCGTCGCGGGGTACGCCGTGTCCTGCTCGACGCGGTGGTACGGCGAGTAGCCCAGGAGCCAGTCGAGCTGCTCGGGAATCTCCGGATCGCCGTACTCCACCGTCCACGTGGGGCCGAGCTCAGATGTCGTGTAGCGCACCATGTCGAGCAGGGGAGCGACGCACACGACGGCCTGGAAGAGATCGGGTCGCTGGGTCATCGCTGCGCCGACGAGGAGGCCGCCGTTGGAACCGCCCTCGATCGCGAGCTGGGACGAGGTGGTCCAGCCCTCCGCGATGAGGTACTCGGCAGCGGCATGGAAGTCGTCGAAGACGTTCTGCTTGCTGCCGAGCATGCCGTCGCGATGCCACTCCTCGCCCTCCTCCCCGCCGCCGCGGAGGTTGGCGATCGCCCAGACGCCCCCGGCCTCGACCCACGACAGGATCGACGCGGAGTAGCCCGGTGAGAGCGGAATCCCGAATCCGCCGTAGCCGTAGAGCACCGCGGGCCGCGGTCGGTCTGCCCCGTCTGCGGGCGACAGGATGAACATCCGCACCTCGGTGCCGTCCTTCGAGGTGTAGGTCACCTGTCGGGAGTGGACGCGAGGTACGTCGACGATGCCGGGAGGCTCGGCGTACAGCGAGAGGTCCTCCGTGCGCCCGTCGAAGGAGTAGATGGCGGGGACGGTGGTGTGATCGGTGTAGACCACCCACACGATCGGGCCGCCGTCGGGCCGCTCCACCGGGCCACCGATCGTGCCCGCACCGGGAAGCGGAATGGTGCGAATGAGCGCTCCGGTATCAAGATCGTGCACGCTCAACTCACTGACGACATGACGCGTGCGGCTCACGAGCAGCAGGGGCCGCATCATTTCGGGGCCGTCGAGGATGGCGTAGCCCTCCAGCACCGAGTCAGGCTCCTCGGGGAGGAGCTCCCGCCACGGCTCATCCCACAGGTGCTCGGGTGCGCTGACGAGGACACGGCCGCGCGGCGCATCTCGGTCAGTGGAGATGTAGATGAGGCCGTTGCGTCCGACGTGGAGGCTCGTCTGGGCGTCTACGTCGCCCTGCACCAGGCGGAAGGCGGGCGACTCCGGTGGCGCGGCCTCGAGGTCGGCGATCCACAGGTCGTTGCGCGGTTCCGTGCCCTCGGACGCAGAGACCTGCAGCCAGCGGCCCTCGCGGCTGACCTCCACGCCGTAGTAATTGGTCATGTTCATGCCGGCACCGAAGATGAGCACGTCGGCGTCGGGATCCTGGCCGACCGTGTGGAGGTATACCCGACGGTGGAACTTCTGCTCGGTCTCCGGCAGCAGCTCCGGGGCCAGGCGCCGGACGTAGTAGAAGCGCTCCCCGCCGGGCAGCCACGCCACAGGCGAGTAGCGGCAGCGGTCGATGCCGTCCTCGATGCGCTCGCCTGTTGCCGTGTCGATGACGGCGAGGATCGACTCCTCATCTCCACCGATGGAGTACTGCACCGCGACGCGGTCGCCCTCCTTGCTCGGTTGCCAGGAGTCCATCGTCGTGACACCGGTCGGGTCGATCGCGATGGGATCGAAGAGCGCGCGCTCCGTGCCGTCATCGCCCTGCACGTAGAGCACGGGGAACTGCTGACCCGGCTCTCGCCGCGTGGAGAAGGTCCACCGGCCGCGGTGGTACGGCGGGGAGATCGACCCGGCGCCCATGAGCTCGGCGATACGACCGGCGAAGCGATCACGCGTCGTCCAGCCAGCGCGCTCGGCTGCCATGAGGGCGTCCTGCTCCGCGCGCCACTCAGAGGTGCGCGGGTCGTCGGCGTCCTCCAACCAGCGGTAGGGGTCCGGGACAGCCCGGCCGTGCAGGTCGTCGACGAGGTCGAGGCGCTCGGCGCTCGGATAGTCAGGCACGCCCCGACCCTAGCCACCGCGTCCACGGGGGCGACCTAGGCTCTGGCGGGTGACCGCACTCCATGACCTCACTGCCCTCGAGCAGGCGACCGCGATCCGCACCGGCGAGATCTCGTCCGTCGAGCTCGCCGAGCACTACCTCGCCCGCACCGAGGCGCTCAACGACACCGTCGGCGCCTTCATCACGGTGACTCCTGAGATCGCACTCGAGCAGGCTCGTGCTGCCGACGCCGAGGTGCGCGACATCGTCGATCGCGAGGACCTCCCCGTGCTCCACGGGGTCGTCGTCCCCGTGAAGGACCTCAACTTCCAAGCGGGCGTGCGTTGCACACTGGGATCGCGCACCTACGACATGACGCCGTTCGGCGATGACAACGTCGTCATCCGCATGAAGCAGGGCAACCTCGTCATGACGGGCAAGACCAACACTCCCGAGTTCGGTCTTCCCTGCTACACGGAGAACGACGTCGCGCCACCCGCACGGACTCCCTGGGATCTCACGCGCTCGGCCGGAGGCTCGAGTGGAGGTGCGGCGGCGGCTGTGGCCGCTGGTCTTGCGGCTGCCGCTCACGGATCAGACGGCGGAGGCTCCATCCGCATCCCCGCGAGCGTGTGCGGGCTCGTCGGCATCAAGACCTCGCGCGGACGCATCTCCAATGGCCCGCTGCGCGATCCGGTCGGCGAGTTCCCCGTGAGCGGGCCGATTGCACGCACCGTGCGCGACGCGGCCGCGCTGCTCGACGTCATGGCCGGCGCCTTCCCCGACGATCCCTATCCGGCCCCGGGCCTGGCTGCGGGCGAGACCTTCCTCCGCGCCGCCGGGCGCGAGCCTGGTGTCCTGCGCATCGGTCGCTTTGCGACGCCCGTCATCGCCGACGTCGAGGTGCACCCCGACTGCCTCGAGGCCTACGAGTCCGCCTCGGCCTTGCTGGAGCAACTCGGCCACGTCGTCGAGGACATCCCCTCGCCGTTGCCCGATCTGATCGTGCCGGTCTTCGAGACCATCTGGTCGGTGCTGTCCCAGCTCACCCCGGTGGAGCCCGACAAAGTCGACCTGCTTCAGCCGCTCACGCGCTACCTTCGCGAGCGAGGTGCTCGGGCCAGCGGCCTCGACCTCGCAGGCGCGGTCTCCTTCGCCCGCGTTCTCGCGCGCGGTGCTATCAACGCGACGGCGGCGTACGACGTCATGCTCACTCCCACCCTCGCGAAGCCTCCGGTTCCCGTCGGCTACTTCACCCAAGGCGGCGATCCGGCTGAGGACTTCGCCCGGCAGAAGGGCTTCACGCCCTTCACCGCGATCTTCAACCTCACCGGACAGCCGGCGATGTCCCTCCCGCTCTACTGGAATGAGGCCGGGCTGCCCATCGGCGTGCAACTCGTGGGGCGCCCGTACGACGAGCCGACCCTCATCTCGCTCGCGGCGCAGCTGGAGCAGGCGCGGCCGTGGCTCGGGCGGCATCCGGAGATCTGGTGACGGCAGGGCTCGATGACCTCGCGCGCGCCTATGGCGTCGCGGTCGACTACTGGGACCAGGCCGGCGTGCTGCGCCGGTCATCGGATGAGGCGATTGAGGGCGTCTTGCGCGCGCTTGGCGCCGACCCCTCCGATGACGCCACGATTGCGGCGAGCCTGGAGGAGCGTGAACTGCGCGACTGGCGCAGGACGCTGCCGCCGGTCGTCGTGGCGGTCGGCGGCAGGTACGCGCACATCTGGGCGCACGTCCCGCACGGCTCACCGGTGCGTGTCTGGATCGAGCTCGAGGACGGCGGAGTCGTGGAGCCCGCGCAGAGCGACCGCTGGGTGGATCCGCGCCTGGTGGATGGCCGGCTCATCGGCGAGGCGACCTTCGTCGTACCCGCAGACCTCCCGCTCGGTTGGCATGTCATCAAGGCGCTCGGCGACGACGGACTGAGTGAGTCGACCCTCGTCGTCACGCCCGAGCGGCTGGACCCGCCGCCACTCGCTTTGGGTGCTCGCCTCTGGGGGCTGATGGCGCAGATCTACGCCGTGCGCTCACGACGCTCGTGGGGGGTCGGAGACCTGACTGACCTGGCGGACCTTGCGGCGTGGTCGGGATACGAGCTCGGTGCGGACTTCATCCTGGTCAATCCGCTGCACTCGGCGGCGCCACTCGTGCCGATGACGCCGTCGCCCTACCTCCCGGCCACGCGGCGATTCCCCAACCCTCTCTACCTGCGCATCGAGGAGATCCCGGAGTACGCCTATCTCGACGGGTCAGATCGCAAGGCCGTGCGCCGCCTCGGCAAGCCACTGCGCAAGCTCAGTGCCGACCTGATCGATCGTGACGCCATCTGGACCGCGAAAGCGGCTGCTCTAGAGATCGTGCGCCGCGTGCCACTCACACCCGGGCGCCAGTCCCGCTACGACGCGTATGTCGAGGGCGAGGGCATCGGGCTCATCGACTTTGCGACCTGGTGCGCACTTGCAGAAGAACTCGGCACCGAATGGCGCGACTGGCCCGAGGAGTTGCGCCATCCGTCGTCGCCCGAGATCGTCGCTTGGCGAGCGGCCCACGCGGATCGCATTGAGCGACATCTGTGGATGCAGTGGCTCCTGGACGAGCAGATGGAGCAGACGCAGGAGGCTGCTGTCGAGGTGGGCATGCGCGCGGGCGTCATCCACGATCTCGCCGTCGGTGTCGCGGGGGAGGGTGCCGATGCCTGGGCTCTGCAGGATGTGCTCGCTGCCGGCGTCACCGTGGGCTGCCCACCGGATATGTACAACCAACTCGGCCAGAACTGGGCTCAGCCCCCATGGCGGCCCGATGCGCTGGCGGATGCTGCCTACGTGCCCTACCGAGACATGCTCCGCACCCTGCTGCGGCACTCCGGTGGCATCCGGGTGGATCACATCCTCGGCCTCTTCCGGCAATGGTGGATTCCCGAGGGGGCGCCGGCATCTGAGGGGGCGTACGTCGCCTTCGACCATGAGGCACTCGTGGGAATCCTCGCGCTCGAGGCTCACCGCGCGGGCGCGCTCGTCATCGGCGAGGACCTTGGCACCGTCGAGCCGCGCGTCGAGCAGTTCCTCTACGAGCGCGGGATCCTCGGGACGTCGATCCTGTGGTTCGAGCGTGAGTCTGGCGGCGTACTCAAGGAGCCTGAGCACTGGCGTGGGGATGCGCTCGCGAGTGTCACCGTGCATGACCTACCGCCGACTGCGGGCTACCTCGCGGGCGAGCATGTGCGCATTCGCGCCGAGCTCGGCCTTCTCTCGCGACCGGTGGAGGAGGAGCGCGCAGCCGACGATGCGGCGACGCGCGAGTGGCTCGACCTCGCGGTGGACCGCGGTTGGCTTGATGACGCGGAGGCGGACACCGACGCGCGTGTCGTCGCCCTGCATCGGATCGTGGCCGCATCACCCGCCCGTCTCATCGGAATCTCCCTGCCCGACCTTGTCGGCGATGTGCGGGCGCAGAATCAGCCCGGCACGGACCAGGAGTACCCCAACTGGCGGGTGCCCCTGGCGGATGGATCCGGTGCGGCGGTTGCGCTCGAGGATCTGCCCGATGCTCCGCTCTTGGACGATCTCATCGCGACGGTGCGCGGCGGGTCGGCGAAGCCGCACGTGTCGGGCTGGCCCACTCAGCGCCGTCGCTGAGACGCTCCCCTAGGCTGACGGCATGCGTTCCCTGCTTGCCACGGCCGCTGCTTCGGTCGTCCTCGTGACCACCTCACTGGCGCTGGCCGGCCCCGCGGCCGCCCAGAGTGGCGTGGTCTACGACGGCGATGACCCCGGCCCCGGCTACACCCCGCTTGAGGCCCTCGCCCTCTTCGTCGGCATCCCGGCCCTGTCCATCCTGATCATCGTCGTTGCGGTCTACGCCCCTGGCTGGACCAAGGGACGGTCCGGGGCAGCTGACGCCGAGAGCAGCGCTGAGCCGCTGTGGCTGTCGAGCCCGGCGGGCACCATGGCGGCCCCTGGTGGCCCCGGCATGATCACCCCCGGTGGACCGACCGATCATGAGGAGAGGGGTGGCGCAAGTGCCCGCTGGTGACCTGAAGCCCGCGCAGCGCGCGGAGTTGCAGCGCTTGCTCGAGCACGCCGAGCAGCAGTCGGGGCTGACCTTCAGCGCCTACCTCGGCGCCTGGTCGGGAGGCCGCGCGGGAGCAGAGGCTCTGCTCGAGCGGCTCGCTGATCCGGACCGCACCGTCCTCGTCGCCGTCGACCCCGCCGGACGTGAGTTGGAGATCGTCACCGGACGTCTCGCCCGCATCCCCCTCGACGACCGGGCGTGCGGACTCGCGGCCCTGTCGATGACGAGTTCGTTCACGACCGGCGACATCATGGGCGGCCTGCGCGATGGACTCTCCGTGCTCGGCGAGCAGGCCCGGCGTATGCGCGTCGAGTACCTCGACCAGCCCTAGCCACGCCCGCTCGCGACGCTCAAGTCCTACGCGTCGGCTGCCCGTGCACGCAGCGAGCGGCTCACGCCGTCGCGACCTTCGATGACGAGCCTGCGCAGCGCGGGGTTGAGGTCGTCGCGGCGTAGGAAGTCGTCCGTCTCTCGCACGGTCTTCGCATCGACAATGAGGCTCGGGTAGAGACCCATCGCCAGCGACTGACCCATCTCCATCGTCTGCGCATCCCACGCGCGGACGATGTCGTCGAAGAAGCGCGTGCGGAAGTGAGAGAGCAGGTCGACCTGGTCGGGCTGCACGAATCCCCCGATGGTGGCCTCGAGAATGGCGTTGGGGATGTCCGTGCGTTCCATCATCTCCGCCCACGCGAGGTCCTTGGCCTCGAGTGAGGGGCGTGCCGCTCGGGCGATGGCCGCCTGGCGGCGTCCCGTGGCCGTGTCGTCGCGCCCGAGCTCGGCCTCGATGGCATCCAGCTCTGCGCGGCCGGTGGCTGCGAGCCGCTGCAGCATGCTCCAGCGCAGGTCGGCGTCCACCGCGAGCCCTTCGAGCACGATCGTGCCGTCGAGCAGTCCAGCCACCGTGTCCAGGTCGGCGGGACTCGTGGCGAGCGAGGTGAAGGCGCGGACGAAGGCAAGTTGATGATCCGAGCCGGGATCCGCAGCGCGCATGAGCCCGTTGAGAGTTACGGCCAGACGTGCGACGTACTCCGGGCGATGCTCGGGGGTCGCGAAGAGGTCGACGGCGGTCCTCACCTGGCGCAGGGTCTGCTGCACGACGCCGATGTCGGTCTCGCGCGGCAGGCCCGCGATCACGAGGTCGACGTACTCGCCGGTGGGCACCTCGGCGTCGCGCACCATGTCCCAAGCAGCACCCCACACGAGTGCGCGGGGCATCGAGTCGGCGAGATCGCCGACGTGCGACACGGCAGACCGCCAGGAGCGGTCGTCGAGGCGCACCTTGGTGAAGGTGAGGTCGTCGTCGTTGAGGAGCAGCAGATCCGGCTGCTTTGCCCCTGTGAGCTGTGGGACCTCCGTGCGCGGGCCGACGACGTCGAGCTCGATGCGCTCGCGTCGCACGAGGCCGGCGTCGGTGAGGTCGTAGAGCCCCAGGGCCATGCGGTGTGAGCGCAGAGTCGGCGCAACGCCCTCGGGCATCGCCGGTGGCTCCTGCAGGATCGCCACCGAGCGGTAGGTGCCGTCTTCGGCGACGTCCAGGTCCGGGCGCATGAGGTTGACCCCGCTGGTCTGCAGCCACTCGGCCGTCCAACCGGAGAGATCGCGTCCCGAGGCGGCCTCGAGCTCGCTGAGCAGATCGGAGAGCTCGGTGTTACCCCAGGCGTGCTTTGTGAAGTAGGCGTTGATGCCCTTGCGGAAGTTGTCCTCGCCGACCCAGGCGACGAGCTGACGCAGCGCGGAGGCGCCCTTCGCGTAGGTGATTCCGTCGAAGTTCACGCGCACGGCATCCAGGTCGACCATGTCGGCGGCGATGGGATGCGTGGAAGGCAACTGATCCTGGCGGTAGGCCCAGGCCTTGCGGAGATTGCTGAACGTCGTCCACGCGTCTGTGTAGCGGGTGGCATTGACATTGGCGTGGTGTGCGGCCCACTCCGCGAAGGACTCATTGAGCCACAGGTCGTCCCACCACTTCATGGTGACCAAGTCGCCGAACCACATGTGCGCCATCTCATGCAGGATCGTGTTGGCGCGCTGCTCGTACGCCGCATCGGTGACGCGGGAGCGGAAGACCATGTCCTCGAGGAAGGTCACGCACGCGGCGTTCTCCATCGCCCCCGCGTTGAACTCCGGCACGAAGAGCTGGTCGTACTTCACGAAGGGGTAGGGGACGCCGAACTCCTCCTCGAAGAAGGCGAAGCCCTGCTTGGTGAGCAGGAAGATGTCGTCGGGGTCGAGGAACTCCGCGAGGGAGGTGCGGCAGAAGATCCGCAGGGGGTAGCTGCCGTGCGGACCGTCGTAGACGTCGTGCACGGAGTAATAGGGGCCGGCGACGAGGGCCGTGATGTACGTCGACATTCGGGGTGTGGCGGGGAAGTCCCAGCGGGTGGTGCCATCGCCCAGGCTGGTCTGCTCGGGGTCGGGTGCATTGCTCACCACGACCCAGTGCTGCGGCGCGCGGACGTGCAGAGTGAAGGGTGCCTTGAGGTCAGGCTGCTCGAAGCAGGCGTACATCCGCCGCGCGTCGGCCGACTCGAACTGGGTGTAGAGGTAGACCTCGTCGTCGACGGGATCGACGAAGCGGTGCAGGCCCTCGCCTGTCCGCATGAAGGCGCAGCGGGCGCGCACGATGAGGACGTTCTCTGGCTCAAGGCCATCGAGACGGATGCGATGACCATCGAAGACCTCGTCGGGCACGAGCTCGTGGCCGTTGAGGTTGACCGACAGCACCTCCGGTGCGATGAGGTCGATCCAGGTCGACGTGCCTGCCTCGCTTGAGCGGAAGGCGATCGTCGTCGTCGAGGCGAAGGTCTCGGCACTGCCGATCAGGTCGAGGTCGACGTCATAGCCGTCAACAGAGATCAACTGGCTGCGCTCGGCAGCCTCGGCGCGGGTCACGTTTTCGGTCACGGCGTCATCCTGGCAGAGGGGTCTCGGTCCTGCGGGGGTACCTTCGCCCCATGACCTCGCCGACTCCCGTCGACTTCTGGTTCGATCCCATCTGCCCCTGGGCCTGGATGACCTCGCGCTGGATGCTCGAGGTCGAGAAGGTCCGCCCCGTCCAGGTGCGCTGGCACGTGATGTCACTCGCCGTCCTCAATGAGGGCAACGAGGTGCCCGAGGAGTACCGCGAACTCATGCTCAAGGCCTGGGGTCCGGTGCGCGTGATCATCGCTGCCCAGCGTGACTACGGCGACGACGTTATCGGCCAGCTCTACACCGAAATCGGCACGCGCATTCACCCCGGCGGCAAGGACTACGAGACCGCGGTCGCCGAATCGATCGCTGCCCTCGGCCTGTCGGAGTCGTTGCTCGATGCCGCGACATCGACAGCGTTCGACGCAGAGCTGCGCGCGAGTCATGCCGAGGGCATCGGCCTGGTCGGGCAGGACGTCGGCACCCCGGTGATCGCCGTACCCGGTGCAGATGGTGAGCAGATCGCCTTCTTCGGCCCCGTCGTCACACCCGCGCCCAAGGGTGAGGCAGCCGGTCGCCTGTGGGACGGCACGCTGCTCGTCGCGGGGACCCCGGGCTTCTTCGAACTCAAGCGCACCCGCACCGCCGACCCGTCCTTCGACTGACGCCTGCGCGCGGAAAAGTTCGGCCAAGAAGTCAAGGCTTCCGGATCCTGGGAAGTCTTGATTCCTTGACCAAGCTTCCATGTGACCACGCCGTAATGCACGCTCATGCGCAGATGCGCATCGGGCGGCCGACCGAGTCACGCGGCAGATCGCCCGCCGGGACGACGATCGCCGATCCCGCGGCAACTCGGGACGCCGACCACGCACACGCCAGCGCATCGAGTCCGTCGTCGCCGTACGCCGGGTCCCCGAGATCCGGCAGCCACTTGCGCAGCAGGTCCAGACGCACCGCCCGACCCTCCGGGGTCTTCTTGCGCTCGTCGACGGGATGGCCCTGCATGAGCGCGAAGGCGAGCTCGGGGTGGCACTCGACGATTCGGTTGTCATCGGCGAGGGCATCGACTTCGGCAATGGCGGGGAGCAGATTCCATGTCTGCTTCGACAGGGACTTGCCGGTGGCAGAGATCGAAGCTCTGCACGCAGCGTCATAGTCGCGGGTATGCGCGAGCGCCACCCGCGGAGGCGCCGGGAAGACCCGAGTGCCATGCGGCTGCAGGAGCTTGCGTGCGGCCAGGTCGCACGCCCGCGGTCCCTCATCAGACAGGCCGATGGGCATGTCGATGGCGATGACCGCCAGATCGTCGGCGAGTGTGGGTGCGAGCGGGGCGACGTACTCGAGGGACTCCAGGCGCGGGGCAGCGGCGAGGTCCACGATCGCCACGACCCAGCCGCCGCGTCGACCATCGACCCCGGCCACGCGCATAGTGCGATCGTGTCAGACCGGTGGCAGACTCCTGCGCCATGCCCGAAGGTCACGTCGTCCACCGCCAGGCGCGGCGGATCGGGCGCACCTTCAAGGGCGCGCCCATCACCGTGAGCAGCCCCCAGGGGCGCTTCGCTGAAGGTGCTGCACTGCTGGATGGATCCACGATCCGCAAGGCCGACGCCCTGGGCAAGCACCTGCTCGTGGACTTCGACGACGAGCGCACACTGCATGTGCACCTCGGGCTCTACGGCAAGTGGGCCTTCGCCAAGGGCGCTGCACCCGAGCCGGTCGGGCAGGTGCGGCTGCGACTCGAGAGCGAGGACGCCTACGCCGACCTGCGCGGTCCGACGGCATGTGAGGTGCTTACACCCGAACAGGTGGCGACTCTCACCGAGCGCATCGGCCCCGACCCGATCCGCACGGACGCCGATCCCGAGCGCGCGTGGCGACGAGTGTCACGCAGCAGGGCAGCGATCGGTGGGTTGCTCATGGACCAGTCCGTCTTCGCCGGCGTCGGCAATATCTACCGGGCCGAAGCGCTCTATCGCGCGGGCATCGACCCCTATCGCGCCGGGCAGGACGTGAGTCGCGAGGAGTTCCACGTGATGTGGGACGACCTCGTCGAGCTCATGCGCGACGGCGTGCGCAAGGGGCGCATCGACACGGTGCGCGAGGAGCACTCACCGCGGTCGATGGGACGGGCGCGGCGTCGGGACCGGCATGGGGGAGAGGTCTACGTCTATCGGCGCGAGGGCCGGCCGTGCCTGGTGTGCGGCGACGAGATTGCCTGGTCGGACATGGCGGGGCGCAACCTCTACTGGTGCCCGACCTGCCAGGCACACTAGGCGCCCCGGACTTACCCGCCGCACCCCGCTTGATTGCGCGAGTGTGCAGTTGCGGGCGTGAAATCGGTCCAAAAGGTGCACGCAAGTGCACACTCGACGGGAGGGAAGGTGCGTCAGGCGCTGGTCGGGATCTGCGGCTGGCGGATACCCGGGTGATCGGCGGGCAGAGTGCGCTTGATGATCCACCACGACGCGGCGATGGTCATCGCGACAAGGCCGTAGAAGATGAAGGGCGTTGCGCCGAGCCACGCGAGTTGGCCCGCCTGGATGAGCGGGATCTGGATCGCCGCGCGCACCAGGCTGAGGATCGCCCAGAGCCACGTCACACGTGAGTAGGCCTTGAGCAGGTCGGGGTCCTGGCGCCAGCGCATCCCCGTGCCCATGACCGGGCCGATGATGACGCCCATGAGCGGGCGCTTGATGAGGATGGAGCCGGCGAAGGCCAGGGCGCTCAGGATGTTGGCCAGGACGCGGATCTCGAAGAAGCCGAGCGGGTCGTCCTGGTACGCCGCGAAGAGCGCCGCCACGGCCACCCCGAGCAACCCGGAGAGCACCCGGACGGGCTTCTCGCGGCGGGCGAGCTTGATGCCCGCGAGGACGAGCGCGACGCCGAGGGCTACCCCGACGGCGACTGCCAGGCTGCTGCCCGAGACGAAGTAGGCGAGGACGAAGAGGACGGTGGGAGCCATCGACTCCACGGCCCCCCAGGGGCCGCCGAGGAGCACGCGCAGGGGGTGGCGGTCGTCGATGGGCTCGGCGTCCGGGCGGCTCTCCTGAGGTGCCTCGCTCACGCGCCCAGGCTATCGCCGAGACTCGCGCTCCCCGCGGGCCGTACTGTGTCGCTATGACGACCCGCGTGTTGACTGCCCTTTCGGCTGCCGCACTCCTCGTGGCTGCGATCGCGATCCCGACGAGCAGTGCCGT
>CAZLZC010000025.1:12501-18812 GCA_964563825.1 uncultured Actinomyces sp.
GGGATCTTCTCGATCACCAACTGCATCGAGAAGGCGTATCCCACCGTCTGCAAGTCGGCGGGCACCACCAAGATTCGCGGCACTGCGCTGGTGACGTTCGCGCTCACGCTCAAGCAGGAGGTCCTCACCCCGGGCACTCAGTGCGCGACCGCGATGGCGACGCGAGCCAACGGTGCGGGCCTGTACCGGATCACCTGGCAGCAGCACCATGCCGTCATGTCCATCTACGTGCCGGACTTCGACCTCACAGATGACCCCGGTTGCGGCACGAAGGTCGATGTGACGGTCACCGTCAAGGCCGGCAAGGGCAATGCCCTGGCGCTTGAGGCCGGCACCAAGGTCAAGGCCACCAGCGTGCTCTACGCCATCCCGGGCGACACCGTCCCGACCGCAGTGTGACGCGTGGACGCGCCTTGCGGCACGGCTCGTCGTACCGTTAGCCCATGACCAGCGCGACCTCCGAGCCGACCCTGGACGCCGACCCGCTCGATGAGTGGCGAGCGGGCAAGGTCCGGCGCCTGGATCGCACGACGTCCTGGATCCTCATCGTTGGCGGCATCCTCGGGCTCATCGCGGCCTTCGAGCTCACGGTCGAGAAGGTGCGGGTCCTCGCCGACCCGACGTATGTCCCCGCCTGCGATCTCAACCCGGTGCTTTCCTGCGGATCAGTGATCATTACGCCGCAGGCTGAGGTCTTCGGCTTCCCCAATCCCGTCCTTGGTCTCACGGGCTTCGCCGTCGTCGTCACCCTGGGTGTGCTCCTTGCCGGTGGGGTTGCCATGCCGCGATGGGTGTGGCTTGGCCTCAATGCGGGCGCGCTGCTCGGCTTTGGCTTCGTGCAGTGGCTGGTGTGGCAGAGCCTCTACTCCATCGGCTCCCTGTGCCCCTGGTGCATGGTGGTGTGGACCGTCACCGCACCCATCTTCGTGTGGGTGACGTCGGCCAATCTCCTCTCGGGCCGCCTGCCGACACCGGCTTCATGGAGCAGTGCGGTGTCGGCGCTCGTCGGCCTGCGCGGTCTCATCCTCGCTGCCTGGTACGTCGTCGTCCTGGGCTTGATCTTCGTGCGGTGGCAGGACTACTGGTTGAGCTCGATCTAGTCGAGCGCGGGGCCCCTAGGCCTTGATGCGCGAGTTGTCAGGGTCGTACATCGGGCGCAGCGAGGCGGCCGCAGGGAATCGGCTGCCCGCGACGTCGATCTCCCAGGTGCCGGAGTTGATGACATCGGGCGTCACGGGCTCGCCGGTCTCGATCATCGCGAGGCCCACAGCGCCGCCGAGAGTGTGCCCGTAGCTCGCGGCTCGGACGTAGCCCACGGGTACGCCGTCGCGGTAGACGACCTCGCCGTGGAACATCAGCGGTTCCGGGTCGAGGATGCGCACCTGGGCAAGGCGTCGCATGAGCGGGCCCGACTCCTTGAGCGCGACCACCGCATCGCGACCGATGAAGTCCTTGTCCATCGCCACGGCGAAACCTAGTCCGACCTCGAGCACCGAATCGGTGTTGTCGATGTCGTGTCCGTAGTCGCGGTAGGCCTTCTCCATGCGCAGACTGGACAGCGCCTTGAGCCCGGTGTGCCGCAGGTCGACGGCACGCCCTGCCTCTGCCAGCCGCTCATAGGCATGCACGGCCTGCTCGGCGGGGACGTAGAGCTCGTAGCCCAGCTCCCCGAGGTAGGTGATGCGCACGCAGAGGGCGCGAGCGAAGCCCAGGTCGATCTCGCGCGCGGCGCGGAAGGGGAAGGCCTCGTTGGACATGTCGACGGAGGTGATCGACTGGAGCAACTCGCGCGAGCGCGGTCCCTGGATATTGATCTGAGCGTACGCCGAGGTCATGTCGGTGACGTAGGCCCTGTCATCGGTCATGTGGCGCCGCATCCACGTCTCGACATGACGATGCGCCGTATCGGAGGCGACCACCCAGAAGCGATCGTCGTCGAGCTTGGTCACGGTGAGATCGGCCTCGAGGCGACCGGCCTCATTGAGCCACTGGGTGTAGGTGATGACCCCAGCGTCGCCGTCTACGCGATTGGCAGAGATCCGCTCGAGCGCGCGGCCCGCATCCGGCCCCTGCACGAGGAATTTCGCCATGAACGCCATGTCCATGAGCCCGACACCCTCGCGGACCGCGCGATGCTCCTCGGCCCAGTAGGGGAACCAGTTCTGCCGTCCCCAGGTCAGTTCCTCCACGACCGGCTCGACGCCGGTGGGTGCGAACCAGTCGGCGCCCTCCCAGCCGGAGACATCGCGGAAGTAGGCACCCGCACCGGCCAGGCGATCATGGATCGGGGAGCGCTTGACTCCGCGAGCGGTCTGCATCGACTTCCCGGGGAAGTGGGTTTGGTACACCATGCCGAGCGACTCGACCGTGCGTGTGGCGCGGTACTCCGGCGATGTTTGGTAGGCGTGCAGTCTGTCGATGTGCATGCCAGTGACATCGATGTCGGGGAGGCCGTCGACGATCCAGGTCGCGATCGCGCGACCGATGCCGCCACCCGTGAGGATGCCGATCGAGTTGAGTCCGGCGGCGACGAAGTAGCCCCGGACCTCCGGTGACTCGCCGACGACAGGGGAGAGGTCAGGGGTGAAGGACTCCGGTCCGCAGAAGAACGTGCGGATGCCCACCTCGAGTGAGGCGGGCACGCGTGCCATGGCCTTCTCCAGATAAGGACCCATGCGATCCCAGTCCGGCGGCAGCGTGAGGAAGGAGGCGTCCTCCGGGATCCCATCGACCTGCCAGGGTGCGCAGACCGGCTCGAAGAGACCGATCATGAGGCCGTCACCCTCGGGCCGGTAGTAGCCGTAGGAGCCGGGATCCTCGAGCACGGGCAGGTCCGGATCGAGTCCGGGAATCGGATCGGTGAGCAGGTAGTAGTGCTCTGCGGCCTGATTGGGCACGGTGACGCCGGACTTCGCGGCGAGCTGGCGGGCCCACATGCCCGCGCAGTTGACGACGTACTCGCACTCGATGTCGCCCTGCTCGGTGCGCACGCCAACGACCCGGCCATCCTTGACGAGTACATCGAGTACGGGTGTGCTTTCGAGGATGGTCACGCCCTGCATGCGAGCACCCTTGGCGAGTGCCATGGTCGCGTCGACAGGATTCACGCGGCCGTCCTGCGGCATGTAGAAGCCGGCGAGCAGATCGTCCGTGCGGGCCGGCGGGAAGAGATCGGCCACCTCGCGGGGCGAGATCTCGTGCACCTCGGTGCCGCAGAGTCGATTGAAGGCCGCCACGCGTCGGTATTCCTCGAGCCTGCCCTCGTCGGCGGCGACCTCGACGAGGCCGATGGGCGCGAAGCCGGTCGACTGCCCGGTCTCGGCCTCCAGCCTGGTGTAGAGGTCGCGCGTGTAGTGGCGCATGCGAGTCGAGGTTTCGGAGAAGGACCCGAACGTCACCATGAGGCCCGCCGCGTGCCAGGTTGTGCCCGAGGTGAGCCGGTCGCGCTCGAGCAGGACCGTCTCCGCACCCCAGCCCATATGCCCGAGGTGGTAGGCCACGGAGGCTCCGATGATCCCCCCGCCGATGACGACGACGCGGGCTCGCGAGGGCAGATTCGATGCTGACGGCATGACGCCAGACGCTATCGCCTGCCCACTTCGCAGAAGCGGCCCCACCGACCCGTCCGGGCGCTTAGCGTGAACCCATGGGTGCTGTATCCGGATCCGAGAGCGTGACGATCAACGCACCGCTCGATGAGGTCCTCGCCGTCGTTCGCAATATCCCCGGCCAGGTGGAGTGGTTCCCGGGCTGCGTCTCGGCGCAGGTGCTCTCGACCGACGCCGACGGCCTGCCCTCCCGCGCGCGCCAGGTCAACGACGTCAAGGTGGCCAAGGACGAGTTCGAAGTCGATTACGCCCACACCGACTCAGGCATGTCCTGGAAGCTCGTCGCGCCGAGCAAGGCACAGAAGGACGCGAGCGGGTCGTGGGCCCTCGTGTCCAAGGGCGCGGGCACCGAGGCCACGCTCACGCTGTCGATCGATCCGTCTCTGCCGCTGCCGGGCTTCCTCATGAAGAAGGCGCTCGGCGACACGCTCAAGGGTGCTACGAAGGGCCTCAAGAAGCACTGCGAGCACTAGCCCAGGATTGCGTGCTCCTCGACGGGCATGCGCACGCGAGAGGACACGTGTGCGAGTGAGTCCGCGGCGACGGCCTTGCCGATCTCGGTCGCGTACGCCGCATCCGCTGCATCGGCTGAGTCGAACCACAACTCCGCGATGCCGTCGAAGGGGGCTCCATCTTCGAGCAGGTTGAAGCAGATCCTGCGTACGCCGGGGAGGGTGCGGGCAAGCGGAGCGTGCTCCTGGGTCCACCAGTGCGCAAACTCCTCGTGGCTCATGTCATCGCGGCGGACCAGGCCGATCATCACCTTCATCTCAGGCTCCCGGCTTCTTGACGCGTGCGTGGGGGCGACCGCCGGTGGAGAGCACCAGCGCGATGAGGATCTCGTCGTCCCGGGGGGCGTCCGACAGAGCGATCTCAGCGGAATCCATGTCGTCGAAGACCCAGCGATCGTCCTTGTTGCCGATGGGCATGGTGATTGCGGCTCCCGGGGCTCCGACTTTCTTGGTGCCCGGGATGATGTCAGCCCCACCGCCGATCGCCGTGCGCACCGGCGCGCCGAAACGAGGGTGCAGTACGGCGGCCGTGTGCTCCAACTCGCCGCGAGTGCCGACGATCGCTCCCTTGCCGTAGCCACGCACCTGATCCGGGGTGACGCCCGCGCTGGCGAGCACCTCCAGCGCGCGTTGCACCAGAACTGCGGACACCTCGGCGCTCATCTCCTCGAGCACGGCCAGGTCGGCGACCAGATGCTTGCCCGCGAGCGGGTTGGCGACCACTGCGGCCGCAACGACCTTGCGCGTGGGCGGTGAGACGGGGGCTCCCGCCTCAGAGTGGACCTCGGTGAGCGTGACGCTCAGGATGCGCATGTCCATGGGACTCCTTCTCGACGAGCGCACACTCTGTCAGACCGCCCGCGCCCGGCGGGCCTTGAGGGCGAGCCCGATGAATCCCGCACTCACCGCCAGCGAGGCACCGATCGCACCGGCGGCCGCGGCCGGCTTCGTGCGCCCGGTCGTGAGCGGAGCGGCGGCCGCTGCCGCATCGAGGATTTCGGTCGCGGCGTTGATCCACGCGACACGCTCCAGTCGCTTCGGATCATGGCGCGCCTCCCACACCAGCACGCCGAGCACGGCATTGCGCACGGCGAAAAGGCGAGCGAAGTAGCGCAGCGTGGGCGAGTCCTCGGATTCGTCGATGCCGAAGGCCTTGAGCATCGCCCCCGGGGCGAGCCCGGCGGCCGCACCGACTCCCACGCGTTCGACGAGCATCGCTCCGGCGTACCCGGTCAAGGACATGGCATTCCCCTCTTCGATGGAGGCACCACTGTGCCACCGGGCTAGGGTC
The DNA here is from genome assembly GCA_964563825.1 of uncultured Actinomyces sp. Taxonomy (GTDB): domain Bacteria; phylum Actinomycetota; class Actinomycetes; order S36-B12; family S36-B12; genus Mxb001. Next base: position 17,913 of record CAZLZC010000025.1, read on the forward strand.
GGGTGGCCCGACAGGGGCGGCTTGGCCGACCCGCCGGGCCTGTCGTTCCTAGGAAGGGATGCACATGGAACAGCGCATGCTGGGCGAGCTCGGGGTGAGCGCCATCGGGCTCGGGTGCATGCCGATGTCGTGGGCCTACAACGTCGCCGACGCCGATCCGGCCGAGGTGGAGGCCACCTTGCATCGCGCCGTTGATCTCGGCATCACGCTGCTCGACACCGCCGATGTCTACGGGCCCTTCACCAACGAGGAGATCATCCGCGAGTACGTCGTACGCGCGGGCCTACGCGATCGGGTGGTCATTGCGACCAAGGCGGGCCTTGTGCCGATCGACGCGACAACCTACGGGCGTGACGGGAGCCCCGAGCACATTCGGGCCGCGTGTGACGCCTCGCTGGAGCGACTCGGTATCGACACGATCGACCTCTACCAATTGCATCGTGTGGACCCCGAGGTCCCGATCGAGGAGACCTGGGGTGCGATGGCTGAGTTGGTCGCGGTGGGCAAGGTCCGCTTCCTGGGTCTGTCCGAGGCGACTGCTGAGGAGATCCTCGCGGCTGATGCGGTCCATCCGGTGTCGAGCGTGCAGAGTGAGCTCTCGCTGTGGACCGATGAGAACGTCGTCAACGGCGTGCTTGCCCTCACCCAGGAGCGCGGTATCGGGTTCCTCGCCTACTGTCCGCTCGGGCGGGGATTCCTCACCGGCGCGCTCAGTGCCGAGTCGATCGGCGAGGGCGACTTCCGCTCGGCGAATCCGCGCTTCACCCCGGAGGCGATGGCGGCCAACTCCGCGATTGTCGATGGCGTGCGCATGGTCGCGGAGCGACGTGGAGTGACCGCGGCGCAGGTGTCGCTCGCCTGGGTGCTGGCACAGGGCGAGCACGTGGTCCCCATCCCGGG
>CAZLZC010000026.1:0-18805 GCA_964563825.1 uncultured Actinomyces sp.
CAACTCGCGGATTCTGGTGATCGCCTGATCGCGCTCGGCCTCGATCAGGCGCGGCAGATCCGTCAGCGCGCGCTCGACTTCGGCGCGCGCATCGGGATCAGGTGCGATGTCAGCGACGTAGTCGCTTCGGCTCTCGTGCCACGCGGGCATTCCCCAACGCGTGGCCACGTCCGCCACCACGGAGGTGGGGATCATGTGGACACCGGGTTCGTGCAGGGGGCCCTCTGCCGATGTCCACATCACGCCGTCGGCCGTGCGGGCAACTGCAAGAGTCCGACCCAGAGGTAAGCCAGACTCCCGGAGCGCGTTAGCCGAGCGCTGCCAAGCCATGGGGTGAAGAGGTTGCGGAGCTCCGTCGACTGTCGCAAAGACAACGAGGTGGACCGCGACGGGCGAGCCAGCCCCCGTGGCCGCGACGGGAATGGCGGGGAGTACGACGTCCGCATCACGCTCCCACCGCATGATGAGGACGACGTGATCCTCGGAGTCGACGAGGATCACGCAGACGGAGCCCTCGGGCCAGTAGCCCAGCATGAGCGGGCAGGCGAGCGCGAGATCCTCGGGGGTGCGTAGGGCGATAGGTGAATGAGTCATGCGCCCAGGCTGAGTCCCTCCGCGCGCAGCGGTGAGGCGTCCGCGCCACTCTGTGGATGGACCGGCTGCCTGTGGATGAGCGCGGGAAGATGCGAGTGCGCCGAAGCGAGCGAGGGTCAGCGCGCGATGCGCACGACCTCGCAGGTCCATGAGCCGCGCGGCGACGGGACCTCCAGGATGTCGCCGACGGAAGCACCCATCAGGGTGCGGCCGAGCGGGGAATCCCACGAGATCCGCTCGTCGTCGATGGTCGCCTCCTCGGGATGGACCGGACGCACGCGCACGATGTCGCCCGCGCCGTCGCGAATCTCCACCAGGGCGCCAGCCGCCACACGGGCGCGCCGGCCCGTAGCGGGCTTCGGGAGTTCGACCGACGCCGCAACCACTGCTTGGAGACGCTCGATCTCCGCAAGCGCCCGCTCGAATTCGGCCACGTCGCGCTCATCGCGGTCAGGGCCGATGAGATGCGGACGCAGCGGGTCGAGAACATCGACGCGCAGGCGGTCGATGCGCTCCTCGAGTGCGCGACGGCCGTCCTCAGTGAGGGCTGGGGCAACACGCGCAGCAGAGCGGGGATCGGTGGAAATGTGAGCAGACATGGTTCCTCCGGGCGAGCGGACTCGCTACCGAAGGTCTCCCGCCGCCGGCCTGAGCCGACCCATGGGCCCGGGGACCGCGGCGGCCCCGTGATGACGAACCCACGGCGAGGGGGTACTCCCCTTCAAGCCTGAGCCTAGGGGACCGCAATCCTGGGCGCATCCCGGGGAGCACGCAGGGGGCGAAACGGACGAGTCCGACAGTCGCGGCTTAGCCGGACCAGCGGAAGTGGCGCGCACACGCCTACGGGCAGGCGGGTCGCTCCAGCGAGGGTCGCTTAGGAGTGATCATGTCCCCCGAGCTCTGGCCGCGAAGACGCCGCGCCAGCCACGGGGCAAAGTGCCGGCGCGCCCACCGCACGTGCCCTGCGCCGCGATGGAGAGGCCCTCCCGCATCGGTCAGAGGCTGCGGAGTGCGCCAGGTGTCGTCCCCGATCCCCAGTGCATCGGCAGCCGCTCGGGCTGCCAGCGCATGCCCCGAGGAAGACAGGTGCAGGCGATCCTCGTCCCAGAAGGAATCATCGTCGAAGGCCGCGCATCCCCAGAACTCCACGACTCGACAGCCGTAGTGCTGCGCAATGGCGAGGGTCGCCGCATTGGCCGCCGCAATCCGACCGCTCACGCTGCTCATCACCCGGGAACGACGAGACGGGTCTCCGAAGGCGACGAGCAGGACGTCGGCTCCGGATCCACGAAATGCAATGACGGCGTTTTCCAGGGATGTCATGGCCGAGTGCAGGTCATAGGAGCGGCGCAGGGTGTCGTTGACCCCGGCCGCGATGGAGACGAGGTCGGGATTCAGCGCCAGAGCCTGCGGGACCTGCTCGTCCACCACCTGTCCCAGCAGGCGGCCCCGGATAGCGAGGTTCGCGTAGAGCAAGTCGGGGTTGACGGTCTGCAGTTGGCAGGCGAGCCGGTCGGCCCAGCCCCGGTGCCGTCCATCGGGACCGGTCTCATCCATGAGCCCTTCGGTGAAGCTGTCGCCGAGGGCGACGTAGCGCGACCACATCACCGGGTCCTAGGAGGCAGGAGCGGCGTCCGCAGGCTTGGCCACGGCGTACGTGCGACTGGCCCGGCGGAACCACAGCAGCAGCGCGATGATGCCGATGATGATCTGCGGCAGGTAGGACGCCATGCGCCATACGACGTCGGCAGCCTGGGCTACGGTGCCCGAGACACCCATGCTCTGCAGCAGCGCGATCATGAGCGCGTCTGTGGTGCCGAGCCCACCAGGGGTGATGGGCACCATGAGCATGATCTGGCTGGTCGCGAAGGCCGCGAACGCCGTGAGCGGGGACGTGCCGTTGGCGCTGTCCCACCCTTCGACCCCGCGCAACGACGCGTAGAAGATCGCGAACTGCGTGAGGATGACCGCGAGCTGGGCGATAGTGAGGAAGAGCCAGCGGCGACGGAGGACGTCGTACATATCGCCACGGAACTTCGAGATGGGCTGGACCAGATCGAGGTCCTTGAGCTTGGACACGTGCTTGCGCAGAGGGTTGATGAGCTTGTTGCCGAGATTGCCGATCGCCACGGCCAGCTTGGGGCTGCGCATGATGAGGACGAAGCCCACGATGACCACGACGAGGATGCCCAGGCCGAGCGGCGCCACCCAGTTGTAGCTGCTGTTGCCGCCCTCGATGCTGAGGGCTGCGACACCCAGGATCGGCAGGCCGAGACTGACGAAGATGCTCCATAGGCCTACGGCCGTGATCGCAGCCGTGCTGGCAGACCCGGCGATGCGATACGACGTGAGCATGGCGTACTGCACGGCAAGTCCGAAGGCGCCGCCCGCGGGCACGCCGTTGGAGATCGCGAAGGCAGCCTGGTTGACCTGCTGCGATGGCCAGTACTTCAGTCCCGGCGTCGCCGCCATGAAGGGGAAGCCGTAGGCGATCAGGTAGAGCAGGACCGTGACGCCGATGATGATGAGCGCAAGCGGCGTCATGTCGGCTAGCTCGGCGAATGCCGCCTGGTAGCCGGAGCCGGTGACCTGAGGGATGACCTTCCAGAAGATGAGCACGATGAAGATGAGGCCGATGATCCCGAGGATGATCGACTTCTTCTTGTCGAGCGCAGCCGTCGGCGGCGCGCCAGCATCGGCGGCAGCGGCGGGCGTCTCTGCCCCCGGTGTATCGGACGTGTCGCTCACAGGCCCTCCCTATCGGCTGAGACCCTAGCCCCTCCGGGGCATTCCGTGGGCCGCGCCTGCCTGGGGTCTCCTACCCCTAGCCCGGGTCTCGCCCATCCGGGGGTGGGTGTCAGCCGTCCCCTGCGCCATTGACAGGATGACGGCCATGCGTCTCGACCACGTCTCGTACGCCTGTGCACCCGGCGAGCTCGCCGAGGTAGTCCAGCGGATTGGCTCAGAGTTGGGCGCCGCGTTCGTCGACGGAGGTATCCACCCCTCCTTCGGCACCCGTAACTTCACCCTCCCGCTCGCCAACGGCGTCTATGTCGAGGTTGTGGCGGCACTCGACCACCCGGCAGCCGACAAGGCGCCGTTCGGTCGCGCCGTCCGTCGTCGCGCGGACGAGGGCGGTGGCTGGCTGGGATGGGTCGTCGGCGTCGACGACATCGCCCCCGTCGAGGAGCGCCTGGGCCGCGCGAGTGTCAGTGGACATCGGATCCGGCCCGACGGCCAGGAACTGCGCTGGCGGCAGATCGGCGTCCTCGACCTCATCGACGACCCACAACTGCCCTACTTCATCCAATGGCAGTCGCAGGAATGCCATCCCGCCCGCGACGGTGGCCCTGTCGAGCTCACCTCCATCGAGATCAACGGTGATGCCGAGACCTTGGGTGCCTGGCTGGCTTCGAATGACGCCCCGGTATCGCAGATCACCTGGGTCAGTGACGACGAGCCAGGGATCGTGGCCTGCGGATTCATGACACCCCGAGGATTCGTCCGCGTCGACTAGACGGGGTCCGCTACGGTCGCGGGATGAGCGACACCTCCACGACCACCTCCTCCACGCCGGCACCCGTCGACGACAGCGGTGGTGCGCCCGGTGATTTCGGGGTCCCCCCGACGCTGAAGACCTGGGCTGGCATCACCTGGCGGGTGCTCGTCATCCTCGCCGGGTTCGCTGTCCTCTTCTTCCTCATGGGGCAGGTCTCGATCGTCCTCATCGCGCTCTTCCTAGCGGCCTTCTTCACCGCTCTGGCGTCGCCCATCATGGGGTTCCTGCAAAAGCGCGCCCACCTGCACAAGGCCATCGCCATGGTGCTGGCGATCATCATCATCGGCGTCGCGGTGGTGCTCGTGCTCTACATCGTGGTGAACTCGATCATCAACGAAGCACCCGACCTCTCGCAGTCCGTTCAGCAGTCGATGAGCGAATTGCAGAAGTGGGCGTCGGGGCCGCCGCTCAACCTTTCGACCGACGACTTCCAGGGGTACGTCACAGAGGTGGAGAACTGGGGCAAGAACTTTGCCCTTGACATCGGGTCGTCGGCCCTCGGATCGGTCGGGGACCTCGTGCTGGGGGGATCCGTCTTCATCTTCGGCGTGATCTTCTTCATGATGTCGCCCGGACCGATCTGGCAGTGGGTCATCAGCTGGATGCCCACCCGGTCGCGCCCCTACGTCAACACCTCGGGCGAACTCGCCTGGGATTCGCTCTCCGGCTACACCCGGGGCGTCGTCATCGTCGCCCTCTGCGACTCGATCCTCGTCTTCATCGGCCTGACCATCCTCCAGGTGCCCATGGCTCCCGCCCTGGCGGCCATCGTCTTCTTCGGCGCCTTCATCCCGGTCATCGGGGCGCCGATCGCCACGTTCTTCGCCGCGATCGTCGCGCTCGCGGAGCGGGGGCCGATTATCGCGCTGCTCACCATCGGACTCACCGTGCTGGTGGGGTCCTTCGACGGCGACGTCCTGCAGCCACTGGTCATGGGCAAGGCTGTCAGCCTCAACCCGCTGGCGATCATCATCCTCATCGCCATGGGATCGATCCTGCTCGGCATCATCGGTGCCCTCGTCGCCGTGCCGATCGGTGCCGCCGTCTATCGCGTTCTCAAGTACCTCACCAATCGAGACCCGGAGCACCCACTACCGGGTCACGATCCACCCGATCCTGACCCGCCTGCGCCAGCGTCCACCGGCGCCGCAGCGCCCACGGGCGATGCGGCGACTGCAAGCGATGCTGCGCCGGCTAGCGATGCAGCGGCTACCAGCGGGGCAGCGACTTCCCAGGGTTGAGGATCCCGCGCGGATCCAGGGCCTCCTTGATGCGCACGTGCATATCGCGCGCGGGTTCGTCGAGTTCTTCGGCGAGCGCCCTGCGCTTGAGCAGGCCTACGCCGTGCTCACCCGTCACGGTGCCCCCATGTCGCAGGGCAACGTCGAGGATGTCGTCGAATGCCGCCAGCCCTCGGGCGGCGGCGTCGGCATCCCCGCGGGGGGTGACGATCGTGGGGTGCAGGTTGCCGTCACCCGCATGGCCGAAGGTGCCAATGAGGACACCGTGGCGCTCGGCGATCGCCTCGATCTCCGCGACGACCGGCGCAAGAGCTGTCCGTGGGACGGCCACGTCGTCCAGCAGCCAGTCACCCTTCGCCTCCAGGGCCTGAATCGCCATGCGCCGGGCCCCCAGCAGCATCTCGGCCTGCTCGGCGTCCTCGGACCGGTAGGCCTCGAAGGCGCCGGCGGCCTCGCATGCACGCAGGATCGCCTCCGCCTCGGCCACTGCCGCATCACCCGGCAGGTCGGACTGCGCGATGAGCAGCGCTCCCGCGTCGACCGGCAACCCGGAGGGCCGCCACTCCTCCACGGCCCTCATCGTCGTGCGGTCGAGCATCTCGAGCAGGCTCGGCGTGGCCGTCGACATGATGGCTTCGACCGCGCGCCCCGCGTCGGCCACCGAATCGAAGAGCGCCACGGTCGTCGTGGCCTGCGGCGGGAGTGGACGCAGGCGCAACCTCGCCATCGTCACGATCCCGAGCGTCCCCTCGCTGCCGACGATGAGCCCAGCCAAGTCGTAGCCCGCGACGCCCTTGACGGTCCGCCGCCCGATACGCGTGATCCTGCCGTCAGCCAGCACCACCTCCAGGCCGAGCACCGCATCGCGCGTGACGCCGTACTTCACGCAGCACAGACCACCCGCATTGGTGTTGACGTTGCCACCGATCGAGCAGAAGTCCTTGCTCGCGGGGTCCGGCGCGTACCACAGGCCGTAGTCCTTCACGTGCTCTCGGAGCTCGGTGTTGAAGATGCCGGGTTCGGTCTCGACGTAGCCGTTTGCGACGTCGACCTCGTGCACCGAGCGCATGCGCTCCAGGCACACGATCAGGCTTCCATCGATCGCATTCGAGCCACCGGTGAGTCCGGATCCCGCACCTCGGGGCACCACGGGGACCCGGTGCTCGTGTGCCGCCGTGATAACGGCGCTCACCTGCTGGGCGTTGCGGGGAAACACGGCCGCGAAGGGCTCGCCGAATTCCGTACCGAGCGATCGGTCCGCTGAATAGGACCGAAGGATGTCGGGGTCGGTCACGATGTCGCCGGCATCCAGGGCGGCGTCTGCGGCCGAGAGAACGGCGTCTTCCGGTGTCATGCGCAGCCCCGGACCACGGCGGCGATGGTGTCGATGGCGAGACTCGTCGCGGGCGACGGGTAGGCACTCGGCCTCTGGTTCACCATGATGGCAAAACTGCGCCACTGCCCGTCCTTGCCCTGCGTGATCCCTGCCAGCGTGGAAACACCCGTGAGGCTGCCGGTCTTTGCGGCGACATCACCACGCGCGCACGAGGCCGGCGGCGAGGCGAAACGGTTCACCAGCGTGCCGGTGCGTCCAGCAACCGGCAGCCCGTCGATGAGCGCGTCGAGAGCCGGTGTTTCCACTGCAATGTCCAGGACATGCGTGAGGGACTCCGCCGTGAGGCGGTTGTGACCCGACAGCCCGCTACCGTCGACGAGGCGCAGTCGCCACGTCTGCACTCCCAGCGAGCGGAGCACCTCGGAGGCAGCGGTCGAGGCGCCACTCCACGTAGCCGGGTAGCCCTGGGTCAGCGCCACCTGACGGAAGAGGATCTCGGCCACGTTGTTTTCGCTGACCCGCAGCATGAGGCCGACCGCCTCACGAAGTGTGTGTGGCCGAGTCACGGTGAGGCGGCGGGCCCCCTCGGGGGCCAGCGCTCGCTCCCCCTGCCGCGCCGACACCCCCTTAGCGCGTAGGGAGGCGACGAAGGCGCCCCATGCCGTGAGGACTGTGTCGTTGGAGTACTCACCGAGGATCCCCAGGGGCCGGACTGCGGCGGCGTACGTCGGACGGTCGCCCGGAGCCCATCCCTTTGCATCGGATGGCTGGGGGAAGAGGAAGTCATCGACATCGACCGTGATCGACATCCGCCCGGCCTCGCGCAACTTGCGTGCCGTGCGCTGAGCGAGGTCCTCGATGTCCTCCCGGGTGAGAAGCGGATCACCTCCTGCGACGAGCACGATCCGGTCGGGAGTGCTTCCCTCGACGACCCGCGTGGCGAAGCGGTGGCCCTCACCCAGCGATGCAAGCGACGTGGCCGCCGTCATCACCTTCATCGTGGACGCGGGGATCTGACGCTCGACCGCATCACGATCCGCCACGGTGGCATCGTTGGCCAGGAGCCGCACGTGGACTGTCGTGTCGGAGCCCAGAGCCGGCGCACGAAGGCCCTGCGCGACACCGGAGGCAATCCGATCGTCGGATGCCTGCGAAGGCGCGACCAGGACCCCGACGACCAGTGCCGCGGAGGTCAGTGCCGTCCCGGCGTAGCGCAGCGCCGTTGCCGACCTCACAGGCCGGCCCGCTTGCGGGCGATGTAGTCGAAGACGGACGCGTGGCCCGACGGGGCGAGTCGCGCCAGGATGTCGCCCACATAGGCCTCGGGACCAATGAGCACCCGCGGGCGGCGGCGCACGGTGCCGGCCACGATGCGCCGCGCGGCGTCCTGGGGCGGCATGACGAGGAACTTGTCGAAGGCCTTGAGTCCCGCCTCCCACTCAGCCGCGGAGACACCGGCGCCAAGTCTCGCCGATCGCGCGATTGCCGTGCGGATTCCGCCGGGGTGGACAGCGGTCACGCCGATGGCCCGCGGGGCGAGTTCGGCGCGCAAGGACATGCTGAAGCCACGGACACCGAACTTGCTCGCCGAGTACACGGAGTTGCCGACCGGAGCGATGATGCCGAAGAGACTCGACACATTGGTGATCTGCGCCCCGGGACCCAGGTGCGGGAGCGCTGCGGACGTCACCGCGAGGACGGCGCGGAGGTTGATGGCAAGGAGCCAGTCGACATCGTCCATCGACACCTGCTCGAAGCGACCGGCCAGCGCGACCCCCGCATTGTTGACGACGAGCGTGAGGCGGTCCTGATCCGCGAGCGCCTGCGCCACGACGTCTGCAGCGGCATCGCGCTCGGACAGATCCGCTGTGATCGCTGTCACCTGCCGGTCCGGGCGTCGCACGCGCAACTGCTCGGCCACTGCCTCGAGGCCTTCGCGATTGCGATCGACGAGCACGAGGTTGCTCCCGTCGCGCACCAGGCGCTCGGCCAGGGCGGCGCCGATGCCGCCCGCAGCCCCGGTGACGAGGGCTACGCCGCCATCGACGCGATAGTCAGCCAGTCGCGACATGATCCCCTGCCTTCCTGGAGCGGGCACGCCTCACGCGGTAGGCCTGAGGGTCGAAACGTCGCATCATCCGCGCAAACGAGTGGGTACTGCCCGGCCACAGTGCGACATTGCGACCGTGGCCATTCTGGTACCACGACTGGCATCCGCCCTGCTGCCACACGGTGCCGGCGAGGCGATCGTCGATGGAGTCGCGGTAGCGGTCGAGTGGTACGTCTTCGACGTCGTGCACGAGGCCCGAGGCGACGGCCGGCACGAGATAGCGGATCTGCGCCTCCGACATCAAGACAACGGAAGAGTGCCCGAGGCCGGTGTTGGGTCCCTGCAGGATGTAGAGGTTGGGGAATCCCGGCACCGTCGTGCCCTTGTAGGCGCTCATCCCGTTGCGGTCGAAGGCGTCGGCGAGTGACTCTCCCCCGGCGCCGATCACCCGGGCGGCCAGGGGCGGCTCGAGGACCTTGAATCCGGTGGCCCAGATGATGACGTCGACCGGGTGCTCCACACCATCGGCGTCGACGACACCTGTCTCGGTCACCCGCTCAAGCGCCCTCGTCACCGTGACGTTGTCGCGCATGAGAGCCGGGTAGTAGTCGTCGCTGATGAGGATGCGCTTGCACCCCATGTCGTAGTGGGGCGTGAGCGCCGCCCGCAGGGCCGGGTCGGGGACCTGCGCCTCCAGGTGCCTGCGAGCGAGCCGCTCCCCCAGCGACCGGAAGGCACCCTGGCGCGTGAAGCTGAGCAACTGCACCTCACGTGCCCACGACGACATCTCGCGCGCCACTCGCTGGGCAGGCGCCGAGGCGGCGAGGATGCGCTGGTACCAGTCGGGAACGGCGCGGTCGCGACGAGGCATGACCCACGGTGGCGTGCGCTGCATGACGACGACCTCGGCGGCCAGCGGTGCGATCGCGGGGATGACCTGGATTGCCGACGCCCCTGTCCCGACGACGGCGACGCGCTTGCCCGCAATGTCGACCGAGTGATCCCATCGCGCCGTGTGCATCGCGTGACCGGTGAAGTCAGCCATGCCCGGGATCTCGGGGGCGAGGGGCTCGGTGAGTCCTCCGCAGGCACTGATGAGTACGTCGGCGACGAAGTCTCCGCGTGTCGTGTGAACGTGCCAGGCATCGTCTGAGTCAACCCACTCGGCACGCAGCACCTCGCAGTCGAGTGTGAGTGACGGTCGCAGGCCGAAGATCTCGACGACGGATTCAAGGTAATCGCGGATCTCGGACTGGCCGGCGAACTTCCGGGTCCACTGTGGCCACGGCGCCACCCGGAGCTCGTAGAGCCGGCTCTGCACGTCACAGGCGCAGCCGGGATAGGTGTTGTCGCGCCAGGCGCCGCCGACCGCACTCCCCCGGTCCAGGATGACCAGGTCGCTCACACCCGCTCGGCGCAACTCGATGGCAGCGGCGATGCCGGAGAACCCGGCACCGACGATGCACACCCTCACGCGCTCCGGCACCGTCCCACGATACCCGCGGAGGGGGCGGTATGCCCCGGAACGAAGACGGCGCCGCCGGGCCGGAGGACCCGTGCGGCGCCGTCTTCGTCTGACGGATGTGCGCGCTGCTACTGCCTCTTCAGGTCGAAGCGGTCGCTCATCATGATCTTGTCCCACGCGGCGACGAAGTCATGGACGAACTTCTCCTTGGCATCCGAGCTGCCGTAGACCTCGGCGAGCGCCCGAAGCTGGGAGTTGGACCCGAAGACCAGGTCGACGCGCGTGGCATTCCACTTGTGCGCGCCGCTCGTGCGGTCCTTGCCCTCGTAGGTCTGCTCCGTGTCGGAGGTCGGCGTCCACACCGTGGCCATATCGAGCAGGTTGACGAAGTAGTCGTTCGTCAGCGTGCCCGGCGTGGCCGTGAGGACACCCAGGTCCGAACCGTCGTAGTTGTTGCCCAGCACGCGCAGGCCGCCGACCAGCACGGTCATCTCCGGTGCGGTGAGGCCCAGGAGATTCGCCTTGTCGACGAGCAGGAATTCCGCCGTCTGCACGTGGCCCTTGGCCAGGTAGTTGCGGAATCCATCGGCCGTCGGCTCGAGCACCGCAAAGGACTCCACGTCGGTCATCGCCTGGGTCGCATCCGTGCGCCCAGGGGTGAACGGCACCGTGACATCCATTCCCGCAGCCTTGGCAGCCTTCTCGATGGCAGCCCCGCCCGCGAGGACGATCAGGTCTGCGAGGGATACCTGAGCTCCGCCAGCCGCGTTGAACTCAGCCTGGACGGCCTCGAGGTGCCTCAACACCGACGTAGTTTCGGCCGGGTTGTTGACCTCCCATGCGTTCTGCGGCTCCAAGCGGATGCGCGCGCCGTTGGCTCCGCCGCGCTTGTCCGTGCCGCGGAAGGTCGATGCCGATGCCCAAGCGGTGCGGACAAGGTCTGCCACGGAGAGGCCCGTGTCGAGCACCTTGCCCTTGAGCGTGGCCACGTCGGCCGCACTGATGAGCGGGAGCGTCGGTGCGGGCACCGGGTCCTGCCAGATCAGGGTCTCTGCCGGCACCTCAGGTCCGAGGAGGCGGGACTTCGGCCCCATGTCGCGGTGAGTGAGCTTGAACCACGCACGGGCGAAGGCGTCGGCGAACTCGGCCGGGTTCTCATGGAAGCGGCGCGAGATGGGCTCGTAGATCGGATCCATGCGCAGGGCCAGGTCGGTGGTGAACATGACCGGGGCGTGACGCTTCGAAGGATCATGGGGATCGGGCACCGCGTCTGACGCCGCGCCCCCGGCGGGCTTCCACTGCGTCGCGCCGGCGGGACTGGTCGTCAACTCCCACTCGTAGCCGAAGAGGGTGTCGAAGTAGCTGTTGTCCCACGTGATCGGTGTGGGGGTCCAGGCACCTTCGAGCCCCGAGGTGATCGTGTCGTCGCCGTCGCCGGTGCCGAAGGAGTTCTTCCAGCCGAAGCCCATCTGCTGGAGGGGGGCCGCCGCGGGCTCTGGACCCACGTAGGTATCCGCGGGTGCGGCACCGTGACTCTTGCCGAACGTGTGTCCGCCGGCGATGAGGGCGACGGTCTCCTCGTCGTTCATGGCCATGCGACCGAATGTCTCGCGGATGTCGCGCGCCGAAGCCAGCGGGTCGGGTACGCCGTTGGGGCCCATGGGGTTGACGTAGATGAGGCCCATCTGAACCGCACCGAGCGGGTTCTCGAGGACGCGATCACCGGTGTAGCGGTTGTCGGCGAGCCACTCGTGCTCGGAACCATAGTAGGTCTGGTTGGCCTGCCACACGTCGGCGCGGCCGCCCCCAAAGCCAAAGGTCTCGAAGCCCATGCTCTCGAGCGCGACGTTGCCCGTGAGGATGAAGAGGTCTGCCCAGGAGATCTGACGGCCGTACTTCGCCTTGATCGGCCACAGCAGGCGGCGGGCCTTGTCGAGGTTGGCATTGTCGGGCCAGCTGTTGAGCGGGGCGAAGCGCTGCAGGCCCTCGCCGCCGCCGCCGCGACCATCGGTCATGCGGTAGGTGCCCGCGCTGTGCCAGGCCATGCGGATGAAGAACGGGCCGTAGTGGCCGTAGTCGGCGGGCCACCACTCCTGCGAATCAGTCATGAGGGCGTGCAGGTCAGCCTTGACGGCCTCGAAGTCGAGCTTCTCGAACTCCTTGGCGTAGTCGAAGCCCGGGCCCATGGGGTCGGCCTGCGGGGGGTTCTGCTGGAGCATGCGCAGGTCGAGCTGCTCGGGCCACCAATCCTGGTTCTGCGTGCCGACGCCGGCACCAGCCGACATCGGGCACTTGCTCTCGTTCGCCATGTGTTCTCCTCCGGTTGTATGGCGGTGATGGTGTGGTGCTATTCGGGAGCGCCTGAGGCGCAGGTGGGGCAGGTCCCCCAGAAGGTCACTTCGGCTTCGTCGACGGAGTAACCGGCAGCATCAGCCGCAGTGAGACACGGTGCGGCGCCGACGACGCAGTCGACATCGACGACGCCGCCGCAGCCGCGGCACACGAGGTGATGATGGTTGTCACCCACGCGCGTCTCGTAGCGAGCGGCGGACCCGGCCGGCTCGATACGCCGCACGATGCCCGCGTCCACGAGTGCCGCCAGCGCGTCGTACACCGACTGCTTCGAGATGGCGCCGATCTGCTCACGCGCGGTGTCGGCGACGGCATCGGCCGTGGCATGGGGATGATGCTGCACCGCGGCCAGGACGGCCAGACGCTGTGCCGTCACCTGGAGCCCGTGCTCCTTGAGGACGTCAGCGCTGGTGGTCACGGTTCGTAGACTAGGTCCAGAATTGGACACCGGCAACACAGGGATCGGTCACCCCTCGGTCAGGGGCGAGGCCCTACCGTGGCGCCATGCCACGGCGCCTGGACACGGTGATCTCGGACTCCCTCTGGGAGGCCCTCCACGCGCGCTCTGCGGCCACCGGCCGGAGCATCCGCGACCTGGTCCAGCAGGCCCTGTCGGAGGGCCTCGACCTCGATCACCACTCCCTCTTCCAGGTGTCGACGTGCGGTGCTCTCGTCGAAGGGCTATACCAGGGCGCCATCACGGTGGGAGACCTCAAGCGGCACGGCGATCTCGGGCTGGGGACCTTCGAGGATCTCGATGGTGAGATGGTGCTGGTCGACGGTCACTGCTACCGAGTCGGCAGCGATCAGTCCGTCACGGAGGTGCCCGACGCGCGGCTGACGCCCTTCGCGACAGTCGTGTCCTTCGTGGCCGACGAGGTGCACGAACTCGAGGGCGTTGCGTCCTGGGACGACCTCACCGCGCGCCTCGACACTCTGCGCCGCAGCGACAATGACTTCGTGGCCTGGCGCATACGTGGCCACGTCGATGTGCTCAGACTCCGCGCAGCCTGCCGGCACGCATCCGGTACGCCGCTCGTGGAAGCCATCGCGGACCAGGCTGTCTTTGGCGTCGACGCCGTAGACGCCGTCCTCGTGGGCTTCTGGTCCCCGGCGTACGCACCTTCCGTGGCAATCCCCGGCTACCACCTGCACGCGGTGACGGATGATCGCGCCCACGGCGGCCACGTCTTCGACCTGAGGGCCCAGCGCTTGACGGTGGAGTTGCATCGCGTCAACGACCTGCACGTCGCGATGCCCGAGACAGAGGCGTTCCTCCGGGCCGACCTCTCTCCCGACAGCGGCAGCGCGATGGGATCGGTGGAGCGCCCCACCTGAGCGTCTGTCGCGCCCTTTGACTTGGCACTTCGGATGCTGCTTGACTCTCAAGAAGTCGCTTCACTCACTCAGGGGGTTTCGGTGTCTTTCTTCGGCAAGATGTTTCCGCCCATTACCGCCGCCAAGTCCTTTGCGGTCACGGTGCCACCGCAGGAGGCGCATGATCGCGTGCTCGCCGCTCTCACGGCCGGCGGCTACACCAGCATCGCCGACCACGGGACGGACATCCATGCCGAGCACGGCGAGGTCGCGCTCTTCGTCTACGGCACCGTCGCCTCCGACATCACGATCGCCATGATGGTCAGCGACTCGGATGCCTACCCGATCTCCGTCGATGTGGACTTCCACGCCATCGACGGTGGCACGCAGGTGAGCGTCAACGCCAGCTACATGAAGCCGGTCACGTTCATGGGAGCCCCCAAGAAGGGCACGGTGAGCATGAAGTGGCACGAGGCGTGCGACGCCGCCGTGGCCACGGTCGTAGGCAGTTGCACCGACGTCCTCCCCTGACGCGCCCCAGCCCGCTAGGGGGGCTGGGCCGACCCGCAGGGCCCTACCGCAGGCGGACCTGCGCAACGACGCCTCCGTGGTCTGAACCCCACAACGGCAGCGCCTGAGCCCCCTCGATCGGCAGCGGCAAGACGCGGGCCCAGTTGGAGCTCACCTTCCCCTTGCCCAGCAGCAGGTCGATCCGCACGGTGTACTCGGACTCGGTGTTCTGCAACTCACCGTCCTGGCAGCAGGTCAGGCCCACGCCGTGTCGACCCTCGTCCCACATGTCCGCGAAGTAGTCCGTGAGGATGGCGTAGGAACGGGTGTTGGAGCCATCGGCCGCGGAGTTGAAGTCGCCCGCGGCGATGACGGGCCCGGGACGGTCCTTCTGGACGATCTCGATGAACTCCCGTGACTGACGTGTCTGCACCGTCGCGTAGCTCTCGACCTCGAGATGAGTATTGGCGAAGCGGAAGTCGCGACCCGAGTACTCCATGTCGACGTAGAGCCAGCCGCGGTCGAACGAACGCGGTCCGAGTGGTGTCTCCAGGCTGGCCTGGGCCTTGAATCGACCGGTCTTGAGGCTCCGCGGCGTGATCTTGATGCCTGTCTCGTTGTTCACCAGGATCGCGTCGCGATCTAGGAGCGTCGCGTTGCAGTCGAAGGCAGGGAAGGTGCCGTCACATTCCAGCTCAGGGTTGACCAGCGGGGCAGAGATGTTCGCATTGTCTACGACGCCGGCGACCGAGTAGTTGAGCCCCTCGGCCTCCAGCGCAGCCATGAGAATCTCGAGGAAGTCGTAATTAGGGAGGTCAGGACCACCATCGGTGCGCGTGGCCGTCCACTTCGTGACCTCCTGCAGCCCGATGAGGTCGGGGCGCTCGTCGGCGATGGCCTTGGCGATGGTTTGCGCCCGCTTCGGGAAGTCAGTGGCGACCGCCGTGCCGTAGATCGTGGCCACAGCGATGATGAACTCTCGCGCGTCCTGGGCCTCGATCGCTGGGTCCAGGCTTGACCCGAGGTAGAGATTCTGTGTCATCACGGTCAGCCGCGCTGGATCACGGGGCGCGGCCTGTGCCGGCAGCGCGACGGTGGGGACCGTGGTGACAAGGATGCTCGCGGCGGCAATGCCCACAGCCCAAGGGCGCATTCTCAAGGACATGGCCGGGCAGTGGACGACTCCGTGAGTCTCTGTGGGTGGATCCCTCACGCCGCACGGCCCTGCGCGAGTGTGCCGCATCAAGTGACAATCCCAGGTGTCGCCCCCTTCTGAGCACCCATACTGGAGTTCTTGGCACCGAGCACGACTGGTCCATGTGAGGGAGGGCGACGCGTGGCAGCGACTCATCCGTGTCTTGCTCGCGCCGCTGTAGTCATTCCCTCCCTGGACCCACCCCTTCAGCTCGTCCAGTACGTCGAGGCTCTGACTGCATCAGGCTTCGGATCCGTGATCGTTGTCAATGACGGCTCCTGCCAGCATGCCAGCCAGATCTTTGATGACATTCGCTCACTTCCCAACGTCGTCGTCATCGCTCATTCGGAGAATCTGGGCAAGGGTGCCGCGTTGAAGACAGCCTTCAGGCACATTCAGGATACGAATGGATCCGCGAGCGTGGTGATCACCGCCGATGCCGATGGCCAGCATCGGGTCACCGATGTCGTCCAGGTCGCCCTGAGGGCCATGCTCGCGACCGAATCGGCTACTGCCGTTGTCTTCGGAGTGAGATCCCTGACAGCTCGTTCGGTTCCCTGGAAGAGCCGGCTGGGCAATCGCGTCAGCCGCGTCCTGGTGCAGTGGCAATCAGGCCGATCGATCGTCGACACCCAAACCGGGCTTCGCGCCTACCCCGCCGGCCTCCTGAGTCAGCTGATGATCACCCGTGGGAACCGGTTCGACTACGAGATGCACGTACTCTGCGCCCTGCTGCGCCACAGGATCCCCCTCGTGGAGCTACCCATCAAGACCATCTACCAAGACTCCAAGAACAGCACTACCCACTTCAGGCCCCTCGTCGATTCAGCAGCAGTCTTTCTCGCGACCTTCGGCCACTTCCTCAACGTGCGCACCACCCCGAGACCCCGGGAGGTTCGCTGGTGACGCATCCGCAGGAGATGGCCCCTCCGGACCCTGCAGGATAAGTGGTCCCCTAGCGCGAACTGCGACTCTCCACGCGCTGGGCGAGAACGATCGCCATCGTCTGCACGAATCCCTGCGTCACCCGGCCCACTCCCAGGCTCTGCCCCATGACGTTGGCATACGTCACTCGCACAATAGACGTGCCCGCCAGGTAATAGTTCGCGTGCTGATCGGCGATCATCAACCAATTGATGTCGCCGAACCTGATATCCGCCGTGTAGTCGATGACCACTTCCAGCCCAGGGGTGCCGAAGACATTCCGCAGAGCCCCCACGCGAGTGTTGACCTCCACCCGTCCACCACCGATGTCCGATTCTTCCTCTTGGACAAAACTCGGACAGGTGCGAGCCCGCGCATTCAGGTCAGCCCACGCGCGCTCAGCATCCGACCGCGTGCGGTACTGGAAAATCGCCGACTCGATCAGAGTGCCTCGACCCGATGCCTCATCCTCGCGGGTGATCGCTGTGGACACCATCGACTGCCGAGGACGCACGCCCACGACATAGCTGTTGTCTTCTTGCAGACACAGCTGAGGGCGTGAGGCGTTGCGGCCTTCGGCGAAGACGCGCTCGACCCTCGGCGCGATGCCATGACGCATCCAGCGCGGGATGTCCGCGGCGCTCATCGAGGAATTCGCCAGGGAGCGCTCGTCCAGAGGCCGATAGGCACCCGCCTGGGCTGGACTGGCGATCACCACGGGCACCGCCAGGGCAACTGCAGCGAGTCCAGCGATCCACGGTGATTTCATCGGGACGCCCTAACTTCCAAAGGGGCAGAACACGTCGCCGCGAGGGAGTTGCAGATTCAACAGATACTTTTCGATGGCGCCTTCGAGACACGGTGAGGCAACCGTAACGACACCATGCACCGTGGAGTCGTAGGTAATGGTGCGTGACCTCGCGAAGGTGTTGGCGAGGCTGCGACCCCAAATCCAGGGTGTTGCCGCATCTCCGGTGGTGAGCAGGAAGAGTGGCGGAGTGCGCAACGTGATCGTGCTGTCTCCATTGGACGACGGCGGAGAGTAGGCGGATGGCAGGCCCAAGCAGTGGCTGGCCCTGTTGACAGCGAACCCGTAAGCGGTGCCGTAATCTTGCTCGGCCACTCTCGACATCCGTGCGATCTGCGCCGGAGTGGGACGATCCGGCAAGTCTGCGCAGTTCACAAAACTGGCAACGAACGAGTCACTCAATGGGTCAGGAATGATCGGCTCATCCTCGCTTCGGTCCTTAAGGACCCGCGCCGCAGCGCGAGCGGCTCTCTCTCGCGTTCCATGATCGTTTGCGGTGATCAAGCCGTAGACGGAATTGACGGTCTGGCGCACTTCTTTAAGTTTTCCTTCACGCAGCGCGGCATTAATGCCTCCGGAGAGGCCCCAACGATTGACAGGCTGCGCCAGACCCGCATCGATCGTGCTGTCGTCGAGGTAGTTGAAGATCGCGCGGATCTTGTAGGCCTGCCGCTTGCCGACCAGAGAGGCATACACCTGCTCGGCCTCGAAAAAGCCGGCCGGTGACGTGGAGCCGAAGCGCGCCAAGTTCTCGTTGGCCATGAGCGGGGCATCCTCGATGAGTGCCCGCAACCGGTCAGGAAAGGTGCGCGCGTAGGTGTTCCCAAGACGGGTGCCGTAGCTCATGCCCCAGAAATTCCAGCGGTCATATCCCAGCGCGGCGCGCATCGCCTCCATGTCGCGCACCACCTGCCAGGTGCCGAGGTAGGGAGCCGCGTTCGGATTCGCGGCAAAGCACGCCGCTCTCGCGACCCCCTCGGTGGCGTCGGATTCCTCCCAGAACGCATCCCAGTCCACCGGGCCGGTGGCCGGAGGGAGGACACTCACAGGGGTGCACTCGGCGAGTTTGGGTCCACTCTGGCCTACGCCGCGCGGATCCCAGGAAACGAGGTCGAAGCGGCCGCGAACAGACGCAGGCAGTAGGGAGTAGATCCCACCGTGCGAATTCAGAACTGGAGCTCCCGGTCCACCGGGGTTCCAGGTCAGGCCCATCCGGCCCGCGTCACGCCGAGGCGTCGTCACTCTCATCGCTATCTGGATCGTGCGGCCGTCATCGGGGGTCTGCCAGTCGAGCGGCACCCGCAGACTCGCGCACCTGGTCCGCGGTGGCAATTCCTCACCAACAGGGCAGGGGACGTAGGTCAACGTGGGCGTAAAAGCCGCATCAACCGAGGGCGCGGGCGCCGCTGTGGCACCCGTGGGCAGCAGGCCCAGTCCCAGGGCGACCACCGCAG
>CAZLZC010000027.1:0-3272 GCA_964563825.1 uncultured Actinomyces sp.
GGGCCAGATGAGCGTCGGGATGGACCTGGATGGACAGGGGCGTGCCCGCGGCGAGCAACTTCACCAGGGGCATGCCCAGATGATCGTCAAGATCAGCGAGCAGCAGTCCGGAGTCGGCACCGGCGACAACCGGGGTCGGCCCCGAGGGATGGGTCCCGAACCACAGCTCTGCCTGGGGAGTGCCGGTGGCCCCGTGCCAGCGCGCCAAGCCGTCGACGATCCCCCAGTCGTACTCCTTGAGGGCCCCCGCAACGATGTGCGGCATCAGGCCTCTGCCGGCGGGAGCGCCTCATCCAGCAGCATCACAGGAATCCCGTCCCGCACGGGGAAGCCCCGAAGGCAGACGGTGCAGACAAGCAGTTGCCTCGCACCGTCCACCTCGAGTGCCGCGTGCGCCTTGCACGGGCACGCGAGGATCTCGAGCAGCAACGGGTCAAGGCCCAGCGTCTCCGACACGGCAGTCCTCCTCACGCACCGCGGACGAGGGCAAGCACCTCGTCGCGGACCGACTCCATCGTGCCACCATCCACCGCTTCGACGTTCAGCCGGAGGAGGGGCTCGGTATTGCTCGGTCGGAGATTGAACCACCAGGAGGGGGCCGAGACGGTCATGCCGTCAAGATCATCGAAGGAGACACCCTCGCGCCCCTCGAAGGACCTGCGGACCTGCTCGGTCGAAGCCGCAGCGTCTGCGACGACGGAGTTGATCTCGCCGCTCGCCACATATCGGTCGTAGCGGGCAAGCAGGCTCGACAGCGTCGTCCCCGGCGGCGCCGAGCCGAGGGCCGCTAGGACGTGCAGCGCGGCGAGCATGCCGGAGTCTGCGCGCCAGAAGTCGGTGAAGTAGAAGTGACCCGAGTGCTCGCCACCGAACACCGCGCCCGTCTCGGCCATGCGCGCCTTGATGAAGGAGTGCCCCACGCGCGTGCGCACCGCGACCCCACCGCTCTCAGCGACGACCTCGGGCACGGTGCGCGAGCTGATGCAGTTGTAGATGATGGTGGCACCCGGCAGTCGTTGCAGCTCGCGCTGGGCGATCAGCGCTGTGATGGCCGAGGGGTTGACCGCGACTCCGCGTTCGTCGATGACGAAGCAGCGATCGGCGTCGCCGTCGAAGGCAAGGCCGATGTCTGCCCCTTCGGCGACGACCGCGCTCTGCAGGTCGCGCAGGTTGGCTGGCTCGATGGGATTGGCCTCGTGATTCGGGAAGGTCCCGTCGAGTTCGAAGTAGAGGGGGGTGATCTCCAGCGGTAGTGCCGGGAGTCCCGCGGCCGTGCCGAGCACCGCCGGTGCGGTGAGGCCGGCCATGCCGTTGCCGGCGTCGATCACGACGGAGAGGGCCCGACTCGACGAGAGGTCGACGAGGGAGCGCAGGAAGCCCGCGTAGGCGGGCATGGTGTCGCTTCTGGTCACCGTGCCGGCCGGACCGGCGTACGACGGCACACCCGACTCGACGAGATCGCGCATCTCGCGCAATCCGGTCTCCATGCCCACGGGAGCCGCGCCCGCGCGGCACAGCTTGATGCCGTTGTACTGAGCCGGGTTGTGGCTGGCGGTGAACATCGCACCCGGCAGACCCAGGTCGCCCGAAGCAAAGTAGAGGCCGTCGGTGCTCGCCAAGCCGATCCGGATGACGTCGCAGCCCTGGGAGCACACTCCGTCGGCGAAGGCCGCGACGAGGTCATCACCCGACGGGCGCATGTCCTGACCTACGACGACAGCACCCGGGCCCCCCGCCTCCGCGCGTATGCCGAGCACCTCGACGAAGGCCGCACCGATCGTGCGCGCCAATGCGGCGTCGAACTGCTCGGGGACAAGCCCGCGCACGTCGTACGCCTTGAAGACCGCGTCCAGCCCCGCGGCGTGCGGGAGGGACTCGTCGCCGGATGAGCCGGCCACCGATGTCACCCCTCGGAGTCGTAACCGGCGGGCAGAGACCTCAGGTGGCCTCGGCGAGTGCCCTCGGCTCCCACCGCCGTGCGCGACTCGAGTTCATCGAAGAGGGTGGCACTGCGCTCGCTCGAGGCAGCAGCCTCGCGGACCGCATTGGCCAGCGCCTCGAGGTCATCGCCGGAGGGGCGCATGTCTTGCGGATCCGGCTCGATCCGCACCGCCTGCCAGCCCAGCGGCACGGTGAGGCGGGCGGCGTGGATCTCGCAGAGGTCGTAGCCGTGCGGGTCCACCGCCGATGAGAGCGGGCCCAGCACAGCCGTGGAGTCGGCGTAGACATAGGTCAGGGTGGAATTGGCGGCGCGTCCGCAGGTTACGCGGGAGCAACGGCGTCGGTAGCCCACGAGCCGCGACGCTACCGCCCGATCGCACACCCTGGGCGATGCCACGCCGGAGTCAGCTTCCAGTGATCGCCAGGCCGGGGCTGGGTACCGCACGCGGCACGATCACCGTGGTCCGCAGCGGACGCCAGGGGTAGCCCGTCACGAGCGAGCCGTCCTTGTTGCGGCGGACGACACGGTGGGCAATGACCACCTCGCCCCCTGACACGGTGGCCACGGCGGTGAACCACGCGGCACCCTCGGGCCGGGGGATCTCGACCGCGACCAGCCGACCGCGCGGGACGGAAACGATGATGTCGTCGGTCGCCGGCAGCGGCTGGCCCTCAGGAGACACGGCGAGGATGCGCAGGGCCACCTCGACCGGAGCCAGGGCGGAATCATCAGCGGTCGCTTCGCCCGTGGGCGTCGTCGTCGGATCGGCCGAGGTAGCGCTCGACTCAGCCGCAGACGGCGACTCCATGTCGGCCATGTCGGAGTCGGGTGCGCGCTCGATGGTGATGATGTCGTCGGGTGCCGTCAGCCACACGGTCACACCGGTACTGCGCTCAGCCGAGAGACCGGTGACGGCAGCGGTGTTGCCGGTCGTGTTTGCACTGTCGGCGCCGGCACCGATGAGTGCAGCACCCGCCGTGAAGGACAGCTCCTCAAGTGAGCCGGCCGTGGCCTCGACACCGGGGTGTCGCTGCCGTACGCCGGCGACGATGGGCTGATCCGATTGCAGATCAACGGTCGCGTCATCACCCTGGAGGGCCGAGTCGAGGTCGACAGCGACCACCGAGCCGCCCGGTACCTCGATCTCAGGGGTGGCTGCGGGGACGAAGGATCCCGCCGCGGTGATGAGCCGGACGCGCACCGTGGCCGACAACTCACCGGGGGCATGTACGAGGAGCTGCCGCCCACCGGGTCCCCCGATGACGCCGGGGATGAGCACGCGGGTGGCGGGCTCCACTGACGCGGGGATCCAGTCCGCGCCCCGCGGCAC
>CAZLZC010000027.1:3372-4744 GCA_964563825.1 uncultured Actinomyces sp.
TCCGGTCCGAGGCACGCCTGGCTCGACAGGCCACGTCCGTCGCTGAAGGAATCCTGCGTGGTCTGCGCGGAGACGAGCCCGGGGGCAAGACCACCCACGGATCGGATCTCCAGGGCCGGGAGGCGGCTCTCCTCCGCGACCACCTGGGCCACGTCGCCGGGCTGCGCCAGAGAGCCCTGGGGTTCCCCGTCTGCGGACACGGCCCCCGGATCGGCCGGGACGGTCTCACCGGAGCCGTCCCCCGTGCCGTCACCGCCCTCGAGGTAGGCGATGACAGCCTCGCCGTCGCGATCCTGACCGGGGAGGCCAGGGACGACGGTGATCGACGATGTCGTGCGCGCACCGTCGATCGAGCCTGGCTCCGGGCACACGGCCGTGGACGAATCGACCGGCTGCACCGTGCCCGCTGCGTCTTGATCGGCCTCGGGTGCCGGTGCGAGGAAGCCAGCGATGACGAGGACAACTGCGATGCCCGCGACGACCCCCACTGCGCGCCATGCACCGGGATCCGGAGGGGGCGCGGCATCGGCCCGCGTACGGCGGCGGCGAAGTCGGCGGCGCTCGTCTGATGAGACGGGAGTTGAGGTCTCGTCACTCACGGCGCCACCTCCTTCGCGATCTCTTCTGCGCCGACGTCACTGGCGTCACCATCTGGGTCGATGTCGCCGTCCGCGTCATCGTCGCCCGCGGAGCGCCGAGCCGGCAGTGCCAGCACGGCGATGACCAACCAGGCGATCGCCTGCGCCCACAGCCAGCGCGTGCGCGGTGCATCGTCGACGGAGACCACGAGTGAGCCCTGGGCGTCGGCGGGGAGTGCGAACTCCTGGAGGACGGGGCCATCGGCTTCTGCGGGGGCGGCGGGCGCCGAAAGCGCAGCTCCGTCGAGCGTCGCGCGCCATGCGGGGTCGGCTGTCTGGGCCAGGCGCACGAGCGCACCTGGCCCGGTGAGCAGGGTGTCGACGAAGGGTTCGGCCGAGGACAGTCGGACCAGCGGCAGTGGGGTCTCGGATGGCGGTGCTGCATCGTCAACCAGGACGACGCGGCTCGCCTCAGCCTCGACACGCCACAGCACCTCGCCCTCCTGTCCCGCGACGCGGCGCAGGCCGGGCACGGAATCGAGGCTGCGAGCGAGCTCGCGACTCTCCGCCTCGGCTTGCTCCAGGACGACGTAGCGCACGGCGTAGGCAGCGAGACCACTCACTTCGTCACCGCCGCGCCCTGACACGAGACCTGCCACGAGCCTGTCGAGCTCAGCCCAGTCGGATGCGGGAGGCGCGACCTCCGCATCACCCAGCGTCGGGCCCGTGCCGTTGACGAGTGCGTAGTCCACTTGCGAGGCATCCTGCGGACGCAGCAGGAGGGTGCGCGGAGC
>CAZLZC010000027.1:4844-18779 GCA_964563825.1 uncultured Actinomyces sp.
AGGCGTCCCGCGACACCTGCCGCGACAAAGGCAGCGACGACGGCAAGCACCAGCCACACCCAGGTGACGGGAGCGCAGGCCACGACCACCGCGGCGAGGAGTGATGCCCCCCAGGGGGTACGACCTGAGACCGGAGCCAGGCCGGGCGCGAGTCCGAGGAGTCGTGCGACGACGCGCGCCAGCGCAGGAAGTAGGACGATCGCGATCATGACGCCGAGTCGACCGCTCGCGATAGCGCCCGTCATCGCGGGAAGGAGCGCGTAGGCGAGCGCTGCCCACGTGCGCGGACCGCGTGCGGTGACGACGCCACGCAGCGACCACCAGGCGCTGAGACCGGCAGCCGGGACCGCGAGGAAGAGGACGAGGCCCACCATGAGGCCCGCCTTGCCCAGTGCCAGCGTCGCTAGCGCGGCGAGAAGGGCCGTGAGAGGCGCCGCAGGGACGGTGGATCCTGGGCCGACGTCGTGCCACGTGTCGGTGTAGGCCGCCCAGAGGGCGCCCGCGCCATCGGGACTCGGCAGCAGTGCTCCGCCGAAGAGCACCCCATCCCCCCACCACAGTGAGCGACCCGCGATCGCCGCCGCGACAAGGAGTACCAGGCAGATCACCACGGCGGGTCGCGACAGCGCTCGGCGGAAGAATCCATCAGCAGGGTCTTCGAAGATGTCAGCATCGTCGGAGACAGGCCCTGACTCCAAGGCTCCCACCGTCGATGCCCCGCCGGAGCGCCCCGCCGCGACGATGCCACCCAGAGCCTCCAGGGCGCTTCGCGCCTGCGACCACGCGCCGGGACGCAGGTCGTGCACCGCTTCGCGGGAGCTCAGGGTGGAGGTAGCGGCCGCGCGCCGCCGCGAGGCCATGATGCGTCCCGGATGGATGAGCAAGGACCCGATTGCCGCGATTTCGTCACCGGCACGACGTACGTCCTTGCCCAGGAGATAGAGGAGCGATCGGAGCATCGAGCCGAATGCCAATCGGATTCCCGTGAAAGGCACGCGCCACCCGGGGGCTTGGGCGAGCAACACAAGGAGTGCTGAGCGTCGGTCGAGCCGATGACCGCGGCCCGGCATGGTGGAGCCCTCGCGTCGGCCGTGGTAGGACGCCTCGCGGTGGTGCATCACGGCATCGGGAACGACGCGCACCTCATGACCGGCCCGCCATGCGCGCCAGCACAGGTCAAGGTCGTCGCGGTAGAGCGGGAGCTGGGGATCGAATCCGCCCAGCGCATCCCACACATCGCGGCGGACGAGCATCCCGGCGGTGCCGACGGCGTGCACCTCACTGCGCTCATCGTGCTGCCCCTGGTCGTGCTCGCGGCGCTCGAGCCCCGTGACGCGGCGCCCCGCCCCCGTGACACTGAAGCCGACCTCGAGGAGGAGCCGGCGGTCGTGCCAGCCGAGGGCCTTGGGGCCGAGGACCGCGGTCCGAGGGTGGGCGTCGGCGGCCTCGAGGAGCCGCTCGAGGCAGGTGGGCGCCGGCGCGGAGTCGTCGTGGAGGAGCCAGACCCACTCCGTGGTCTCCACGTCGAAGGCCTCGTCGCTATCAGACTTCAGTACGCCGGACGAAAGGCCGGCGTTCACCGACGAACCGAATCCGCTCTGCGCGTCGGCGCCGTCGAGTACGACGACGCGGTCATAGCCGAGGGATTCGGTGAGGATACGTGCGCTGGCGTCGGTGGAACCTGCATCGACACCGACGACTGCATCGGGATGACGAGTCTGTCCGCCGAGGACCGTGAGGACCGCGGGGAGCCAGACCGCGCCATCCGATGCGACGATGACGGCCGTGACGCGGTGGCGTCGGCTCAGACGGCCTGCTTCTTCAGCCGGCGCCGCTCGCGCTCGGACAGGCCGCCCCAGATGCCGAAGCGCTCGTCATTGGCGAGCGCGTACTCCAGGCACTCACCGCGCACCTCGCAGGACAGGCACACGCGCTTTGCCTCGCGTGTGCTTCCGCCCTTCTCCGGGAAGAACGCCTCGGGGTCCGTCTGAGCGCACAGTGCGCGCTCCTGCCACTCCATGGCTTCGTCAGCCTCTGCGGTGGTCAACGGCAGCAGCACGGGATCACCCACTGCCGACCTCCCCTCCTGAGGCGCAGGCTGGCCCCGCGTCTCGAAATGACAACGGTGTCATTACATAGGTCGTGAGGCCGCGCGTCAAGCCCGTGAGGCAACTGGCCCTCATGGGCGCACCCCCGAGGGTGCCGGGACTCCCGTGGCAGGGGGTCAAACGGACACCGCCTGGGCGGGCGCGTCGTAGCCCGTCGTGCGCTGGCGCGGGGTCCTTCCGGCGGAGCGGATCAGCTCCTGGAGGTCCTCGACCGTCTTCGCCGACCCGTGCTCCGAGCCCGCCATGCGGCTGATCGTCTCCTCCATGAGCGTGCCGCCGAGATCGTCGACGCCGCCCGCGAGCATCACGCGGCAGCCTTCGTCACCGAGCTTGACCCAGGAGCACTGGATGTGAGGCACCGCACCGTGCAGCATGATCCGCGCCATGGCATGCACCGCGCGGTTGTCGCGAGCCGTCGGTCCGGGGCGGGCCACTCCCGCCAGATAGATCGGTGCGCTGTGGTGCACGAAGGGAAGCGGCACGAACTCGGTGAATCCACCCGTGCGCTCCTGTATGCCTCGGAGCGTGCGCAGGTGATCGACCCAGTGCCATGGCTCGTCGACGTGGCCGTACATCATCGTCGACGTCGTACGCAGCCCGACCTCATGAGCGGTCGTCACCACCTCGATCCACGACGCCGCGGGCAACTTGCCCTTGGTGAGGATCCAGCGCACATCGTCGTCGAGGATCTCCGCTGCGGTGCCCGGCAGTGAGTCGACACCTGCCTCGCGCGCGGCGATGAGCCAGTCGCGCAGGGACATTCCGGTGCGAGCGGCGCCGTTGACCACCTCCATCGGGCTGTAGGCGTGGAGGTGGATGCCCGGCGCCTCGGCCTTCACCGCGCGAGCGAGATCGAAGTACGCCGTGCCGGGCAGGTCGGGGTGGATGCCCCCCTGCATGCAGACCTCGGTCGCCCCCGCCTCGACGGCCTCGCGCACCCGCCGTGCCACCTCCTCGAGAGAGAGGGTGAAGGCATCCACATCGGAGGCCCGCTGGGCGAAGGCGCAGAAGCGGCACCCGGTGTAGCAGACATTGGTGAAGTTGATGTTGCGGTTGACGACGTAGGTGACCTCATCCCCGACGACTTCGCGGCGAAGATCGTCGGCAAGTGCCGCGACCGCCTCGAGGGCGTCGCCTGTCGCCGACATGAGGGCAACCGCCTCATCGGCGTAGTCCGGGTGGGCAAGGCGTGCGGGATCGGAATGGGCGATGTCGAGTGCGTGGCGCATGTCCGACGGCAGGCGGGGGACCCCGGCGCTCACGCGACGGGCACGCTCGGAGACCTCCTCCCAGTCGCCGTAGACATCGGCGAAGTCCTCTCGGCGATCAGTCGAGCGGCCGGTGATGTCGATGTCGATGTGCAGATCGACGCGCCCGCCTGCGGCACGCGCGGCGAAGTCCGCGTAGCCGCCCGAGTCCGCATCGGGCTCCTGCCATGGCAACCCGACGGGAAGCGCCGCCGGATTGAGTAGTCCCTGTCGATCCGCCAGGGCGTCGACGTGGGGCCGCACACGCGGATCGATCCACTCTCCGGAGAGCACGTAGCGCGGGTGCGCGGTGAGACGCGGGCGCAGCTCGAATCCCGCGGCGGCTGTGCTCTCGCGAAGCGCATCCAGGTGCGGCCACGGCCTCTCGGGATTGACGTGATCCGGTGTCACCGGGCTTACGCCGCCCCAGTCATCGACACCCGCACGCAGCAGGAGCGCAAGGTCATCGGAGAGATTGGGCGGGGCCTGCAGGCGCACGCCGGGGCCGAGCAGGATGCGCGCGGTGGCGAGAGCCGCGAGGTAGGACTGCTGATCGAGGTCGGGCTCACCACGCATGGCCGTGTCGTCCTTGGCGCGGAAATTCTGAACGATCACTTCCTGCACGTGCCGATGGCGCCGGTGGACCGCACGGATGGCGAAGAGCGCATCGACGCGCTCCTCATCCGTCTCGCCGATGCCGACGAGGATGCCGGTCGTGAAGGGAATCGCCAGGCGACCCGCGTCCTCGAGGACCTGCAGGCGGACGCGCGGCTCCTTGTCGGGGCTGCCGAAGTGGGGAGCGCCAGGGGTGGACCACAAACGCTCGGAGGTGGTCTCGAGCATCATCCCCATGCTGGGCGCGACGGGTCGGAGGCGACGCATCTCCTCCCACGACATCACGCCCGGATTGAGGTGCGGCAGCAGCCCCGTCTCCTCGAGAACCCGGATCGACATCGCGCGCACGTAGGAGAGCGTGTCGGCGTACCCCGCCTCGTCGAGCCACTCGCGAGCCGCGGGCCAGCGATCCTCGGGCCGATCGCCGAGAGTGAAGAGAGCCTCAGCGCATCCGAGGGCAACTCCGCTGCGGGCGATGTCGAGGACCTCATCGGGCGAGAGATACGGCGCGGGCACGCGGTGCGGGACAGTCGCGAAAGTGCAGTAGTGGCAGCGGTCCCGGCACAGGCGGGTGAGCGGGATGAAGACCTTGGGCGAGTAGGTGATGACTCCGGGTAGCCCGGCGTCCTCGAGCCCGCGATCGCGCAGCGATCCGGCGACGTCGAGCAGCTCCTCGAGGGCATCCCCACGGGCGCCGATCAGCCAGGTGGCCTCGTCGGGCGCGAGGGTCGATCCCCGCCGGGCGCGGGCCAGCGCCCGGACGACCCCCGACGGCGTGGACGGCATCGTGACACCCTATGACCATGCCGACGACCCCGACACCGCTGCGCCGCATCACCGTGCTCGCAGGGGGGATCGGCGGCGCTCGCTTCCTTCGCGGGCTGCTGGCCGCAGCCCCGGACGCCGAGGTGACCGTCATCGGCAATACCGGCGACGACATCTGGATCCACGGCCTGCGCGTGTGCCCGGACCTCGACACGGTGATGTACACCCTGGGCAACGGCATCTCCGAGGAGCGCGGCTGGGGCCGTGAGGCGGAGACCTTCACCGTCAAGGAGGAATTGGCCGCCTACGGCCTCGAGCCCTCGTGGTTCGGTCTGGGCGACCGCGACATCGCCACCCACCTGGTGCGCACGCAGATGCTCAACGCCGGCTTCCCCCTCTCGACCATCACCGAGGCACTCTGCGATCGCTGGCGCCCAGGCGTCCGCCTCCTCCCGATGACCGACGAGCGCGCGGAGACCCATGTCGTCGTGGACGACCCGGAGGGCGGCGTGGACGATTCCGGGGCGCCCGCGCGCCGCGCCATCCACTTCCAGGAATGGTGGGTGCGCTACCGCGCCGAGCTCCCCGCACATGCGATCGTGCTCGTGGGCGCTGACGAGGCCAAGCCCGGCCCCGGAGTCGTCGAGGCCATCGAATCCGCCGATGTCGTGCTGCTCCCCCCGTCCAATCCGGTGGTCTCCGTGGGCACGATCCTGCGCGTCCCGGGCATCCGCGAAGCAGTGCAGCGGACAGCGGCACCAGTGGTCGGAGTCTCACCCATCGTCAGCGGGCGTCCCGTCCGCGGCATGGCGGATGCCTGCCTCACCGCCATCGGAGTGCAGACCGATGCCGCTGCAGTCGCTCGCCACTACGGGCCGCGCCGCGCGCTGATCCCCGCGGGGGCCCCCGCTGACGGCATCCTCGATGGCTGGCTCATGGACAGCGCCGACGCCCCTTCCGTGCCTGCGGTGCAGTCACTCGGCATTGCCTGCGAGGCCCGACCGCTCCTCATGACCGACACCGACGCCACAGCCGCTATCGCGCAGGCCGCACTGGATCTTGCCTCGAGCCTGCGGACACCGGCATGACACTCCAGGTCATCGGACTCGCCGGGATCGGCGAAATCTCCTCGGGCGACGATCTCGCCGCACTGATCGCGCACGCGCTCCCTGACGCCGCATGGCCGGATGGTTCGACCGGGCTGATCGAGGGCGATGTCATCGTCGTGACGAGCAAGGTCGTGAGCAAGTCCGAGGGCCGCATCGTGCCCGAGTCTCAGCGCGATGCTGCTCTCGATGCCGAGACGGTGACGGTGGTCGCCACAAAGGAGACTCCGCGGGGCACCACCCGGATCGTGCGCACCCACCACGGACTCGTACTCGCAGCAGCCGGCATCGATGCCAGCAACGCGCCGGCGGGCCACGTGCTGCTCCTCCCCCGCGACCCCGATGCGTCGGCGCGGGCTTTGCGGCAGGGATTGCGCGACCTCACAGGGCTGTCTGTTGGCGTGGTGGTGACCGACACCCTCGGGCGTCCCTGGCGCGACGGACTCACCGACTCCGCGATCGGCGTCGCCGGCGTGACCGTGCTCGACGATCTGCGCGGACTCCCCGATGCCCAGGGCCGTGCGATGGAGGCGACCGTCATCGCCGTGGCCGATGAGATCGCCTCGGCGGCAGACCTCGTCAAGGGCAAGTCCGGCGGAGTCCCCGTCGCGCTCGTGCGCGGCCTCGCCCACCACGTGTCCAGCGACGACGGCCCAGGGGCAGTCTCCGGCGTACGCCCTCTCGAGGAGGACCTCTTCCCACTGGGTTCGGCAGAGGCGCGACGCGAGGGGGCACGCGATGCCGTGGCCTCGCGCCGCACCATCCGGCACTTCACTGACGATGCCGTGGACCCTGCGGCAGTGACGCGCGCAGTCTCGATGGCGATCACGGCACCGGCGCCGCACCACACCACTCCCTGGCGCTTCGTGGTCCTCGACGAGCGGCGCGAGGCGCTGCTGTCGGCGATGCAGCAGCGGTGGCGCGCCGATCTCGCGGCGGATGGATTCGACGAGGACGCCATCGAGCGGCGGGTGAAGCGCGGGGACATCCTGTGGGGCGCACCCGCGGTGGTCCTGCCCTTCCTCGACATGGCCTAGGGTCCGCATGCCTACCCCGACGTCCGGCGCGCCGGCTTCGAACGCGATCTCTTCCTCGTCTCGGGCGGGGCCGCGGTGGAGAACCTCCTTGTCGCCTTCGCCGCGGAGGGCTGGGGTGCGGCGTGGATCTCGTCCACGATGTTCTGCCCCGAGGTGGTGCAGGAGGTGCTCGATATCCCCGCGTCGTGGCAGCCACTCGGTGCCATCGCGATCGGCAGGCCCGCTGCAGAGCCGGGTGCGCGACCTGAGCGCGACCCCGGGAACTTCATCGTCCTGCGCTGAGCATCAACGTCCCGCTCCAACAACGTCGTCGCCGCCGCTCCACCGCCCAAAACGACGCTTCGGGACACTTTGGATGTCCGCCAAGTGTCACGAAGCGTCGTTTTCGCGAGTCTGTCACTCCTCCGCCGCGGCCCGTCAGGCGTCGGTGGAGAAGCGCACCGCGGTGGCGGGAAGCTCGATGCCGGGCCACACGCGTGCACCGTCGCGCAGTTCATTGCCCGACCCGACGCGGGCTCCATCACCGATGACGCTTCCGGCGACGACCGCACCCGCATCAATGTGTGCGCCCGCGCCGATGACCGAGTCCTCCACCACGGCATCGGCTGCGATGACCGCACCGTCGAGGAGCACCGATCCCTGGACGCGCGCCCCCGCCGCGACGCGTGCGCCCCGGCCGACCGTCGAACCGCCCGTGACCACTGCCGATCCGTCGACCTCAGCGCCTTCGAGGACGAGCGCTTCCGCCGGCGAGTGCCCCGCCCAGGGTGCGATGCCGAGAACGAGATCGGCGGAGCCGCGCACGAAGTCCCAGGGGGTGCCGAGGTCGAGCCAGTAGGAGTCGTCGACGACGCCTCGCACGAGCGCACCCTCGGCGAGGAATGACGGGAAGGTCTCACGCTCGACCGACACGGGGCGCCCGACAGGGATTGCGTCGATGGCCGACCTGCGGAAGACGTAGCACCCCGCATTGATCTGGTCCGTGACGATCTCCTCGGGAGTCGTCGGCTTCTCGCGGAAGGCGAGCACGCGCCCGTGCTCGTCCGTCGGCACCAGTCCATACGCGGAGGGATCCGCGACGCGCACGAGGTGCAGGGTGGCGAGGGCACCCGAACTCACGTGCTCCTCCACCAGCCCCGCGTAGTCGACGCCACTCAGCACATCGCCGTTGAGCACCATGACGGGGTCGTCGGGGCCGCTCACCAGGTGCGCGGCCGCGTGCCGGATGGCACCGCCCGTGCCCAGCGGCTCATCCTCGACGGCGTAGGCGATCTCCACACCGAGATGGCTTCCGTCGCCGAGCTGCTCGGCGAAGACCTCCGCGCGGTACGACGTACCGAGGATGATCCGCTCGACTCCGGCCGCTCGTGCACGCTCGATCTGGTGCACGGTCACCGGAACGCCGGCGACAGGGAGCATCGGCTTGGGCGTGCCGAGGGTCAGGGGCCGGAGCCGAGTGCCCTGGCCCCCGACCAGCAGGATCGCCTCGCGCATGCAGTCATCCCATCACACGGTGGGAAGTGTCCCCCTGCTCGGATCGGTCAGACATGGCGAAGGGGCCCGGCCATCTGGCCGGGCCCCTTCGATTCAGGCTAGGTGGTGCTGCGGATCAGGCAGCTCCCGTGCCCTCGAGCCATGCAGCGACCTTGTCGGGGTTGGCGTCGATCCACTTCTGGGCCGCCTCCTCCGGGGTCATGCCGGACTCGATGTCGAGTGCGACCTGGTTCTGGTCCTCGTTGGTCCACTCGAAGTTCTGGACGAGGGTGGCGAAGGGGCTACCCGAGTCCATGAGCTTCACGGTGGCGAGCTTGACCAGCGGGGTCTCCGGGTAGTCCGTGAGACCACTGGCCTTCGCCGCATCGGTCCAGTCGTTGGCCGGGAAGTTGATGCGGCACAGCGGGACCTTGGCCAGGAAGTTCTGCGGCTCGTAGAAGTAGCCGAGCACGGCTTCCTTGTTGTCGTTGCCCTTGGTGAAGGCCTCGATGAGTGCGGCCTCCGAGCCGGTGTTGATGATCTTGTAGTTGAGACCGTTAGCCTCGATCAACTTCTCACCGATGGTGGTGTATCCGGGCGGGCCCTCAAGCCACGCGCCCTTGTCACCGGACTCCGGCGTCTTGAAGAGATCGACGTACTCATTGAGCTTGGTGCCGTCGGTGATGTCGGGGTACTCATCGCACATCCACTGCGGGACGTACATGCCGATGAGGCCGACGTTGCCGTTGAGTCCGACCTCAACGATGGCGCCGCGATCGACCCACTCCGCCCAACGGCCGCCGCCCCAGTCCTCGATGATGACGTCGACCGATCCGGCCTCCATGGCGTCGTAGGTCACGCCAGCCTCGTCGAGCGTCGTCTGGGTGATGTCGCAGCCGAGGCTCTCGCGCGCGACGTCGCTCAGCACCTGCGCGGAGGCGGTGTAGCCCACCCACGCGTGCATGGCGACGCCCCACGAACCGCAGTCGGCCGGAGCTGGTGCGGCGCTGGACTCCGCCGGCGCAGCGCTGGACTCGGGCGCGGGAGCGGCCGAGGATGAGGCCGCCTCGTTGACGGTGCCACCACCGCAGGCCGCGAGGGCCAGTCCGGCAGTGGCGAGCGCGACCACGAGGCCAGCGCCCTTGCCTACTCGCTTCATTCTTCCTCCAGGAAGGTAGATGTCGTCGTCATCGTAGGCGCGGCCCCCGCGTGATTCGACGGAATGGCGATAACAGATGGGTATCGCCCCCCTGTTTCAGTGACGCCCCTGAGGGGACTTCTGGGGCCTGCCTTGTGCAATTCGGTCAAGGATGATGCCGAGCAGCACGATGGCGATACCCGCGGCGAGCCCCTTGCCGGCGAGCTCCGGCTTGGACTGGCCCACGATGACGAGGTATCCCAGGCCACCCGCACCGACGAACCCGCCGATGACAACGACGGCCAGCACGAAGATGAGTCCTTGATTGACGCCGAGAAGAATCGATCGGCGCGACACGGGCAACTGCACCTTGGTGATGACCTGCAACGTGGTCGAACCCGCAGACACTGCCGCCTCGACCGACTCCTTGGGTACCTGGCGGATGCCATCGGCCACGATCCGGATGACGACAGGCGCGGCGTACACCACGCCGAGCACGATCGCGGCGAATCGCGTCGGGCCGAAAAGTGCCAGCACAGGAACGAGATAGACGAAGGCCGGCATGGTCTGGCCCGCATCAAGGAAGGGTCTGAGGAATCTATCCGCACGCGCGCTGCGACCCGCCCACACGCCGAGCACGATGCCGATGATCACGACAAAGCCCGTGGCGATGAGCGTCATCGCGAGTGTGAGCATCGTGTCGTTCCACAGCCCGGTCGCCATCAGGAGCGCGAGGAGGACGAAGACGAGGATGCCCACTGTGCGCCCAGCGAGGATGAAGGCGAGCAGGGTGATGGCGATGAGCGTGAGCCACCACGGGGAATTGGCGAGCACGTCCTGGAGCGGATTGAGCACCCAGATGGTGAATTGCTCGCTTCCGGTGACGGTGAGGAAGCCGAGATTGTCGGTGATCCAATCGGATACGGCATTGGCCGCCTCAGCCACGTACTCCCCGAAGATGAGCTGCTCCGGGAAGACCGCAAACCACAGCAGGTAGCGGGAGAGATAGATGGCGATGAGGGTGAGGACACCGAAGATCGCGAGACCGATGCGTCGACGCACTTTTGCCGCGTCAGCGGCGGCGTACCCGGACTGATCGCGATTGACCGCGGCACTGGTGGAGCGGTCCAGCATCACCGCAAGCAGGACGACGGCAAGGCCCGCGACGACACCGTCGCCCACATCGCGAATGGTGAGGGCCTCTACGACGGGCTTGCCCAGACCGGGGGCGCCGATGAGGGCAGCGATGACGACGAAGGACAACGCAGCCAGTGTCGTCTGGTTGACCGCAAGGATGATGGTGCTCTTGGCCATGGGCAGCTGCACCTTGGTGAGCACCTGCCAGCGTGTCGACCCCGCCGACTCCGCAGCCTCGATCGGCCCCTGCTTAAGGCTCTTGATCGCGTGAGCGGTGATGCGGATGCAGATGGGGATGGAGTAGATCATCGTCGCGATCGTGGCTGAGGCGATGCCGATGAGGAAGACCAGCGCAAGGGGGGCCAAGTAGACCAGCGTGGGCAGCACCTGGGCCAGGTCGAGCCAGGGTCGAAGCACCTTCATCACCCGGTCGTTGAGGCCGGCCCACACGCCGAGGGGGAGTGCGATGACGAGCGAGAGCACGACTGCCCCGATTGTCATGGCGAGGGTCTCCATGGTGAGGAGCCACATCCCGAGCATGCCGCACAGCAGCATGAGGAACATGCTCACGAAGGCCATGCGCAGCGTCGAAGTCGCGTAGACGATGAAGCCGATCACCGCCAGGGTGCCGAACCATCCCAGCAGCGGGATGAGGTTGCCACTGGCCGGGACCGCGATGATCCCCATGAAGAACTCGATGAAGCCCGAGATGACAGCCCGGAGCGGATTGAAGACGTAGACGAAGAGGAAGCTCTCCGTGCGGTTGCCGCGGATGGACGCAGCGAGGTCGCGCATGATCGCCGTGAACGGCGAGTTGGTCGCCGTCGAGAGCTCCTGAGTCTGGACCCCCTTCAGCGCCGTCGCCGTCACGGCCCACACGACGAGGACGATGAGGGCCTGGACCCAGCGGAGTCGAAGGACGGCCTTGACGTCCATCTCTAGTCGCCCAACTCCGAGTCGCGATCGCCGGCGATGAGAGTGAGGACGTCGTCGCTGCCGACGTAGCCCACGAGCGCACCACCGCTCATAACTCTCACGGGGGCGACGGACGCGATGATCGCGTGGGTCGCCTCCTTGATGATCGTGTCGCCGGCCACAACCGGACCGTCGCCCGACTCCCCGTCACGCAGCGGGCGCGCGATGGTCTCCAGAGTGAGGACATGACTCTTGGGGATGTCGCGCAGGAAGTCTTCGACGTACGCGTCCGCAGGGTGGAGCACCAGGTCCATCGCGGTGCCCATCTGAACGACGGCGCCATCGCGCATGATCGCGATGCGGTCGCCGAGCTTCATCGCCTCGGCGAGGTCGTGGGTGATGAAGACCATGGTCTTGCCGAGCTCGCGGTGCAGGCGCATCACCTCGTCCTGCATGTCGCGGCGGATGAGCGGATCGAGAGCACTGAAGGGTTCGTCGAGGAACATCACGTCAGGGTCGACCACGAGCGCGCGGGCAAGGCCCACGCGCTGCTGCATGCCACCGGACAGCTGCTCGGGGTAGGAGTTTGCGTAGCCCGCGAGGCCGACGAGCTGGATGACCTCCTCCGCGCGGGCGTAGCGGTCATCCTTCTTGATGCCCTGGATCTCGAGCGGGTAGGCGACGTTGTCGATGACCTTGCGATGCGGCAGCAGGCCGAAGTGCTGGAAGACCATGGAGAACTCGGTGCGCCGCAGCTGTCGCAGTTGCTTGTCATTGGCCTGGAGGATGTCCTCACCCTCGATGATCACCTGGCCGGCGGTGGCATCGACGAGGCGAGTGAGGCACCGCACGAGCGTGGACTTGCCCGAGCCGGACAGGCCCATGACGACGAAGACCTCGCCTTCAGCTACGTCGAACGTGACATCGCGCACGGCCGCCGTGCACCCCGTGTCGGCGAGGAGTTGATCGCGGGGCAGGTCGGCGTACGGCGTACCGACGATCTTCTCCGCCTGCGGGCCGAAGACCTTCCACAGATTGCGCACCGAGATGGCCGGTGCCCCGGGGGACGCGGTCGGGCTCGTCATCTCATGCCTCCTCGGCGAACCAGCCACTCGGGGCTGGCGAGAGATTGCGGTAGACGTGCTTGGCCTCGAGGTACTCGTGCAGGCCTGACGGTCCGAGCTCGCGCCCGACGCCCGACTGCTTGAAGCCTCCCCACTCCGCCTGGGGGAGGTAGGGGTGGAAATCGTTGATCCAGATGGTGCCGTGACGCAGCGCGGAGGCCACGCGTTCCGCCTTGCCCGCATCGGAGGTCCACACGGCGCCGGCGAGGCCATAGACCGTGTCGTTGCCCAGGGCGATCGCCTCCTCCTCCGTCCGGAAGGTCTCCACCGTGAGCACGGGCCCGAAGGACTCGTCCTGGACGCAGGTCATGTCGGTCCGACAGCCATCGAGCACAGTGGGAAGGTAGTAGCAGCCGCCCGCGAGCGCCGGGAATTCGATGGGATCGGGGGCGCTCCCGCCGCACCGGAGCACGGCACCCTCGGCGAGGGCACCCGCGACGTACCTCTCGATCTTCTCCCGGTGCTGGGGCGAGATGAGCGGGCCGGTCTCGGCATCGGGATCGAAGGGACCGCCGAGACGGATGCCCTGGGCGCGGCGCACGATCTCGTCGACGACGCGGTCGTGGATGGACTCCTCCACCAGCAGGCGCGCGCCCGCCGAGCAGACCTGGCCGCTGTGGAGGAAGACCGCCGTGAGCGCGTTGTCGATGGCCGCGGCGAGGTCAGCATCGGCGAAGACGATGTTGGGGTTCTTGCCGCCGAGTTCGAGCGCGACCTTCTTCACCGTCGCCGCGGCGTCGGCCATGATGCGCCGCCCGGTGACGACGCCGCCGGTGAAGGACACCATGTCGACAGCCGGATGGGTGGCGAGCGGTGCGCCCGCAGTGGCGCCCGCCCCGAGGATGAGATTGCCGACGCCCGGGGGGAGACCGGCCTCCTCGAGGAGGCGCATGAGATGAATGGTCGTGCTCGGCGTCAGCTCGCTCGGCTTGAGCACGAAGGAGCATCCGGCCGCGAGCGCGGGAGCGACCTTCCAGGCTGCCTGGAGGAGCGGGTAGTTCCAGGGCGTGATGAGTCCGCACACGCCGACGGGCGAGTACTCGATGCGCGAGCGCACATCCGCGTTGCCCGCATCGACGACACGGCCGCCAAGTGCGTCGCCCTGAGCGAGGCCGGCGAAGTAGCGGAAGGACTTCGCCACGTCAGCAACGTCGTACTCGGCCTCGACCAGGCGCTTGCCGGTGTCGAGGGACTCCAGACGGGCGATCACGTCGGCATCGCGCTCGAGGAGATCCGCGACACGGGCGAGCAGCCTTCCCCGCTCGGCCAC
>CAZLZC010000028.1:0-18476 GCA_964563825.1 uncultured Actinomyces sp.
GGCAAGCGCGTCGACTACTCCGGTCGCTCCGTCATCGTGGTGGGACCGCAGCTGAAGCTGCACCAGTGCGGTCTGCCCAAGCAGATGGCGCTCGAGCTCTTCAAGCCCTTCGTCATGAAGCGCCTCGTCGATCTCAACCACGCGCAGAACATCAAGAGTGCGAAGCGCATGGTCGAGCGTTCACGCCCGGTCGTGTGGGACGTGCTCGAAGAGGTCATCGCGGAGCACCCGGTGCTGCTTAACCGCGCGCCGACCCTGCACCGCCTCGGCATCCAGGCCTTCGAGCCGCAGCTCATCGAGGGCAAGGCCATCCAGATCCATCCGCTCGTCTGTACGGCGTTCAATGCCGACTTCGACGGGGACCAGATGGCCGTGCACCTGCCGCTGTCGGCTGAGGCTCAGGCCGAGGCACGCATCCTCATGCTGTCGAGCAACAACATCCTCTCGCCGGCCAACGGCCGACCGATCACGACGCCGACCCAGGACATGGTCCTCGGCATCTACAACCTCACGATGGCCGGCTCGGCACCGGGCGAGGAGATCCCCGCCTTCTCCTCGCTCTCCGAGGCCGTCATGGCCTTCGATCGCGGCGGACTCGGCCTGCAGGAGCCCGTGCGCCTGCGCCTGACCAACGTCGTGCCGCCCGAGGGCTGGACGGCGCCCGAGGGCTGGACCCTGGGCGATCCCTTCGTCCTGCAGACCACGCTCGGGCGCGCGATCTTCAACGAGGCGCTTCCCGCCGACTTCCCCTACGTCGACTACCAGGTCGACAAGAAGGCGCTCGGCGGCCTCGTCAACCAGCTCGCCGATCGGTACCCGAAGGTCGACGTGGCTGCGACGCTCGACGCCCTCAAGGAGCTCGGCTTCCACTGGGCGACGCGCGCCGGTGTCACCATCTCCATCGACGACGTCGTCACGCCGCCCCAGAAGGCCGAGCTGCTCGCGGCCGCGGAAGAGCGTGCCGCCAAGGTGCAGGCGCAGTACGAGCGCGGTCTCATCACCGATTCGGAGCGTCGCCAGGAGCTCATCGAGATCTGGACTCGCGCCACGGACGAGGTTGCCCGGGCCATGCAGGACAACTTCCCGCGCCAGAACCCGGTCTTCATGATGGTCGACTCGGGTGCCCGCGGAAACTTCATGCAGGTCCGCCAGATCGCCGGTATGCGCGGTCTCGTGGCCAACCCCAAGGGCGAGATCATTCCGCGCCCGATCAAGTCCAACTTCCGCGAGGGCCTGTCGGTGCTGGAGTACTTCATCTCCACGCACGGCGCACGCAAGGGTCTCGCTGATACGGCGCTTCGCACGGCCGACTCCGGCTACCTCACCCGCCGCTTGGTCGACGTCTCCCAGGACGTCATCATCCGCGAGGTCGACTGCGAGACCGATCGCGGTCTGGCCGTCACCATCGCTGAGCCGGGCGACGGCGGCATGCGCCTCGTCGACAATCTCGACACGTCGGTCGCCTCGCGGGTCCTTGCCCGTGATGTCGAGGCGGGCGGCGCTGTAGTGGTGCCTGCGGGCACGGTGCTCGACATGCCGACGCTTGCTCAGATCGCCGAGGCTGGCGTGGGTGAGATCCGCGTCCGCTCCGTCCTCACCTGCGAGAGCAAGGTCGGCACGTGCGCCATGTGTTTCGGCGACTCCCTCGCGACGGGCAAGCTCGTCGACGTGGGCGAGGCCATCGGCATCATCGCCGCACAGTCGATCGGCGAGCCCGGCACGCAGTTGACGATGCGCACCTTCCACACCGGTGGCGTCGCTGGCGAGGACATCACCCACGGCCTCCCGCGCGTGGTCGAGCTCTTCGAGGCGCGTACCCCCAAGGGCGTGGCCCCGATCAGCGAGGTCTCCGGCCGCGTGCGCATCGAGGAGACCGACAAGGCCCGCAAGCTGGTCGTCGTTCCCGATGATGGCTCCGAGGAGATCCCCTACACCGTCCCGAGGCGCGTGCGCCTGCTGGTCGAGGACGGCGCCCATGTCGCCGTCGGCGAACAGCTCACGGTGGGTGCCATCGATCCCAAGCAGGTGCTTCGCATCCTCGGTCAGCGCCAGGTGCAACTGCACCTCGTCGACCAGGTGCAGGACGTCTATCGCTCGCAGGGCGTGTCCATTCACGACAAGCACATCGAGACCATCGTGCGCCAGATGCTCAAGCGCGTGACGATCATCGATTCCGGCGACTCGGGCTTCCTCACGGGCGAGCTCGTCGAGCGTGGCCTCTTCGAAGCGCGCAATCGCGCGGTGGTCGCCGAGGGTGGCACCCCCGCCGCCGGACGCCCTGAGCTCATGGGCATCACCAAGGCCTCGCTGGCCACGGAGTCCTGGCTCTCGGCCGCCTCGTTCCAGGAGACGACCCGTGTCCTCACCGACGCGGCGATCCACGCCAAGAGCGATCCGCTGCTGGGCCTCAAGGAGAACGTCATCCTGGGCAAGCTCATCCCGGCGGGCACGGGCATGCCCGTCTACCGCAACGTCAAGGTCGAGCCGACCGAGGAGGCCAAGGCGGCGATGTACGCCACCTTCTCGGGCTACGACGACTTCGACTACGGCGGCTTCGGAGCCGCCTCCGGCCCGGCTGTGCCGCTCGAGGAGTTCGACTACGGCAACTACCGCTGATCCGATGCAAAGAAGTGAGGGGCGCGCACCGCAGGGTGCGCGCCCCTCACTTCTTTATGCCCTCCCGGTTCATGCCCTCCCGGATGACGCAGGTCGGGCCTGATGGAGGAACTGACCAGCGTGGCAGGGCCTTGGCCTGCTTCCCCGGCCCGCGCTGACCTACCCTGAGTGCATGAGCGATCAGCAGCCCACGCCCGAGACTCCCCGACCCGGTGACGGCCCTGCGGCCAGCGGACCGGCGGTGCCTCCGCAGGGTGCGGTCCCCCCGCCCCCTTTCCCGCCTCCGCCACCGGTGTGGCCGGCCCATGCGGCAGGGGATGCGGGTCAGGGGGCTGCGGTCCCTCCGGCGTACCCGCCGGCTCCTGGCTACGCCTACCCCCCGCCTCCTGGATATCCGGCACAGGGCTACGCCTATCCGGCGCCGGGCTACGCGCCCGCCCCGACCACATCCACGAACGCCATCGTGGGCTTGGTACTCGCCATCACCTCGTGGATCGTCTGCCCCATCATCCTGGCCATCGTGGCCCTCGTCTTGGCCAAGAAATCCGGCGAGGAGATCGCCGCTTCCCAGGGACGGGTCGGGGGCGGAGGCCTCAACACCGCCACCAAGATCCTGTCGTGGATCAACATCGGCCTCTACGCCGCGATCCTCGTGATTGTCGGGGCCGCCTTCCTTATCGCCCTCGTGGCAGGGGCAGCCTCCGGCCGCTGAACCTGGGGCTTGCTTGGGGAGTACCTGGGCTTGCTAGGGGAATGAGGCTCGTCACCGTGCGGGTTCCCTGCCCAGGCCCGTCGACTGCGCACTTGCGTACGTCACAGGGGCTGAGAATCCGGCCGCAAGTGCGCACTCGGCGAAGGGGAGGGTGAGCCGCCGGCCGCGGTTCGGGCCGCTCGATCGTGAGGGGAAGACCCCGGATTTGGCGGTCAAGGATCGGTCCGCTATCTTTGATCCCCGTGCCTGGGGCAACCCGGGTCCACGCGCGTGCCGGGCCGAGACATCGGTCGCGTGCGCTGGCTTTCCTCCAGCTCCGCTTGAGGGTGAAGTGCTCCGGAAGGGGCGCGACACACCCGAGCGCGGGGGTGGGAGAAACCAGGCAAATCGGACACATAGAACAGACACGGACGGAGACGTAGTGCCCACGATCCAGCAGTTGGTCCGCAAGGGCCGGCAGGACAAGGTCTCGAAGAGCAAGACGCCCGCGCTCAAGGGCAGCCCCCAGCGCCGGGGCGTCTGCACGCGCGTGTACACGACCACGCCCAAGAAGCCGAACTCGGCCCTGCGCAAGGTCGCCCGCGTCCGCCTCTCATCGGGCGTCGAGGTCACGGCCTACATCCCGGGCGAGGGGCACAACCTCCAGGAGCACTCGATCGTCCTCGTCCGCGGCGGTCGCGTGAAGGACCTCCCCGGCGTCCGCTACAAGATCATCCGCGGCGCTCTCGATACCCAGGGCGTGAAGGGCCGCAAGCAGGCCCGTTCTCGCTACGGCGCGAAGAAGGAGAAGGGCTGATGCCGCGCAAGGGCCCGGCTGCCAAGCGGCCGATCGTCATCGACCCGGTCTACAACTCCCCGGTCGTTACCCAGCTCATCAACAAGGTGCTCCTCGACGGCAAGCGCTCCACCGCTGAGGCCATCGTCTACGGCGCCCTCGAGGGCTGCCGCGAAAAGACGGGCACCGATCCCGTGGCCACGCTCAAGCGCGCCCTCGACAACGTCAAGCCCACCCTCGAGGTGCGCTCTCGCCGCGTCGGCGGCGCCACCTACCAGGTCCCCGTCGAGGTCAAGGCCGGGCGCAGCACGACGCTCGCGCTGCGCTGGCTCATCTCCTACTCGCGCCAGCGTCGCGAAAAGACGATGACCGAGCGCCTCA
The DNA here is from genome assembly GCA_964563825.1 of uncultured Actinomyces sp. GTDB lineage: Bacteria > Actinomycetota > Actinomycetes > S36-B12 > S36-B12 > Mxb001. Next base: position 4,485 of record CAZLZC010000028.1, read on the forward strand.
TGAACGAGATCCTCGACGCCTCCAACGGCCTCGGCGCCAGCGTCAAGAAGCGCGAGGACACGCACAAGATGGCCGAGTCCAACAAGGCATTCGCCCACTACCGCTGGTAGTCGGCGCAGAGGCAGCGAAGAAGAAGAAGGAGTACGCAGGTGTCCACCGCGACCAAGCTCGACCTCGCCAAGGTCCGCAACATCGGGATCATGGCGCATATCGACGCGGGCAAGACCACGACGACCGAGCGCATCCTCTTCTACACCGGCATCAACTACAAGATCGGTGAAGTCCACGAGGGCGCAGCCACGATGGACTGGATGGAGCAGGAGCAGGAGCGCGGGATCACGATCACCTCCGCCGCCACGACGTGCGAGTGGAAGGGCTACACGATCAACATCATCGACACGCCCGGCCACGTCGACTTCACGGTCGAGGTCGAGCGGTCCCTGCGTGTCCTCGATGGCGCGGTGGCCGTCTTTGACGGTGTCGCAGGTGTCGAGCCCCAGTCCGAGACGGTGTGGCGTCAGGCTGACCGCTACAACGTCCCCCGCATCTGCTTCGTCAACAAGCTCGACCGCACCGGTGCCGACTTCTACATGTGCGTCGACATGATCAAGGACCGCCTCGGCGCCACGGCGCTCGTCCTGCAGATCCCGATCGGCTCAGAGTCCGACTTCCTCGGAGTCATCGACCTCGTGAGCATGCGCGCCCTCACCTGGCGCGGCGAGACCCAGAAGGGTGAGGACTACGTCGTCGAGGACATCCCCGCCGACATGGCCGGTCAGGCTGCCGAGTGGCGCGAAAGGCTCCTCGAGACCCTCGCGGAGAACGACGACGCCGTGATGGAGAAGTTCCTCGAGGGCGAGGAGCTGTCGGTCGACGAGATCCAGGCGGGCATTCGTCGGGCCACCCTCGCCGACAAGCTCACCCCGGTGCTCACCGGCTCGGCGTTCAAGAACAAGGGCGTGCAGCCCATGCTCGACGCCGTGGTCGCCTACCTCCCGTCGCCACTCGACGTCGCGGCGATCGAGGGCCACAAGCCCGGCAACGAGGACGAGGCCATCGAGCGCAGGCCGAGCGACGACGAGCCCTTCTCCGCCCTCGCGTTCAAGATCATGAGCGACCCGCACCTGGGCAAGCTCACCTACGTCCGCATCTACTCCGGCCGCCTCGAGACCGGCACCGCGGTGCTCAACAGCACCAAGGACCGCAAGGAGCGCATCGGCAAGATCTACCGAATGCACGCCAACAAGCGTGAGGAAATCGACTCGGTGGGCGCCGGCGACATCGTGGCCGTCATGGGCCTCAAGGACACGACCACCGGCGAGACGCTGTGCGACCCCGCCAAGGCGGTCGTGCTCGAGTCGATGAGCTTCCCCGCCCCGGTCATCTCTGTGGCTATCGAGCCCAAGACCAAGAGCGACCAGGAGAAGCTCGGCACGGCCATCCAGCGCCTCGCCGAGGAGGATCCGACCTTCCGCGTGCAGAGCGACGAGGAGACGGGCCAGACGATCATCTCCGGCATGGGCGAGCTGCACCTCGAGGTGCTCGTCGACCGCATGCGCCGTGAGTTCAAGGTCGAGGCCAACGTCGGCAAGCCCCAGGTCGCCTACCGCGAGACGATCACGAAGACGGTCGAGAAGATCGACTACACCCACAAGAAGCAGACGGGTGGCTCCGGTCAGTTCGCGAAGGTGCAGATCACGCTCGCTCCCAACACCGAGGGTGAGGGCGGCTACGAGTTCGAGAACAAGGTCACCGGCGGTCGCATCCCCAGGGAGTACATCCCCTCCGTGGATGCCGGCTGCCAGGATGCGATGGAGTACGGCGTTCTCGCCGGCTACCCCATGGTCGACCTCAAGGTCACCCTTCTCGACGGCGCCTACCACGAGGTCGACTCCTCGGAGCTCGCCTTCAAGATCGCCGGATCGATGGTCTTCAAGGAGGCCGCTCGTAAGGCTGGTCCCGTGCTCCTGGAGCCGATGATGGCCGTTGAGGTCACCACGCCCGAGGACTTCATGGGCGACGTCATCGGCGACCTCAACTCCCGCCGTGGCCAGATCCAGGCCATGGACGAGCGTGCTGGAGCGCGCATCGTGCGCGCCCTCGTGCCGCTCTCCGAGATGTTCGGTTACGTGGGCGACCTGCGCAGCAGGACCCAGGGCCGGGCCAGCTACACCATGCAGTTCGACTCCTACGCCCAGGTTCCTCAGAACGTGGCTACGGAGATCATCGCGAAAGCTCGCGGCGAGTAAGTCGCGGATCGAAGAACACCCAGCAAACCAAGACAAGAACCCCGATCCGCGACAGTCGGACGGACCGAAACGAAGAGGAGCCCACCGTGGCGAAGGCGAAGTTCGAGCGGACGAAGCCGCACGTGAACATCGGCACCATCGGGCATATCGACCATGGCAAGACGACGCTGACCGCGGCGATCACCAAGGTCCTGCACGACAAGATGCCCGACATCAACCCCTTCACGCCTTTCGATCAGATCGACAAGGCTCCGGAGGAGCGTCAGCGCGGCATCACGATCTCCATCGCGCACGTGGAGTACCAGACCGAGGCGCGTCACTACGCGCACGTGGACTGCCCCGGCCACGCTGACTACATCAAGAACATGATCACCGGTGCCGCTCAGATGGACGGCGCGATCCTCGTGGTCGCGGCCACCGACGGCCCGATGCCCCAGACCAAGGAGCACGTCCTCCTGGCTCGCCAGGTGGGCGTCCCCGCCATCGTCGTCGCGCTCAACAAGTGCGACATGGTCGATGACGAGGACCTCCTCGAGCTCGTCGAGATGGAGGTGCGCGAGCTCCTGTCGACGTACGAGTTCCCCGGCGATGACATCCCCGTGGTGCGCGTGGCTGCCTTCCCGGCGCTCAACGGCGACGAGAAGTGGGCCGAGTCGATCATGGAGCTCATGGGCGCGGTCGATTCCTACATCGTGACCCCCGAGCGTGAGGTCGACAAGCCCTTCCTCATGCCCGTCGAGGATGTCTTCACGATCACCGGCCGCGGCACCGTCGTGACCGGCCGTATCGAGCGCGGCATCGTCAAGGTCAACGAGGAGATCGAGATCGTCGGCATCCGTCCCGGACCGCCCGCGAAGACCACCGTCACCGGCGTCGAGATGTTCCGCAAGCTGCTCGACGAGGGCCAGGCGGGCGAGAACGTCGGTCTGCTCCTGCGCGGCACCAAGCGCGAGGACGTCGAGCGCGGCCAGGTGTGCTGCAAGCCGGGCTCGATCACCCCGCACACCGAGTTCGAGGCCCAGGTCTACATCCTGAGCAAGGACGAGGGTGGCCGTCACACGCCGTTCTTCGACAACTACCGTCCGCAGTTCTACTTCCGGACCACGGACGTCACGGGCGTTGTGCACCTGCCCGAGGGCAAGGACATGGTCATGCCCGGTGACAACACCGAGATGAAGGTCGATCTCATCCAGCCCATCGCCATGGAGGACGGCCTGCGCTTCGCGATTCGCGAGGGCGGCCGCACCGTGGGCGCCGGGCGCGTCACCAAGATCCTCAAGTAGTCGCGTTCGGGGGAGGCGCTCGTCGCCTCCCCCGAATCCGACCATCACGACCCAAGACAGACAGCGGCACGGACTCAAGAAGGAAGCCACCATGGCGGGACAGAAGATCCGGATCCGGCTCAAGGCCTACGACCACGAGATCATCGACTCATCGGCGCGCAAGATCGTCGATACGGTGACTCGCACGGGTGCGCAGGTCGCGGGACCGGTGCCGCTGCCGACCGAGAAGAACGTCTACTGCGTGATCCGGTCGCCCCACAAGTACAAGGACAGTCGAGAGCACTTCGAGATGCGCACCCACAAGCGCCTCATCGACATTCTCGACCCGACGCCCAAGACCGTCGACTCGCTCATGCGCCTGGACCTTCCGGCCGGCGTCGACATCGAGATCAAGCTCTAGGACTATGACGATGGACAGCACAGTCAAGGGCGTGCTCGGGCAGAAGCTCGGCATGACCCAGGTATGGGACGAGAACAACCGCGTCGTCCCGGTCACCGTGGTCAAGGCAGGCCCCTGCGTCGTGACGCAGGTGCGCACGCCTGACAACGACGGCTACTCGGCCGTGCAGCTGGGCTTCGGCGCTGTCGACCCGCGCCGGGTCAACAAGCCGGATGCCGGGCACTTCGCCAAGGCCGGTGTCGCTCCCCGACGCCACCTCGTCGAGCTCCGCACCACCGACGCCTCCGAGTACACCCTCGGCCAGGAAGTCGGTGCCGATGCGTTCGCTGTTGGCGAGGTCGTTGACGTGACGGCCACGACCAAGGGCAAGGGCTTCGCCGGCACGATGAAGCGCCATGGCTTCAGCGGCGTCGGCGCCTCCCACGGAGCGCACCGCAATCACCGCAAGCCCGGGTCGATCGGCGCCTGCGCCACGCCCGGCCGCGTCTTCAAGGGCATGCGCATGGCGGGCCGTATGGGCTCCGTGCGTCACACCACGCAGGGTCTCAAGGTCCATGCCGTGGACACCGAGCGTGGCCTGCTCCTCATCAAGGGCGCGATCCCCGGTCCCAAGGGCGGGCTCGTGCTCATCCGCACGACCTCGAAGGCGGTGTCGTCATGAGTTCTGTGAAGGTCCTCGTTCCCGGGGGCAAGGCGCAGGGCGATGTCGACCTCCCCGCGGAGATCTTCGACGTCCAGGTCAACGTGCCCCTCATTCACCAGGTAGTCGTGGCGCAGCTTGCTGCCGCCCGTCAGGGGACTCACGACACCAAGACCCGCGGTGAAGTGCGCGGCGGCGGCAAGAAGCCCTACAAGCAGAAGGGCACAGGTCGTGCCCGCCAGGGCTCGACGCGCGCTCCTCAGTTCGTCGGCGGTGGCACGGTCCACGGTCCGTCACCTCGCTCCTACGACCAGCGCACGCCCAAGAAGATGAAGGCCGCCGCCCTGCGCGGTGCCCTGTCGGATCGCGCGCGTGAGGGTCGAGTGCACGTGGTGTCCTCCCTGGTCGCGGGAGATGAGCCCTCGACCAAGAGCGCCCAGGCCTTCCTGCTCGAGGTCACTGAGCGCCCCAACCTCCTCGTTGTCGTCGAGCGTGACGACGTCGCCTCGTGGCTGAGCGTCCGCAACCTGCCCAACGTGCGCGTGGTTGCCCCGGATCAGCTCAACACCTACGACGTCCTCGTGACCGATGACGTGATCTTCACGAAGGACTCCTTCGACACCTTCGTCGCCGGGCCCGTCAAGGGCCGTGGCGCCAAGGCTGTCGCGACCGAATCGGAGGTGTCGGCATGAGGATCGCCGATCCGCGTGACGTCCTGCTCGCTCCGGTCATCTCGGAGAAGAGCTACGGGCTTCTCGACGAGAACAAGTACACCTTCATCGTCGCCCCCGACGCCAACAAGACCCAGATCAAGATCGCGGTCGAGCAAGTGTTCGGCGTGCGAGTGACGTCAGTCAACACGATGAACCGCGAGGGCAAGCGCATCCGCACGCGTCGCGGGTTCGGTCGTCGCGCTGCGACCAAGCGGGCCATCGTGTCCGTGGCGCAGGGCGATCGCATCGACATCTTCGGCGGACCGGTCAGCTAGGGCGAGGGACGAACACCATGGGAATCCGTAAGTTCAAGCCAACGACGCCGGGTCGTCGTGGCGCGAGCGTGGCCGACTTCGTCGAGATCACTCGCTCCACGCCCGAGAAGTCGCTCGTCCGCCCGCTGCCCAACAAGGGCGGCCGCAACAACCAGGGCCGCATCACGACGCGTCACCAGGGTGGCGGCCACAAGCGTGCCTACCGCGTCATCGACTTCCGTCGTGCGGACAAGGACGGCGTGCCCGCCAAGGTCGCTCATATCGAGTACGACCCCAACCGCACGGCTCGTATCGCGCTGCTCCACTTCGCTGATGGGGAGAAGCGCTACATCCTGGCGCCCAACAAGCTCAACCAGGGCGACACCGTTGAGACGGGTCCGTCAGCGGACATCAAGCCCGGCAACAACCTCCCGCTGCGCAACATCCCCGTCGGCACCGTGATCCACGCCGTGGAGATCCGCCCCGGTGGCGGAGCCAAGATCGCTCGCTCGGCTGGCGCCAGCGTGCAGCTCGTGGCCAAGGACGGGCCCTACGCCCAGCTGCGCATGCCCTCCGGTGAGATCCGCAACGTCGACCTCCGCTCACGCGCGACGGTCGGCGAGGTGGGCAACGCCGAGCAGTCCAACATCAACTGGGGCAAGGCCGGGCGCATGCGCTGGAAGGGGCGTCGCCCCACCGTCCGCGGTGTAGCCATGAACCCCGTCGACCACCCGCACGGCGGTGGCGAGGGCAAGACCTCCGGTGGCCGCCACCCGGTCAACCCCAAGGGCAAGCCCGAGGGTCGCACCCGCAAGGCCAAGAAGCCGAGCGACAAGTTCATCGTCCGTCGCCGCAAGACCGGCAAGAAGCGCTAGGAGACGACTGTGCCCAGGAGCTTGAAGAAGGGTCCCTTCGTGGACGACCACCTGCTCAAGAAGGTGGACGCCCAGAACGAGGCCAAGAGCCAGCAGGTCATCAAGACCTGGTCCCGACGCTCGATGATCGTGCCCGCCATGCTCGGTCACACGATTGCCGTGCACGACGGACGCAAGCATGTTCCCGTCTTCGTCACGGAGAACATGGTCGGCCACAAGCTCGGCGAGTTTGCGCCCACGCGCACGTTCAAGGGCCACATCAAGGAAGACCGGAAGGCCAAGCGCAAGTAGCGCTGGCGCCGGCATAGGAAGACCACGAGAGTCACGAGAGGCAAGGGGAAAGCGATGGAAGCCAGGGCCCAGGCGCGGTTTGTCCGTGTCACGCCCATGAAGGCGCGCCGTGTGGTGGACCTCATTCGAGGTCTGCCTGCGGCTGACGCCCAGGCGGTGCTGCGCTTCGCTCCGCAGGATGCGAGCGATCCGGTGGGGAAGGTGCTCGACAGCGCCATTGCCAACGCCACCAACAACCACAACCTCGACCCCGCATCCCTCGTGGTCGCTGAGGCGTATGTCGACGAGGGTCCGACCATGCGTCGCTTCCGCCCTCGCGCGCAGGGACGCGCCTTCCGGATCCGCAAGCGGACCAGCCACATCACGGTTGTCCTCGAGACTCTCGATGCTGCTGCGCCCGTGAAGGCTCCGGCCAAGAAGTCGACCTCCGCCAAGGCAGCCCCTAAGGCGGCTCCTAAGGCAACCGACAAGGCGCCCGCGAAGAAGGCCGCTGACAAGCCCAAGGCGAAGGCGTCGGACGAGCCGAAGGCCACCGAAGAGAAGGCCCCGGCAAAGAAGGCGGCAGCCAAGAAGGCACCCGCAAAGAAGGCTGCGGCCACGGAAGAGGAGAGCTGAGATGGGTCAGAAGGTCAACCCGCACGGCTTCCGACTCGGCATCACGACCGACTTCACCTCCCGGTGGTTCGCCGACAGCGCGAAGCCCGGGCAGCGCTACCGCGACTACGTCGAAGAGGACGTGGCCATCCGCAAGCTCCTCTCGCGCGGCATGGAGCGAGCCGGCATCAGCAAGGTCGAGATCGAGCGCACGCGCGAGCGCGTCCGCGTCGACATCCACACTGCTCGCCCCGGCATCGTCATCGGCCGCCGCGGCGCTGAGGCCGATCGCATCCGCGCCGACCTCGAGAAGCTCACGGGCAAGCAGGTGCAGCTCAACATCCTCGAGGTGAAGAACCCCGAGATGGACGCCCAGCTTGTCGCCCAGGGCATCGCGGAGCAGCTCTCGAGCCGCGTGTCCTTCCGTCGCGCCATGCGCAAGGGCATGCAGAGCACCATGAAGGCGGGCGCCAAGGGCATTCGCGTGCAGGTCTCTGGCCGCCTCGGCGGCGCTGAGATGAGCCGTACCGAGTTCTACCGCGAGGGTCGCGTGCCTCTGCACACCCTGCGCGCGGACATCGACTACGGCTTCTACGAGGCACGCACCACCTTCGGTCGCATCGGCGTCAAGGTCTGGATCTACAAGGGTGATGCACCCACGAGCCGCGCCGAGCGCGAGGCGGTCGCTGCGGCTGCTCGCCTGGGCAAGCGCCCGGAGCGTCCCCGCCGTGGTCTCCGCCGCGAGGACGAGGCTCTCGAGACCGCATCCGTGGCTGTCGCCGAGGCTCCCGCACCGACAGAGGGCGAGGTCTGATCATGCTGATCCCGCGCAAGGTCAAGCACCGCAAGCAGCACCATCCGAAGCGCACCGGCGCCGCCAAGGGCGGCACCGAGGTGACCTTCGGCACGTATGGGCTGCAGGCGCTCGAGCCGGCGTACGTCACCAACCGCCAGATCGAGTCCGCTCGTATTGCCATCACGCGGCACATCCGCCGTGGCGGCAAGGTGTGGATCAACATCTACCCCGACCGTCCGCTCACCAAGAAGCCCGCGGAGACCCGCATGGGCTCCGGCAAGGGCTCGCCCGAGTGGTGGGTGGCCAATGTCAAGCCCGGACGCGTGATGTTCGAGCTGTCCTACCCCAACGAGAAGACCGCCATCGCGGCACTGACGAGGGCCATGCACAAGCTGCCCATGAAGTGCCGCATCGTGCGTCGCGACGAGATTGCGGAGGTCTGATGGCTGCCGGCACATCACCCCAGGAGTTCCGCGGTCTGACCGACGAGGAGTTGGTCACGCGTTTGCGGGAGTCCAAGGAGGAGCTGTTCAACCTCCGCTTCCAGGGCGCGACAGGCCAACTGGAGAACCACGGCCGACTTCGTGCGGTGCGCAAGGACATCGCGCGCCTCTACACCGTGATGCGCGAGCGCGAGCTCGGCATTACGCCCGCCGAGCACGTGGGCGGTGCGGCATGACCGACGAGAAGGTGAACGTGAGCTCAGAACGCAGTGCACGCAAGGTCCGCGAGGGTCTCGTGGTGAGCGACAAGATGGACAAGACCGTCGTCGTCGCCGTCGAGGACCGCTTCAAGCATCCGCTCTACGGCAAGGTGGTCCGCCGCACGAGCAAGCTCAAGGCGCACGACGAGCAGAACTCCTGCGGCATCGGCGATCGCGTGCTGCTCATGGAGACCAAGCCGCTGTCGGCGACCAAGCGCTGGCGCGTCGTCGAGATCCTCGAGAAGGCGAAGTAGGGGAGACGACGTGATTCAGCAAGAGTCCCGACTCAAGGTCGCCGACAACACGGGTGCCAAGGAACTGCTGTGCATCCGTGTCCTCGGTGGATCCGGACGCCGCTACGCCGGCATTGGCGACATCATCGTTGCGACGGTGAAGGACGCCATCCCGGGCGGTGGCGTCAAGAAGGGCGAGGTGGTCAAGGCCGTCATCGTCCGCACGCGCAAGGAGAACCGTCGTCCCGACGGCTCCTACATCCGCTTCGACGAGAACGCGGCAGTCATCCTCAAGGGTGACGGCGAGCCCCGCGGGACCCGCATCTTCGGTCCGGTCGGGCGCGAACTCCGCGAGAAGCGCTTCATGAAGATCATCTCTCTGGCACCGGAGGTGCTCTGACATGGCTGGCCTCTTCGTTCGCAAGGGTGACCTCGTGCAGGTCATCAGCGGCAAGGACCGCGGCATCACCGGGAAGGTCATCGAGGTTTTCCCCGAGTCCGACAAGGTGATCGTCGAAGGCGTCAACCGCATCAAGAAGCACACCAAGGTGGGCCAAAACAACCGCGGCGCCAAGACCGGAGGCATCATCACGACGGAGGCTCCGATCCACGTCTCCAACGTCATGGTCGTCGATCCCGAGGACAACCGGCCTACTCGTGTCGGCTTCCGCAAGGAGAAGGTCGAGAAGCGCCGTTCCGACGGCAGCACCTATGAGGCGACGCGCAGCGTGCGCGTGTCGAAGCGAACCGGCAAGGACCTGTGATGACCACCATGACTGAGCGCCAGATACCGCGACTGAAGTCGCGCTACCGCGAAGAGATCGTTCCTGCCCTGCAGGAGGAGTTCTCCTTCGAGAACATCATGCAGGTGCCCCGGGTGACGAAGGTTGTCGTCAACATGGGCGTCGGCGAGGCCGCGCGTGACTCCAAGCTCATCGAGGGCGCGATCCGCGACCTCACGGAGATCACTGGCCAGCGGCCCCAGGTGACCAAGGCCCGCAAGTCGATCGCTCAGTTCAAGCTGCGCGAGGGCATGCCCATCGGTGCCCACGTCACGCTGCGTGGCGACCGCATGTGGGAGTTCCTCGATCGACTGCTGTCGGTCGCGCTGCCGCGCATCAGGGACTTCCGCGGGCTGTCCGGCAAGCAGTTCGATGGCCGCGGCAACTACACCTTCGGTCTCACGGAGCAGTCGATGTTCCACGAGATCGACCAGGACAAGATCGACCGCGTCCGCGGCATGGACATCACGGTCGTCACCACCGCCGAGAACGATGCGGAGGGACGGGCCCTGCTTCGTCTCCTCGGCTTCCCCTTCAAGGAGAACTGACCGTGGCGAAGAAGGCACTGATCGAGAAGCAGCAGCGCAAGCCGAAGTACGCCGTGCGCGCCTACACGCGCTGCACTCGCTGCGGACGCCCGCACTCCGTCTACCGCAAGTTCGGCCTGTGCCGGATCTGCCTGCGGGAGATGGCGCACGCCGGGCAGCTTCCCGGCATCACCAAGAGCAGCTGGTAAACCACGACGCCGTAGGTCCCCCCGGGGATACCACGGCGAGAAGGGCCTGATGGCCATGACGATGACCGACCCGATCGCGGACATGCTTGCGCGACTGCGCAACGCCAACTCCGCGTATCACGATGCGGTGACCATGCCGCATTCCAAGATCAAGGTGGGGATCGCTGAGATTCTCAAGCAGCAGGGCTACATCGCCGGCTGGAGCGTCGAGGACGCCCCCGTGGGCAAGAATCTCGTGCTCGAGCTCAAGTACGGCCCCAGCCGCGAGCGCTCCATCGCCGGCCTGCGCCGTGTGTCCAAGCCCGGACTCCGCGTCTACGCCAAGAGCACCGCACTGCCCAAGGTCCTCGGCGGCCTGGGCGTGGCCATCCTGTCCACCTCGTCTGGCCTCCTCACGGATCGCCAGGCCGCACAGAAGGGCGTAGGCGGGGAAGTCCTCGCTTACGTCTGGTGAGGGGGAGTCATGTCGCGCATTGGACGCCTGCCTATCGCCGTCCCTTCGGGGGTTGACGTGACCGTGGATGGTTCCGTGATCACGGTCAAGGGCCCCAAGGGCACGCTGACCCACACGGTCGTGGAGCCCATCTCGGTCGAGCGCCAGGAAGACGGCACCCTCGCGGTGACGCGCCCTGACGACGAGCGTGATTCCCGTGCCCGCCACGGCCTCACGCGCACGCTCATCGCCAACATGGTGCTGGGCGTGACCGAGGGCTACCAGAAGGGCCTCGAGATCGTGGGCACGGGCTACCGGGTCCAGGCCAAGGGCAGTGACCTCGAGTTCGCCCTCGGCTACAGCCACCCGATCGTCTTCCCTGCCCCGGAGGGCATCACCTTCGAGGTGGAGTCGCCGACGAAGTTCAAGGTCATGGGCATCGACAAGCAGCAGGTCGGCGAGGTCGCCGCGAACATCCGCAAGTTGCGCAAGCCGGAGCCCTTCAAGGGCAAGGGCGTGCGCTACGAGGGTGAAGTCGTCAGGCGCAAGGCCGGAAAGGCGGGCAAGAAGTGAGTTCCTTCGCCCCGAAGATCGGCTCGGGCAATCCCAAGCGCACCGCACGCGCGCGGCGTCATCTGCGCGTGCGCAAGAAGATCAGTGGCAGCGCGCAGCGTCCCCGCCTGGTGGTCTCGCGGTCGGCTCGCCACGTCGTGGCCCAGGTCATCGACGACGGTGCCGGCCGCACGTTGGCATCTGCTTCGACCATGGAGGCGGACGTCCGCACTTCCGGCTCGGACAAGACCGCGCAGGCCCGCAAGGTAGGCGAGCTCGTCGCGGCGCGTGCCAAGCAGGCGGGCGTCGAGACCGTGGTCTTCGATCGCGGCGGCAACATGTTCCACGGCCGCATTGCGGCACTAGCGGAGGGCGCCCGCGAGGGCGGCCTCGAGTTCTGACGGTCAGGAGAGGTTGAGGCATGTCGACAATGGACCGCCGGGGAACCGGCGCCGCTAACTCCGGGGGCGGACGCGATCGTCGCGAGCGACGCGACCGCGCACCCCGCGAGGAGAAGTCCGCCTTCCTCGAGCGCGTGGTGACTATCAACCGCGTCGCGAAGGTCGTCAAGGGCGGCCGTCGCTTCAGCTTCACGGCCCTCGTGGTCGTGGGCGACGGCGATGGCACCGTGGGCGTGGGCTATGGCAAGGCCAAGGAGGTGCCCGCGGCCATCGCCAAGGGTGTCGAGGAGGCCAAGAAGCACTTCTTCAAGGTGCCGCGCATCCAGGGCACGATCCCGCATCCGGTCACGGGTGAGGCTGCTGCCGGCGTGGTTCTTCTGCGTCCTGCCGCGCCAGGTACCGGCGTGATCGCGGGCGGCCCCGTCCGCGCCGTGCTGGAGTGCGCCGGGATCCACGACGTTCTGTCGAAGTCCCTCGGCTCCGACAACGCCATCAATATCGTGCACGCCACGGTGCAGGCGCTCCGCAACCTGGAGCGTCCCGAGGAGGTCGCGGCCCGCCGTGGACTCCCGCTCGAGGACGTTGCCCCGGCGGCGCTCCTGCGTGCGCGCGCGGCAGGTGCGTCATGAGCGTTCGCCTACAGGTGACGCAGCGGAAGTCGCCGATCGGCGGGACCCACAGCCAGCGCGAGACGCTGCGCTCCCTGGGCCTCAAGCGCATCGGTGACACCGTCGTCAAGGAGGACCGCCCCGAGATCCGAGGCATGATCGCCACGGTCTCCCATCTCGTCTCAGTCGAGGAGGTCGAGTGACATGGCTCTGAAGGTTCATCACCTGCGCCCCGCTCCGGGTGCGAAGACGCCCAAGACCCGCAAGGGCCGCGGCGAGGCTTCGAAGGGCAAGACCTCGGGTCGTGGCACCAAGGGCACGCGGGCGCGCAATCAGGTCCCCGCGCGCTTCGAGGGTGGCCAGATGCCGCTGCACATGCGCCTGCCCAAGCTCAAGGGCTTCACCAACCCCAACACCGTCACCTACCAGGTCGTCAACGTCGCGGCCCTGGGCAAGCTCTTCCCCCAGGGTGGAGCGGTGACGGTCGCGGATCTGGTGGCAGCGGGGGCGGTCCGCAAGGGTCAGCCGGTCAAGGTTCTCGGGCAGGGCGACATCTCCGTGGCCGTCCAGGTGAAGGTCCAGGCGTTCTCCGCCTCGGCCCAGGAGAAGATCTCCGCGGCCGGCGGGAGCATCGAGAAGGCCTGACGGTCCATCTAGGGGAGTCCACCCAGGATCCCCCCAGGATCGCCAGGCCGGTGCTCGGGGGAGCCTAGGTTAGGCTGCATCGGGCCCGGACGACCGATCTTCAGTCCACGACACACGGCGGTGCGCAGGCATCGCCCAGGAGGTAAGCGTGCACCTCAGCGCCTTCGTCGCGGCGTTCCGTACCCCGGACCTGCGCAAGAAGCTGCTCTTCACGCTGGCCATGCTGGCGGTCTTCCGCCTGGGCTCGGTCGTCCCGACGCCCGGTGTGGACTACTCCGCCATTCAGCGATGCATCGACCAGACCTCGGACAACTCGGTCTACGCCGTCATCAACCTCTTCAGCGGTGGCGCGCTGCTGCAGCTCTCCGTGTTTGCGCTGGGCATCATGCCCTACATCACGGCGAGCATCATTCTCCAGTTGCTCACGGTGGTCATCCCTCGCCTGGAGGCTCTGAAGAAGGAAGGCCAGTCGGGGCAGGCCAAGATCACGCAGTACACCCGTTACCTCACCATCGGCCTGGCCATCCTGCAGTCGACGGCGATCCTGTCGCTCGCTCGCACACCCGGGCAGCTCTTCAGCGGCTGCAACGAGCAGTTGATCCCCAATCAAAATGCCCTGCTCATCATCGTCATGGTCATCGTCATGACGGCTGGCACTGCCGTGATCATGTGGCTCGGCGAGCTCATCACCGAGCGCGGCGTCGGCAACGGAATGTCGCTGCTGATCTTCACCTCCATCATCGCGACGATCCCGGCTCAGTTCATCAACGTCTTCGTGAGCCGCGGCACCTTCTCCTTCGCCCT
>CAZLZC010000029.1:0-14951 GCA_964563825.1 uncultured Actinomyces sp.
CATGACCTCGCTGTCGTCGAGGATCTCGCCGACCGCATGATCGTCATGTACGCGGGTCGCATCGTGGAACAGGGGCCCGTGCAGAGCGTGTTCCACCGGTCGGCGCATCCTTACTCGCGCGCCCTCATGGCGACAACACCCGACGTTCGGACGCGACTGGAACTGCAGCCGATTCCCGGAATGGCTCCACGCGTCGGCAGTCGGCCGCCCGGTTGCGCGTTCGCTGACCGATGCCCTGAGGTAGCGAACCGCTGCCGGGAAGATCTTCCCCCGCACGTTCACGTGGGGCCGGGGCACGAGGCCGCATGCTGGTTCGCGACCGACGTCACTGCCGAGCGCAGCCCACTCACCGTGCGCCCTGAGCCGGCCCTGCCGACCGGGTCGCCGATACTCGAAGCCGAGGAGATCAGGGCCAGTTACCACGGCCGCGAGGTGGTGCACAGCATCTCCCTCAGCATCAACCGCGGTGAGTGCCTCGCGCTGGTGGGTGAGAGCGGATCCGGGAAGACGACGCTCTCCCGGTCGCTCATCGGCCTGTCCGCCCAGGTGACCGGGCGGCTGCGCCTCAATGGCAAGGAACTCTCACTGAGCCTCCATGGGCGAACACTGCAGCAGCGGCATGCCCTTCAGTACGTCTTCCAGAGCCCCCGGTCATCTCTCAATCCGAGGCGGACGGTGTTCGAATCCATCGAGGCGCCACTCCGGGGCGCGCCGAAGTCCTCCGCCGCCGAGCGGCGCGCGCGAGTTTTCGATGCACTCCGCCGAGTGGACCTGGACCCGTCGTTTGGCCCGCGGTTCCCTGATCAACTGTCCGGTGGCGAACGGCAGCGGGTCGGTATCGCCCGCGCCCTCGTCTGCAATCCGGAAGTCCTCATCTGCGATGAGATCACATCGGCACTCGATGTCTCGGTGCAAGCCGCGATCATCGATTTGCTGGAGGGGCTTCAGCGCGATCAGGGACTTGCGCTGCTCTTCGTCACCCACAATCTCGCTCTGGTGCGCACGATCGCCGATCGGGTGATCGTCCTCCGTGCGGGACACGTGGTTGAGGAGGGGTCCGCTGCCGACACCCTCCAGCATCCGCGCCATGAGTACACGCAGACCTTGATCCGTGATACTCCGTCCATCCTCAGCGCTATCGCATCCCCAGGAGCTGCCGAATGAGCGAATCCATGCGGGCTGTCATCTGGCAGGGCCCCAGCTCCATGGCGATGGCCGACGTCCCGCTGCCCGAGCTGCGCCCCGAAGACGTGCTCATCAAGGTGGATGCGGCGTCGATCTGCGGCTCCGACCTGGCGGGATTCACGGGCAAGATGGGCAATCGCTTCCCCGGCCAAATCATGGGCCACGAAATCTCCGGCACCGTCGTGGAAGTTGCTTCCGCGGCTCACGACAATCTCCTCGGCGCTACCGTGTGCGTGAATCCACTCGAGACGTGCGGTCACTGCCGAGCATGTACCACCGGTAGACCACAGCAGTGCGACGACGTGCACTTGGTTGGCGTCCATCGCCACGGCGGGTTCGCAGAGTTCGTGGCTGTCCGGGCATCCAATCTGCTGCCCTCGCCGGTCGGAGTCCCGCAGGCATTGAGTTGCCTGGTCGAGCCGCTCGCCCATGCTTTCCATGATGTTCGGGTTGCCACGAACGACGGGCAGCCGGAGGACCTGCTCCTGATCGGGGCGGGCTCCATCGGGATCTTCGCCCTGCTGGCCGCCAAGGCCTCTGGCCTTCCTTCGCTCACTGTGATCGAGCCTGATCCTGGCAGGCGGTCTCTCGCGGCCGCACTCGGAGCAACCGCCGTGGCGGATGCGGAGGAACTCGACGGCAGGAGCTTCGACGCGGTCATCGAGGGCGTCGGGCTGGAGTCGACGCGGCGCACTGCGGTCGAGCGCGTCCGCCGAGGTGGCACCGTGGCACTCGTGGGACTGGCACAGCCCATCAGCGAGTTCGGCTTCATGGCGTCAATCGTGCGCGAGGTGGTTCTGCGGGGCGCGTTCGCCTACACGTCGGAGGACTTCGACGACGCCCGCGCTTATCTTTCCGATCCGGGACTGCCGCCCCAGGTGAAGATCGACGTCGTCCCGCTCGAGGCGGCCCCCGAGGTCTTCACCACCCTGGCCGCAGGTCCGCAGTCATCCTTGAAGACCATTCTCAACCCGTCATCGATACCCGCGTAGACACGCCGCGGGCCGAATTGAGGCAAAGCGCGTAGTCGAACTCGGCCAAGGACGTCACGGAAATCCTCAGGCCTCCTGGAGCCCGTGCTCGATCGCGGATTTGCAGCGGTGCATCTCCCGCACGAATTCCGGCACCGCCTCGCGTGAGAATCGCACAGACGGCAGCGCGAGAGAGATACCTGCGAGGCCGCCATGCGGATCGACCACCGCCATGCCGATGGCGACGATGCCGTCCTCCGTCCTCCCGTTGTTGATAGCGAAGCCGCTGGATCGCACTGCCGACAGTTGCTGGCGCAGGGCGGCGCGCTGCGGGAGGTCCTTGGCAGCGTCTGAGTCCGTTGCTTGCTGGTAGTACGCGTCGAGATCCTCGCGGGAGAGTTCGGCCAGCATGACGAGCCCGGCTGACGTCAGGTGCGCGGGAAAGGCCATTCCTTCGCGGGAACCGACGCGCAGCGCGTGCCCGCACTCGACGGAGGCAAGGAACCGGATGAGCGGGCCGGAAAGGACGGTGACGTTTGACGTCTCCCCGACAGCTTCGGTGAGCGCGGCAAGATGAGGTAGGGAAAGTGCACGCAGCCTCGCAGAGGATTCGGTGTCGTGGCGCGAGGGAGCCAGTACCGGTCCGGCGTGGTAAGCGCGATCGGCGCCCTGGGTGGCGAAGTCGCGGTAGCAAAGCATGCCCAGCAGGCGATGCGCCGTGGAGCGGGCGACACCCAGGCGTTCGGCTGCCTCGGTCACGGTGAGTGTGCCCTCGAGTTGGAGGACGGTCACCAGGCGCAAGGCGTTGTCCACGCTCGTGATGGCGTAGGCCGGAGGATTCTTCACAACAGAAACTCCTGTTCTGTTAGATGGAAAGTCTGGCAGGGTGAGGGGGCTGGTCGCAAGACCCGCACGCCCGGAACGGAGGACCCGTGACCATGGCCCAGACCTTCCCGATCCCGATGGTGGACTCCCCGGAGCAGCCAGCGCCTTCCGATGCCCTCGCCCGCCTGTACGCCGGATTCGAGGCCGAGTACCTCATACCGCTCTGGACGGAGATCGGTGGGCTCATGCCCGCCCAGCCGCGTAGCGCGGCACGTCCGCATGTATGGCGCTGGAGCAACCTCGTCGCCCTCGCCGATCAGGCTGGGGCGCTTGTCCCGGTTGGCCGCGGCGGCGAGCGTCGAGCGATCGCTCTGGCCAACCCGGCTCTGGGTGGGCGTCCCTTCGCTACGCCCACCCTGTGGGCCGCTATCCAGTACCTCATGCCGGGTGAGGATGCACCCGAGCACCGGCACACGCAGCATGCATTCCGCTTCGTCGTCGAGGGCGACGGTGTCTGGACCGTCGTCGAGCGCGATCCCGTGCCGATGCGGCGCGGTGACTTCCTGCCTCAGGCCGGCTGGAATTGGCATGCGCACCACAACGCTACGTCCAGACCGATGGCCTGGATAGACGGTCTGGACATCCCCTTCCAGTACCTCACTGAGTCTCAGTTCTTTGAGTTCGGGCGCCCGGAGATCTCCGACGCCGAACGAGTCACGCCCGAGCGCTCGCGCGCGGAGCGGCTCTGGGGTCATCCGGGACTCACTCCGATCGGCGTTCAGACGGGGACCGGATCGCCGCTGCTCGCCTATCGCTGGGTGCACACCGACGCCGCGCTTCGCGATCAATTGGAACTTGAACGTGAGGGATACCCGGGCGTCGTTGAGCCGGGCCATGCAGTTGTGCGCTTCACGAACCCGGCGACTGGTGGCGATGTTCTGCCTACGATCCGCGCAGAGATGCATCGCATCGCCAAGGGCAGCGAGACCGCGCCCGTGCGCGAGGTTGGCTCCAGCGTGGTCCAGGTGTTCGACGGTGGTGGCCGGGTGACGGTGGGGGATCAGACCTGGTCGGTGTCACGTGGCGACATGTTCGTCGTGCCGTCCTGGACCAACTGGTCCGCGGTGTCGGAGGCCAGTGCGAGCGATTCGGACTCCGGCGCCCTCGACCTCTTCCGGTTCTCCGACACCCCGATTTTCGATGCACTCAACCTCTCCCGCTCCCAGAAGGGCTGACATGAAGCTCGCAACTCTGCGTACCGCCTCCGGCACCCAGGCCGTGCGGGTCGATGGCGACAGGCTGATTGAGATTGGCTGCCCCGACGTGGGCGCGCTGCTTGCCATGCCGGACTGGCAGCAGCGAGCGGAATCAGCTTCAGGAACCGCGCATGATGCTGCGGGAGCTGATTTCGCGCCCCTCGTTCTCAATCCGGGCAAGATCGTGTGCGTCGGACTGAACTACCGCCATCACATCCTCGAGATGGGCCGCGAGATCCCGGAATACCCGACCCTGTTCACGAAGTACCCCGAGGCCTTGATCGGAGCATCTGACGACATCCAGCTGGCACCGGAGTCCGATTCGGTCGACTGGGAGGCCGAGCTCGCGGTCGTCATCGGCGCGACTGTTCGCCGTGCCCGGGGGAGTTCAGCCGAGGCGGCGATCGCCGGCTTCGCCGTCCTCAACGATGTGACGATGCGCGACTGGCAGTACCGCACGATGATGTGGGATCAGGGCAAGACCTGGGAGGGGACCACGCCCCTCGGCCCCTACCTCGTCACGCCTGATGAGCTCCCCGGGGGCGTTCGCCCGGCCCTCGACCTCAGTTGCCTCGTGAATGACGAGATGGTCCAGTCGGCGAACACTGGCGACCTGGTGTTTGACCCGGTGGCGCTGGTTGAGTACATCTCGACGATCCTCACCCTGCGACCGGGAGATGTGATCGCCTCTGGCACGCCTGGTGGCGTCGGCCACGCGCGCAAGCCGCCGCGCTACCTCGCCCCAGGTGATGTCCTCACGACCGACATCTCCGGTCTCGGGATCGCGCGCAACCGGGCTGTCGCCGAGGCCGTGTGATGGCGCGGTCGCTCGCAGACTCACTTGGCTGGGTCGCACTCGGAACCGACATGTTCAGTGAGGCTCTGAGGAACGCGGACGACACTTCCCTGATCGAGCCGAGTGCGTTGCCTGGATGGACTCGGGCTCATGTTGTCGCGCACGTGACGGGCAATGCTCGTGGGCTCATCAACCTTGTCACGTGGGCGCGGACCGGCGTTGAGACACCGATGTACTCCTCTGCGGAGCAGCGAATTGCCGACATTGAAGCCGGTGCAGCCCTTCCGGCTCCTGAGCAGCGAGACCAGTTCGAGCAGTCGAGCGCTGATCTTGCCCATGCGTTCGAGGGCCTATCTGACGCCGGCTGGACGGCCGAGGTGCGTACGATCCAGGGTCGGACGCTTCCGGCCTCGGAGCTTCCGTGGCTGCGCGCACGTGAGGTGATGATCCATGCCGTCGACCTTGACGGCGATGTGGGCTTCGACAGGATGCCTGAAGACTTCGTCATCGCTCTCACCGACGACATCGTGCAGCGCCGATCGACGATGGATGGGCACCCCGCAGTCGTACTTGAGGCGCCGGGACATCGCTGGGTGATCGGGAGTGAGGACGAAGCCGTCGTGGTTGCCGGCACGCCCTCACAGATCGCGGCCTACCTATCGGGGCGAGGCACGCTCGGCCCCGCACTGCCGGCCTGGCTCTAGCGCTTCTGCCTACCCTTGGACTTGCCATAGGCTCCGGCAGCTTCTAGCGCCGCTTGGTTCCCTTCGAAAAGCCCAGCGCTTGCTGAGGCTTTCGCATGGAGCCGCCTCGGGGATTTGAACCCCGGACCTACGCATTACGAGTGCGTTGCTCTACCCCTGAGCTAAGGCGGCGTGCCCTCACGGGCGAAGGAAAGCATAGGACTCGGCCGTTCGGACCCGGCCCGAGGGTGGCCGCGGTCAGTCGCGGCGTGCAGTGAAGAGCCCCGCGAAGATCGCGCTCAGAGCGGGATCGCGGATCTCGGGCGGTAGGGCGTCGATAAGCGCGTGCACCCCCGCCATCTCCTCAGGAAGGGGGCCACCGGAGGTGAGGTCGGGGAGAGCTGCGAAGGCTGCTTCGAGATCGCTCGAGGCGTCGATCCACGGCAGCCCGCGGACTTCGTCGCATGCGGCGCGCAGATCGGTCTCGAAGGTGTCGATGCTGTCGAGCGACACCGGCTGCACAGTCAGGTGCAGCGTGCGAGGCAGATCGCTCAGGCTCGGCTGCGGCTGCAGAATCCACCCGCGTCGACGCATGGCGTCTGCCAAGCGGAAGGGATCGATCGAGTCGTCGCCCTCACCAGCGATAGCGATAAGCGTCGAGTCCGGCGAAGCGACGACCTGAATACCCGGAATCGACTCCACTGTCAGAGCGATGCGACGCGTGGCCTCACGCGCACGGCGTACGGCGTCGATGAATCCTTGGTGGCCGAGCGCATGGGCCACTGCCCACGCGGCGGCCATCGGTCCGGCGGACTTGGTGCTCTGCAATGTCGTGTTGACGACCGGATAGCCGGGCCACTCGGAGAAGGCGTAGTACGTGCCCGACCGCAGGTCGGTGTCGCGGAAAAGCAGAAGCGAGGCTCCCTTGGGCGAGAAGCCGTACTTGTGCAGGTCCATCCCGATAGAGGTGACTCCATCGACTGCGAAGTCGCAGGGAAGCACGGTCTCACCGCCCAGCCGGGCGTAGGCAAGGGTGAAGCCGCCGATGCAGGCGTCGACATGGCAGGGGATTCCCCGCGTCGCGCACGTGGCGGCAATGCCTGTGACGTCATCCACGACACCGTGCGCATATGAAGGAGCCGAAGCGACCACAAGCGCGGCGCGATCACCTGACGCCTCGAGCGCCTCGGCTACTGCGTCGTCAGTGAGCCTGAAGGTGCTCCGGTCGACGGGCACCGTCCGGACGTCAACACCGAGCAGGTGGGCTGCCTTGTGGAACGCGGGATGTGCGGTGTCAGCCAGCAGGATGACCGGCGTACCCACGCCTCCCGCTCGACGCCAACGCTCTCGCGCGGCGAGGACAGCGAGGATGCACGACTCGGTGCCGCCGCTGGTGAGGACACCCGCGGCCCCAGCGGGTGCTTGCATGAGATCGAGCCCCCACCCCACGAGGTCGTTCTCAATGCGGGCGACGCTCGGGAAGGTGGTGGGATCCAGCGCATTGACCTCAGCGAAAGCACCGAGTGCCGCCAAGCCCGCCGACATGGACTCCGCGACACCCGCGTCATAGACGTAGGCGAGCACGCGACCGCCGTGGATGGGCGGGTCCTGCCTGCGGATATCCGCTAAAGCTCCAGCTATGTCCACGGGCGACTGACCCTGCTGCGGGATTCCCATGCGCAACCTCCAGCGCGGAGCCTAGTGCGCCGAGATATCCGGTACCGGGCTAGCACGGTGCCGCTGACATGTCGCACCGCCGGCCGCGCTCTTCGGTCCATACTGCAGTTATGGGCACCGAACTGCGCGTCGCCGTGGTCGAGGACGAGCCGCTCTATCGCGAGTTGCTGGTCACGGGCCTCATCTCGCGTCTGCCCGACATGAGCGTCGTGGGGTCTTTCGGATCGGCAGAGGAGCTCACCGGCACCCTGCGCGCGGACGACATCGACGTGCTCTTGGTCGACATCGACCTCGGGCCCGGTGCGGATGGCACTCAGCTGGGGGTGCATCTGCGTCGCCGCAATCGTCGGATGGGTTTGGTGCTGCTGACCAACCTGGCGATGCCCGGGCTGCTGGCGGGGCTTCCTGAGGATGTGCGGGGCGGTTGGTCCTACCTCCTCAAGACGTCGGTCGCCGATCTCGACCAACTTGCCTTGGCGATCAGGGAGTCTGCGGCCGGCGGCATGGTCATCGACGCGGCCCTGACCCGCAAGCTCGTACCCGAGCAGACAGGGCCGCTTTCACCACTCACTCCACGCCAGGTCGACGTGCTTTCGCGCATGGCCAACGGCTGGTCCAACAAGCGAATAGCTGAGGACCTGGTGCTGTCGGTGCGCACAGTCGAGTCCGTCATCTCCGACATCATCTCCGCTCTCGCGATTCCCAAGGATGTCGACGGATACAACGCCCGCGTCGCCTGTGTCCTGGTCTATCTCAAGCACACTGTCAGTTTGGTGAGATCAGCAGACGGAGAGCCGTGACCAGCCTGCGGATGGAGCGGCTCTCCCTGAGTATCTGGCCGTTCGTCCTCCACGCTCCGGGGGAAGTCGCCGGCGCCCTGCTCACCAGACGCACCAATCCCTCCGAGCGGCTCGGCGTTCTGGGTCATTTCGATGTGATGCTCGCCGTGGCCGCTGGCTTGCTCTGCGCTGCCGCGTGCTTCTACGTCGCACGCCGGTTGATCAGCCGCTCACGATCGGCACGCTGGCGCGGCGTGCCGGTCGCTATCGCTCTCTACGTGATCGTCGCGATCCTGAGCGGACTGATCATGGTGCTGATACTCGTGGACCGAGGCCCGACAGGGCCACCTGTGATGCTCATAGTGGTCTACATGGTCTCCCGACCGGTCAACATCCTCATCTTGGCGGTCGTGGTCCAGCAGGTGAAGGATGGAGTGGCCACGACACGTGCCGTTGACGCCATCACGCGAGACCAACTCTTCCTCGCGCGACGGACTAACGAGTTGATTGAGGCCGCTGAGCAGGATCTGCGTGGCGATTCGCTTCGCATGTTCGCTTCGCAGGTGGCCCGCCCGCTTCGGCGCATCGTCCGCGAGGGCTCGGATCTGGACAACGATGCGCTTGCCGACGCAATCGACGACTTCATCGGATCGCGCCTTCGGCCAATGGCTCACGTGCTCCATCCGGTGAGCGTGCGCCTCGGCCTCATCCCGGCCATGCGATCGCTCAATACTGAGATCTCAGTCGATGCCACACCGACCGTGGCGCGAATGGATGCCGATGGCGTGCTGCTTGACGATGAGGTACGCCTTCAGCTCTACCGTTGGATCCGAAGTGGGCTGCCGGCTGGAGGCCCCTCGCGCGCCGCCTTGGTCGTCCGCGGGCGAGACCTCGAAGTGTCCCTGCACCCGGCGGCGTCTACGGCGATCGATGCCGTCCAGGCGGCGGCAGGGCTCCGTGCGCTCGGTCCAGGTCTCATCGCCGCACCGCTCCGCGGGCAGGTGGTGCAGGTTCCACCAGCTGGCAGCCGGAATGGGCCGCCTAGCGCGGAGCGAGTGAGATACCGCCTGAGGGATCTGCTGACCGTGCCACTGCCCAACAGGCTTCCCCTCGTCGCGATGCTCAGCCTTGCGGCGGCTCCGTTCCAGTTCGTGGTCTACCGCTGGGCACTCTCTGTCGAGACGCTCGTCCCGGCGATCATGTGCGCCATCGCGCCCATCGTCATGGCCGTGTTGCTTGATCGCTTGCCTCCGCCTCGGCAGTCCATTGCCGGGGCGTGGCGTGTCGTCGGTGAGTGGATCGCCATGGCGGCGGCGGCGGCATTCGCTCTTGCGGCCGTCGGCTCGGCCTTCGCGGTGTTTCCATCGGGGCCTGCAGAGTGGGTGCTCACCTTTTTCCGCCTCTCTTATCGGTATGCGATTCCCGGCCTTCTCGTGACGCTGACGTATGGGCTCGTTGTTGAGTCCCAGCGACGCCTTCGGAAAGCTGAGGAGGCCCTCCAGCACGAGGATCAACGCCGGATCGAGATCCTTGCCGAATCCCGCCAGCTCGACCGAGATGTCGCAGAAGCCCTGCACCGTACGGTGCAGGGGCGGCTCGCTGCGGCCGTCGTCATGCTGCGCCTCGGACAGCGCGATGAGGCATGGGCACAGGTCATCGAGATGTCATCGGTGGAGATCCCGTGGCTTCTCGAGCGCATGGGAGATGCACCCGCGAATCGAGTCCTCGTGCCCGATCCGCCTATCGGACTCACCGTCATCCAGATGGACGACCTGCCCTTCGATCAGAGCACGTTCGGACTGATCGCCAGGGCGGTCGGCGAGGTCGCTGTCAACGCACGTAGGCACGGGGGAGCCTCAACCCTGGTGGTGTCAGTCGTGGTGGAAAAGGACCGCTGCCGGCTCATCTGCGAAGACGATGGCTCAGGCATGAAGGAGCCCATCACGCCGGGCCTCGGCACGCGACTCCTCGACGACACCGCCGCCGCTGCGGGTGGCGCCTGGCGCATAGAGCGGTCGCGTAGGGGATGTCGGGTTGTGTTGGACATGCCCATGGACACTAGGACGACAGGTCTCGCATCTTCCGTCGTGTGAAGACGGCCGCGCCGACGATCAGCAGGGCCACGAGCCCGAGCAGGGCGGTCACCGGGTCGAAGCCCAGGGCTAGTGCGCGCGTGACGAAAGCGGCGCCGAAGAGCGCCGCTCCTGCGACCTGGAGGAAGAAGGCGAAACGCAACTGGCGGCGCAGGCTCTCGTCAGCGCTCATGTCTCGAGGCTATCCCGTCGCTCGAGCAGGGCGATGCACTCCACATGGTGCGTCATGGGGAAGAGGTCGAAGGCGCGCAGGTCCGTCATCGCCCATCCTGACTGCCGCGCCGTCGCGATGTCGCGTGCGAGTGCTGCCGGGTCGCACGCCACATATGCGATGGCGCGGGGGCGCAAGGACGAAATGCGCTCCATCACCTCTCGGCCCGCTCCGGTGCGGGGAGGGTCGAGGACCACGAGGTCGCAGTGCCGCAGGGAGCCATGTCGCAGCCATCGGTCGACGCGGTCGTGATGGATGTGGATCGTCGGGGCATCGTGGAGGGATCTCCTGGCTCCCTTGACGGCGGTCTCGTCGGCCTCGACGGCATCGATGCGTCCACCCGGGCCGAGGACGTCGACGTAGGCTCCGGCGAAGAGCCCGACTCCGGCGTAGAGGTCGACGAGGTGATCGCCCGGCTTTGGTCGCAACATCGCGCGCACGGCGTCGACCAATGCATCAGGGGCGCCGGGGTGCACCTGCCAGAAGGCGGTGGCATCGAAGGTCCACTCGCGCCCTGCCGCGTGCTGCGAGACCTTGGCGCGGCCGGCAGCAGGATTGGGCAGCAGCACCGGTGCCCCGTCCGGCTGCACGGCGAGGATCTCCTCAGCCTCTGGCCACGTGCGATCGAGTACGTCGTCTCCTCCGATGGCCGGCGACGCGATGAGGCACTCCCTGATCGGGATGATGTCGTGTGCGTGGTGGGCGCGAAGCCCCGCGCGGCCTTCACGGTCGACGGCGTATCTCATCCGTGTGCGCCACTGAAGACCGTCGACATCGCCCTCCACCGGCTCCACCTCAAGGTGCGACCAGCGATCGGGAGGCTCTCCGCCGATGCGGGTGAGCTGCTCTGCCACGACAGCAGCCTTGAAGCGCCGCTGAGAAGCGAGCGCGATGTGCTGCCAGTCGCAGCCGCCGCAGGAGCCTGCGTAGGCGCACGGGGGCGTCACTCGATCCGGTGAGGCGGCGACGATCTCTATCGCCCGCGCCCGCATGAATCGGCCATGCGCCGGCACAGAGGTGAGCTCAGCAATGACGCCCTCGCCAGGTATGGCATCACGCACGAAGACGACCCGCCCCTCGTGGCGTGCCACGGCTTCACCCCCGTGGGCCATCGATGTGACGTCGAGCGCGATGCGATCTCCGACGTTCATGCATCCACCCGCTCGAACCACAGGTCGATGGGCTCGCGCCCCGCAGCCAGTCCACGTCGTTCATAGCGAGTGAGGGGGCGCCACTCCGGGCGCTCGATAACGTCGCCCTTCCACCGCGGACACATCTCCACGGCTTCGGAAATTGCGATTGCATAGTCGGGCCAGTCCGTGGCCAGGTGCCAGAAGCCACCGGTCGCCACCTTCTCCGCAAGCGCGTCGGCGAATGTCTGCGTGACGAGCCTCCGACGATGATGCCGCTTCTTGGGCCAGGGGTCGGGGAAGAAGGTGCGCACGCCGCTGAGGCGCCCGACGGGGATGGCGTCAATGACGACGCGTACGTCGGCTTCCACCACTCGAATGTTGCTCAGCCCTCGCTCGGAGATGGAGGCCAGGAGGTCGCCGATTCCGGGAGTGTGCGTGTCCACGGCGAGGATCGTCGTCGCGGGATCCGCCTCCGCCAGGGCGACGACCGCCTCCCCCGACCCGAACCCGATGTCCAGGACCAGCGGATCCGTGCCTCGCAGGGCGCTCTCGCTCGGCAGGTCGGCGAGGGTGACGTACTCACCCCCCGGCTGGGCAAGGGCCCGTTCCTGCCGTGGGGTGCGCCGGCCACGACGGTGCTTGGTCGTGGGCAGGAGGGTGTCCATGGGGTGGCGTTCGCTCTCTCTTCGGCGGCTCTTCGCTCAATGGGCGCGCGTGGCGGGGTCCGGATCCCTAGTCTGCCGTCCATGACCGAAGAAACCTCGCCGGGCGGCCTCGGCCGCCGATCCTTCCTCGCCCTCGGAGCCGTAGCCACCGGCGCCGTGCTCGTCCCCGTGACGCCTGCGCTCGCCGGACGCACCGTGCGGGCATCGGGTTCGGTGTTCAAGATGGGGATCGCATCGGGAGACCCCCTGCCCGATTCGGTCATCCTGTGGACACGCCTGGCTCCCCAGCCCCTGGAACTCGATGGCGGCATGGGCAAGGCGTCGGCCACGGTGGAGTGGGAGATTGCCACGGACGAAGCCTTCACCCAGGGCAGGCAGTCCGGCACCTACGAGGCGACGGAGACCTACGGTCACAGCGTCCACATCGACGTCAAGGGACTCACGCCCGACACCTGGTACTACTACCGCTTCAAGCATGGCTCCGAGCTCTCTCCTGTGGGCCGCACACGGACGACTCCGGAGCTCGGTGCATCGATGTCACGCCTGGTCGTGGGCCAGACATCATGCGCGAACTGGCAGTCGGGCTACTACCAGCTCTACGCCGACCTGGCCGCCCAGGAGCCCGATTACTGGCTGGCTTTGGGTGACTACATCTACGAGTACGGCAACAAGGGATATCTGCGGGAGTCGCAGAATGGCAAGCCCACGAGGCCGATTCCGTGGGACAAGGAGACCTACACGATCTGGCAGTACCGTCGGCAGTACGGCCTCTACCGCTCATCGCCCGAGCTTCAGGCGCTTCACGCCGCAGCGCCCTATTCGGTCATCTGGGACGACCACGAGGTCGACAACAACTTCACCGCCTCCAAGAGCGGTGGCGACGGCCAGAAGGACCTGGTCAAGTTCCGCAAGCGTCGCGCAGCAGGTTTTCAGGCATTTTGGGAGAACCACGCCATCCGCATCCCCCAGCCGGAGCCGATGCCGCGACGGATGAAGATCTACAGGGAGATCACGTGGGGCACGCTCGCCACGTTCCTCATGCTCGACGGCCGCCAGTACCGGTCCGATCAGCCGGGTGACAACACCCCCAGCGACTTCGGCAAGTGGGTCAAGGGGATGGTGAATCCAAACGCAACGATGCTTGGATCGAACCAGGAGGCGTGGGTCAACGAGCGTCTCGCAGACTCCACCGCCAAGTGGACCTTCATGGCTCAGCAGACGGTCGTCTCCGACATCAATGGCTCGGTCGGACTGGGCCTGCCCGCGGATGGCCTCTACAACTACGACTCCTGGGACGGCTACTGGGTGCCGCGCCAGCGCCTGACCTCGGCCATCACGTCGAACCAGGTGCGCAATCCCGTCATCCTCACGGGCGACTTCCACTGCAATCTCTCGTTCGACGTCCTGGCAGAGTGGCCCGATCCCCAGGACTTCGGGTCGATGGCCGAGTGCATCGCGGCAACGAAGACCTGGGACAAGCCGGCCGTCGCTGCAGAGATTGCCGCTGGGGCGATCTCATCCCCGACGTTCTTCGGCGAGGGCGGCATTGTGGCGCTCGCAGGTCCTCCGACACTCGCGAATACGCCGTGGGCGGCCTACGGCGAGCTCATGAACAACGGCTACGTCTTGCATGAGGTCACCCCCGATGCTGATCGGGCCACGTATCGCATCTGCAAGGCCCTTCAACTGCCGAGCACGGCTGAAGGAAAGCCGCGTGCGCACAGCACGGTCGTCGTCGCGGACGGTGTGCCCGGGGTCAGCGAGGTCGTAGAGTCGCCGGCCTCCTAGCGCTGAGCGGGGACGCCTAGGCTGGGGCGGCTGATCGGGAGGGCCATGCAACTGACCGTGGACGACATCGTCGCCTCGCCGGAGTTCGCGGCGCGGGTCGTCGCCCTGTCCGCTGAGACGGGGCGTACCCAAAAGGACGTCGAGGTCGATGCCCGCCGCTGCCTCGAGGAGATGGTCGCGACTATCGAGCCGCGCAGCACCGAGGCATGGGATCGGTTCGGCTCCTGGCTCTCGCGGTCCTACTCCATCGACGCCTCGGCGGATCGCCTGCAGCACGTACGCGCGCTCGGCCTGAAGCACTCGCTCGTCTTCCTGCCCAACCACCGCTCGTATCTCGACCCACTCGTGCTGCGGCGGGTCTTGGTCGACTACGGCTTCCCGCCCAACTTCGTGCTGGGCGGCATGAATCTCGCCAAGTGGCCGGCATCGGTGCTGGCTAAGCGCGCCGGCCTCATCTTCATTCGCCGCAGCACGCGCGATGATCCGGTCTATCCCGCGATGATGCGCCTCTACCTTGGCTGTCTCCTCAAGGTGCATGCCAACCTCGAGTGGTACTTCGAAGGCGGCCGTACCCGCACGGGCAAGCTCCGACCGCCCCGGATGGGTGTATTGCGCTATCTCATCGACGCCTTCGTCGAGAACTGCACCGATCCTCTTGCTCCCCCGGAAGAAGATGTCTACTTCATCCCGGTCTCTATCGTCTACGACCAGCAGCATGAGGTTGAGGCCATCTCCTTCGAGGACACGGGCGGCAAGAAGACGCCTGAGAGCCTGAGGTGGCTCTACGGCTTCGCGCGAGCGCAGTCGACGCGGCGTGGTCAGGTGCACGTGCGCTTCGGGGAGCCTCTCTCCCTGCTCGAGAGCCTTGCCGATGCACGCGAGCGTGCGG
>CAZLZC010000029.1:15051-16171 GCA_964563825.1 uncultured Actinomyces sp.
TTCGGGGAGCCTCTCTCCCTGCTCGAGAGCCTTGCCGATGCACGCGAGCGTGCGGGGTCCGATGATCCGGTGACTGTCGTCCCACGTGTCGCATTCGACATCGCCAACAGGATCAACGCCGCGACACCGATCACCCCGTCGGCCCTCATCACCTTCGCTCTCCTCGACAACGAAGGCCGAGCCCTCACCCTGGGAGAGTTGCTCGACGTGCTCGACCCGCTCCTGATCTACGTCCGAGAGCGTGGCCTCCCACTCACGTCCGACATCGACCTGGCCCGACCCGATGGCCTGCGCACGGCCCTGGGCACTCTGCAGAACGAGGGAGTGGTCGAGGTCTACGACGGTGGCCTGGAGCCGGTCTTCGCCGTGGCGCCTGACCGGTATCACGAGGCGGCGTTCTATAGGAACACGCTCGCGCACTGGTTTGTCTACAGGGCCATCGCCGAAAATGCACTTCTCGCCGCCGCGGAGTCAGGTGGAGATGTGGTCGACTCCACTTGGTCGGCCGCTCTCGAGCTTCGCGACTTGCTCAAGTTCGAGTTCTTCTTTCCGCGCAAGCGGGAATTCGCGGAGGACATCCGTGCGGAGGTCAACCTGGCGAGGCCGGGATGGGCTGGCGAGGGACTGGACCATGAGGGAGTCCTCAGGGCACTGGATCAGACGCACCTCTATGTCTCCCACCGCATCATTGGACCGTTCCTTGAGGCCTACCTCGTCGTTGCGTCGCGCCTAGCCCACCGCGATCCCTCCTTGCCCATCGATCGGGATGCCCTCGTGCAAGAGTGTCTGGGCATTGCCAAGCAGGATTGGCTCATGCACCGCCTGCACAGCCCGGAGTCGATTTCGCGCGACTTGATGCAGGGTGCACTCAAGTTGGCGGAGAATCGCGGTCTCCTCGAGGTCGGCGGTGAGCACCTGCGCACCCAGCGGGAGGCATTCCGTGATGAGTTGCGAGCGGCAGTGGAGCGAATCGGGGTCGTACGGCGTGCAGCCATGGCCCAGATCGAAGGCGATGGTCGGCGAACCATCTCGAGGATCATGCGGAGGCGTTGAGCGTGCCGGACATCGACGGTCTCGTCGGCGAGGTCGAATTCTCCCCTGAGGGGCCCGAAATCGGAGC
>CAZLZC010000029.1:16271-18381 GCA_964563825.1 uncultured Actinomyces sp.
CTCACCTTCCAGGTCGAGGCAGCCGCCCGTGACCTCGGCATCGACAACATCCTCTGCACGCGCATGGAGAGCCGCGACGGCGTCCTCACGGGATTCGTCGATGGGCCGATTCTCTGGGGTGATGCCAAGGCTGAGGCTGTCCGTGACTTCGCCGCCGAGCGGGGTATCGACCTGACACGGTCGTTTGCCTATGGCAATGGGGCCGAGGACCTCGCGTACCTGGCTACCGTCGGCAATCCCCGCCCCCTCAATCCCTCGGACGGCCTGTCGGCTGCTGCCGAGGAGCGCGGGTGGTCCACCGCGCGACTGTCACGTCCGCAGCACCTCACTCCTGAACTCGTCGTGCGATCCCTGGCGGCGTACGGCGGTGTGGCTGCCGGACTGGTCGCGGGGATCGGGCTGGGCCTGGTGAATCGGGATCGACGTACGGCGGTCGAGATCACCGCCTCCGTCGGCTCAGAGCTGGCGCTCGCGGCCGCGGGAATCACGATGAACGTCACGGGTGCCGAGAATCTCTGGGCTGCGCGCCCGGCGGTCTTCATCTTCAATCACCAGAGCCAACTCGACGTCATCGTCATGGCGTCGCTCCTGCGCACGGACTTCACGGGCGTGGCGAAGAAGGAGTTGAAGACCGACCCGATGTTTGCGCCACTGGGCTGGCTTGCCGACGTCGCGTTCGTGGATCGCGCCAACACGGAGGAGGCCAAGAAGGCTCTCGCCCCCGCGGTCGAGGCGCTGCGCGAGGGCAGGTCGCTCGCCATGGCGCCGGAGGGCACGCGCTCGGCGACGCCGCGACTCGGGACCTTCAAGAAGGGCGCGTTCCACGTCGCGATGCAGGCGGGTGTGCCTATCGTGCCGGTCGTGATCCGCAACGCGGGTGAGCTCATGCCCTCGCATGGCGTCCTCATTTCATCGGGAACCCTTGATGTCGCGGTGCTGCCGCCGGTCTCGACCAGGAACTGGCAGCGCGACGACATCGACCATGAGGTCGAGCGCGTGCGTGGGATGTATCTGGAGACGCTCGCGCACTGGCCGGTGTAGTCAAGGGCCGAGCTAGTGGGGATGGATCAGTGTCATCCCCGGCGGCTGGTCGGCGGTGGCGATGAGTGCGAAGGCGGCGGGCACATCGTCCAGGCTGATGACACGGCCGACGAGCAAGTCCGGTCGAAGCCGGCCGGAGGAGACGAGTGCCAGCAACTCCGGGTAGTCGTGCGCTGCGAGGCCGTGACTTCCGAGGATCTCGAGCTCGCGGGAGACAACACGATGCATGGGCACGGGATCCGTCGCGGTGCCCTGGGGAAGTAGGCCCACCTGCACATGGCGGCCGCGCGGACGCAGACTCTCGATCGATGTCCGGCAGGTGAGGGAGTCACCGATCGCGTCGATGGACAGGTGCGGACCACCCGAGGTGGTGTCGCGAAGTGCGTCGAGCAGATCCGGACCAGGTTCCAGCGCCACGGCAGCACCCATCTGGATGGCGGCGTCACGGGCGCCTGCGGAAGGATCGACTACGGTGACGCGTGCTCCGAGCGCCCGTCCGATCATGACGGCGGCCAAACCCACCCCGCCAGCGCCGTGCACCGCGACCTCTTCACCTGCGGCACAGCGCCCGATGGTGGCGACCGCCCGGTACGCCGTCGCGACACGGCAGCCAAGGGACGCGGCTATGTCGAAAGAGATGTCATGGGGCAACTTCACGAGATTGACATCGGCTGCCGGCAGTGCGACGTACTCGGCGAAGCCGCCCCATCCGTCGAAGCCGGGCTGCCACTGCTGCGGGCACACCTGGTGATTGCCCGACTCGCAGACGAGGCACTGTCCGCAAGCGCACACGAAAGGCACGGCGACTCGGTCTCCGACCCGCCAGCGCGTGACGTTGGCGCCCACGGCAGCGATGGTGCCCGCGAACTCGTGGCCGGGGACGTGAGGAAAGTCAGAGACGTTGTCGTGGCCATGCCACGCGTGCCAATCGCTGCGGCACAGGCCGGCTGATTCGACGGCGAGGACGACGCCATCAGAAGGCGGTGTGGGATCAGCAACGTCAGCAAGGCGCCAGGGTGATCCGATGGAGTCGTAGACGACGGCGCGCATAGGCGCAGATTAGATCAGG
>CAZLZC010000030.1:0-18109 GCA_964563825.1 uncultured Actinomyces sp.
GGGACCAACCAGCGTTGGAAGTATCGGGCCGCGTCGCTCAGCGTGTTCTTCGTCGCGGCCCTCGTGGGCGCAGTGCTCGTGCGCATCAGTGCCGGTGCTGCCCTGGTGGCCGCCGTTGTCGTCTATCTGATCGCGCTGCCCTTCCTCCTGCGTGGGCGCTCCCCGGCCGATAAGCCAGTCGCGTGAAGGCGCGGCGGGCCGGCGAAGCCACCCCGGTCGGTCTCATCCGCGCGCGGCGCCCGCGAGGACTTGGGTAGCCTGCAGGGATGTCCCTCACGCTCACCGAGCATGAGCAGGCAATGCTGGAGGGGGAGCAGGGCCCTGCCGTTGCCCTCTCTATGCGGATCATTACCGAGTTGGGCCGCATCCGCGGTGCCACCGAACTCGTCGATATCGACTCGGTCCACATCGACGGGTGCATCTTCTATGGCCAGGCGGGCCTGGACTTCGCCCAGAAACTCGTGGCCCTCGGGGGTCAGGTTCGCGTGCCGACGACCGTCAACGTCGGCTCGGTCGACCTCATTCACCCGCATCTGATCCTGCAGAACACCGAGCGTGAGCGCTGGGTCGCCCAGGGTGGCCGTGACCTCATGCAGGCCTACGTCGACCTCGGCTGCCGCCAGACCTGGACCTGTGCGCCGTACCAGATGGACTCCCGGCCTGAGGTCGGTCGCCACATCGCCTGGGCGGAGTCCAATGCCATCGTCTTCGCCAACTCCGTGCTCGGTGCGCGCACCGATCGCTACGGCGACTTCGTGGACATCGCCGCCGCGATCACGGGCAAGGCACCTCGCGGTGGTCTTCACCTGGATGCGGAGCGCCAGGGCGATGTCGTGCTCGACTGCACGAGCCTGTCGCCGCAGACGCTCGCCCTCGACGTCACCTACCCGGTGCTGGGGTATCTCGCCGGTGCCATCGCCGGCACGACGAATCCTGTCTTCGTCGGTCTGCCCCCCGATGTCTCCGAGGACGCGCTCAAGGCGGTCGGTGCAGCTGCAGCGTCGTCGGGCGGCGTCGCGCTCTTCCACGTCGTCGGGCGTACGCCGGAGGCACCGACACTGGAGGCGGCACTAGGCACGAATGCGGATGCCCCGGTCCATCACATCACCGCGCAGCGTCTCAACGCCGCGCGGCAGGAGCTGTCGACCGCGCGCGAGGACAAGCTCGACGCGGTGAGCCTGGGCACCCCGCATGCAAGTGTCGACGAAATCGCCGAGGCGCACGCCGCCATCGTGGGTGGGCCACCGCTCGCGGAGGGCGTCGCCTTCTATATCTCCACCGGTCGGTCGGTCTTCGCGGAAGCGGAGCGACGGGGTCTCGTGCAGCCGCTCGAGGAGTGGGGTGTCACCTTCGTGCTCGACACCTGCACCTATGTCACGTCGATCCTGCGCCCGGGCACGCGCACTGTGATGACTAACTCCGGCAAGTGGGCCCACTACGCCCCGGGCAACATGGGCGTCGACGTCGTGCTCGCGACACTCTCCGAGTGTGTCGAGTCGGCCACGACCGGTCTCGTGACTTGGAATCGGGAGCTCTTCACATGAGCGCGATCACGGGCTGGCGCGTGACCTCGGGGGAGGCATCCGCCGCGGTGCTCAAGCTCGACGAGCCCGTGTCCTTCTGGGGTGGGATCGGCCCCGAGGGCGACATCATCGACGTCCACCACCCCCAGCACGGAGCCGTCGTCACCGGTCGCATCCTGGTGATGCGTTCCGGCAGGGGTTCGAGCTCGGGCACCTACGTGCTCGCCGAGCTGCTGCGTCTGGGCATCGCGCCCGCAGGGATCGTGCTTACCGAGCCCGACGGCATCATTGCGACGGGCGCACTCGTGGCGGCCGAGCTCTACGACACGGCGATGCCGATCGTCACGGTGAGCGAAGCCGACTACCAGCGCATCGAGGACGGTGTCGACCTCTCCATCTCCATGGACGGCGATGACGCCATCCTCACTCTGGCTGGCTGAGCGCACATGACTGACGTCATCCTGCGCGACGCCCAGCGCGGCCCTGCTGACGAGGCTGCGGTCACCTGGGATCTCGAAACGGCCACCGATCAGATGTATTCCATCAAGCTCGGCTCGAGGTGGGAGGCCACGCTCCGAGCGGTCGTCGCGCAGCCCGGGCACGCGTGGTCGGTGGAGCGGGCGCGCATCGCCGAGATCGATGGCTCCATGGTGGGGGTCCTCCTCGGCGCCCCGGCCACTACTCCCATGCCGGAGGGCTCCCTCGGACTGGCATGGGGATGGACCCGGCTGCGCCTGTGGGCCGTGAGCCTCTCCGGTCGGGCCTTCCTGAACTTCATGGCCAAGCACGGTCCAGGCGAGTGGTACATCACCGCGGTCGCAGTGACACCTGAAGCGCGAGGCAAGGGAGTGGGAGCGGTGCTGCTCGAGGATGCCATCTCGCGAGCCCGCGATGCGGGCGCGACGAGCGTCACTCTCGACGTGGATGACAAGAATGTCGGCGCGCAACGGCTCTATGAGAGATACGGCTTCGAGGTGACGGGTGCCTCGCCGCCGGCGCGGCTGTGGCGGGGCGTCCGCGTCTTTCGCATGCGTCTTGCGCTCGCGAGCGACACCGATCAGCCGAGCGTCTAGGGCACAACATGGCTGCGCGCAATCTCGTCAACTTCGATCGGGTGTCGAAGGCCTATGGTGAGCGGTCGCTCCTGAGCGACGTATCGCTCGGCGTGGGCGAGGGCGAGCGCATCGCCGTCGTCGGGCGCAATGGTGCAGGCAAGAGCACGCTGCTCAACGTCATGGGTGGCCTCGAGACCCCTGACTCAGGCCGCGTCACGGTCAACTCGGGCGTGCACGTCGGTGCCGTATCTCAATCCGAAGCCTTCGATCCGCAGACGACGGTGGCGGAGTACGTCGTGCCGGGGCAGGACGCGCATCAGTGGGCCAGCGATCCGGCGATTCGCGAGATCTTCGACGGACTGCTCGGCGGCTTCGACGAGGCGCTCCTCGCCCGGCAGATGGGCACGATGTCAGGTGGTGAGCGTCGCCGCGTGCAGCTGGCCCGTGCTCTCATCGCCGACCTCGACCTGCTGCTGCTCGATGAGCCGACGAACCATCTCGACGTCGAGGTCGTCGCGTGGCTGGCTGACCATCTTGCGTCGCGGCCACGGCTCTCGATCGTCATCGTCACGCACGACCGATGGTTCCTCGATGCTCTATGCGAACGCACCTGGGAGGTCGTCGACGGGGGTGTCGAGGAGTACGACGGCGGCTACTCGGCGTTCGTCCTGAGCAAGGCCGAGCGGGCCCGCCAGGCGGCGGCGTCGGAGTCGCGGCGTCAGAACCTCCTGCGCAAGGAGCTCGCATGGCTGCGCCGCGGTGCTCCCGCGCGCACGACCAAGCCGAAGTTCCGCGTCGACGCTGCCAATGAGCTCATCAAGGGCGAGCCCGCGCCGCGCGACGATGTGCAACTCCTCGCCTTCGCCAATGCGCGGCTCGGAAAGACCGTCTACGAATTCCATGACGTGACCGTGGTCGCGGGGGAGCGTGAGTTGGTCGAACACCTCACGTGGGATGTGGGCCCGGGGCAGCGCGTGGGGTTCCTCGGATCCAATGGCACCGGCAAGACCTCGCTCATCCGCACGATGCTGGGCGAGATCCCGCCGGGTGCCGGATCGATCACCACGGGGGTGACGGTCAAGCCCGCCTATCTCTCTCAGCATCTCGAGGAGCTCGACCCGAGATGGCGCGTGCTCGAGGCCGTCGAGCGCGTCGCAGCCCGCGTCGATCTTGGGAAGGACCGCGAGCTGACCGCGAGCCAGCTCTGCGAACGACTCGGCTTCGGTGCCGACGGCCAGTGGACGCCGGTCGGCGACCTCTCGGGTGGTGAGCGCCGGCGCCTGCAGCTCACGCGGCTGCTCATGAGCGGGCCCAACGTGCTCGTGCTCGACGAGCCGACCAACGACTTCGACGTCGAGACGCTGACGGCGCTGGAGGACCTGCTGGACGGCTTCGCAGGGACCCTCATCGTCATCTCCCACGATCGCTACTTTCTCGAGCGCGCGTGCGATGACTTCTACGCGCTCCTCGGCGACGGGCGATTCACTCATCTCACGGGCGGGGTGGAGGAATACCTCGAGCGCGTGCGCTCGCAGGCGGTGGTGAAGCCCGCGGCCGTTGATGCTCCGCCCAAGGTGACGGCTAAGCAGCAGCGTCAGGATCAGCGGACGCTCACCAAGGAGATGACCAAGATCGAGCGCGCCATCGCGAAGGTCGATGACACCGAGCGGAGCCTGCACGAGCAGATGGCCGAGGCTGCGACTGACCACTCCCGGTTAGCGGACCTCAATCGAGAGTTGCGGGAGACCCAGATCCGCAAGGCTGAACTCGAGGATGAGTGGATGAGTCTCGCCGCGGAGTTGGAGGGCTGAGGGGCACGCCTCACTTCTGTGGAGGTGACCGCTGTTCACGTGCCCTAGAAGCGCGAAGCCCGGCTCGCCCACCGTCCGGAAGGCTGCCGGGCCCACTTCTCGGAGCTACTGCTCCTCGCGCTGCAGACGATACCTCAATCCGACCTGTGGGGCGGTGAGTCGTGGCGTTCTGTGGAGTTGTATCCGCGATCCCCTAGGTCTCGCCGCTGGCGCACGGCACGCAGCGCACGGCCCACGGGTGGATCTCGAGTCGCCCCTCGGGGATCACGGCACCGCACGCGTCGCACGCGCCGTAGGTCCCCTCGTCGAGTTTCGCGAGTGCCCGCTCGACCTCCTCGGTCTGGCGGAGCAACTGCTCGTGCGCGGCGACCTGGGTGATTCGCTCGACGGCAAGGCTCGTGCCATCACCGACCCGCTTGCCGAAGGAGATGCCGCCGGTGGAATCGGGCGCAGCGGTGAGGCCGACCATTCGGGTCTGGATGTCGCGCTGCTTGTCGAGCAGCACCTCGCGCACGTCCTCCGACATGCGCCCAGTGTGCCGGGGGTGCTCGGGCCCACTGCGCGCACCTGGTCAGTGACCGGTCGCGCAAGGCGCCCGCTGGGTCCCTGGCTTGAGTTACGGGATTCGCGGGATCTGGCGATGACCTGGGCTTCCCTCGGCCATGAGGAGGTATAAGATGACCTTATGGGACTCGCGGGATGCGCTGAGCAGGCGCGGCGGGACGAGGCGGCCGCTCGCCTGCGTCGGGCCTTGGCAGTGCGCGCCATGGCCGCGACCGGCGCAACACAGAGCGCCATCGCCGCGGAGTTGGGAGTGTCCCAGCCGGCCATCAGCCAATTGCTGCAGTCGTCGGAGCGCGTGCGCGAGGTTACGCCGGATCTCGTCTTTGATGCTGCGCGGCCCATCATCAAGGAACTCGCGGCTCAGCAGGGCTTTAGCGATCCGGCTGTGTTCGGCTCGGTGGCTCGGGGGGAAGCCCGACCGGAATCGGATATCGACCTCGTCGTTCGCGCTCCTCGGGGAACGCAGATCGGCGACCTTGTCGCTTTCTCGAGTCTGCTCTCGGAGGTCCTCGGTCGGCATGTCGACGTGATCACATACGGCGCATTGAAGAAGGGCCTCGATGATGACATTCGGCGCGACATGGTCCGGTTGTAATGGATCGTCGCACCGCGAAGGAGTACCTCCATATCCGCGACTGGCTCGAGATTGCGCAGCGCATCGTCGGTAAGGGTGAAGCTGCCTACCTTGAGGATCCCGTGCTTCAGGAAGCCGGTGACTCGATCATGATGAAGATCGGGGAAGCTGCCAGGCGTTTGGCAGGGCAGCAGGCCATGCCGCCTGCGGGTATCCGATGGGCCGATGCCATCGCGAATCGCAACTGGGTCATTCACCAGTACGACGAGATCGACAGGGCCATCACCTGGGCCACGCTGAGCGGATCAATCGCCGAATGGCAGGAGATCCTCGCCCCGGTGTTCGCAGAGGCGGAAGAAGTACTCTGAATCCAAGCCGCGGTCTAGGCCGCGACAGTCCTTGTCGTCAGCCAAGGTCACTGGATCCCGACATCCTTTCCCGACAGTTGCATGCCCGTGCACCTAGGTCGCGTGAGAGGGCGAGCCAGCCGTGACGGCAGATAGGCGTTCCAATGCCTCGCTGAGCACCTCGGGCCGCTTGCAGTAGGCCCAACGCAGGGCCTGGGCTCCGACGGTCTTGTCATCGCAGAGTTCCTGCTGCGGGATCGCGACGACTCCCGCTCGCCGGGGCAGATCCCGCGCGGCGGCGAGTGCATCGGGGTAGCCGCTGAGCGGACCGAGGTCGGTCGTGAGGAAGTACGTGCCCTCTGACTCGGTCGCAGTGAAGCCGAGCTCGCGCACGCCCGCGGTAAAGAGGTCGCGCTGCGCCTGGAGGCCGTGACGGAACGAATCGAAGTAGGAGTCGGGCATGCGCAGGCCGTGCGCGATCGCGTACTGGAAGGGCCCGCCGGAGACGAAGGACAGGTGCTGGCGCACGGAGCGGACAGCGCGGATGAGATCAGTGGGGCCGGTGGCCCAACCCACCTTCCATCCGGTGAAGGAGAAGCACTTGCCGGCGCTACCGAGCGTGATCGTCCGCTCGGCCATGCCCGGCAGGGTCGCGATGGGGATGTGGGGATGTCCGTCGTACCAGAGGTGCTCGTAGACCTCGTCCGACAGCACGATGAGGTCGCGCTCGATGGCGATGTCGGCGATCGCCTGGAGCTCCTCGCGAGTGAAGACGACTCCGGTCGGGTTGTGGGGTGAGTTGACGATGAGGAGTCGGGTGCGCTCGGTGATGGCATCACGCAGCGCGTCGATATCGGGCCGGAACGCGGGCGGCCGCATCGGCACGGATACGCGGCGGGCATGGGCGAGTGCGATCCCTACGGCGTAGATGTCGAACCAGGGCTCGAAGACGGCGACCTCGTCGCCCCGGTCGCACAGCGCGAGGATCACGGACTGGATCGCCTCGGTGGCGCCGGTGGTGACCACGACATCGGTAGCGGAGTCGAGGACGATCCCGTAGAAGCGCTCGTGATGCTCAGCGATCGCTGCTCGCAGATCGGGGAGGCCATGCACCGGGGGGTACTGATTGCCGCGCCCCTCGGAGATCGCCGCCCGGGCGATCTCCTTCATCTCGTCGGGGCCGTCGGTGTCCGGGAAGCCCTGCCCGAGGTTGATCGCGCCCGTCTCGACCGCCAACATCGACATCTCCGCGAAGATCGACGTGGAGTAGGGCTCCATGCGGGGCACGAGGGTGCGCCTCACGCGCCGCTCCTGGCGAAAGATGTCGTTGACCCGCTCGCCGTCGTCACGTAGCGGGCGATGGTCAGCTCGTCGAGGAGCTCCGGGAGTGGCGTCACGCCCAGGCCCGGACCGGTGGGGACCGCCATCATGCCGTCGGCGTCCATGAGCAGGGGCTCGGTGATGTCGGTGGCGAAGAATCGGGTCGACGAGCTGGTGTCGCCCGGGAGCGTGAACCCGGGCAATGCGGCAAGTGCGACGTTCGCGGCCCGCCCGATGCCGGTCTCCACCATGCCGCCGCACCAGACGGGG
Organism: uncultured Actinomyces sp.; assembly: GCA_964563825.1. GTDB lineage: Bacteria > Actinomycetota > Actinomycetes > S36-B12 > S36-B12 > Mxb001. The sequence continues at coordinate 7,465 of CAZLZC010000030.1, forward strand.
ATGCCCCGACTCACGGCGAGATCGTGGATGTCGCGGGCGGCCAGGTATCCGCCCACGCGACCGGCCTTGATGTTGATGACCTCGCAGGCCCCGTAGTCGATGAGGGAGTCGGCGTTGTCGACGGACAGGATCGACTCGTCCAGGCACATGGGCGTGGCCATGCGCTCGGCGAGCAGCTTGTGGCCGAGGTAGTCCTCCTCGTGGATCGGCTGCTCGATGAGGAGCAGATCGAACGCGTCGAGTGCGACGAGGTGCTCGATGTCGGCGCGCGAGTAGGCCTGGTTGGCGTCGACCTGGAGCGGCATCTCCGGGTAGCGCTCGCGGATGACGCGCGTGGGCTCGAGATCCCAGCCCGGCTCGATCTTGAGTTTGATCCGTCGGTAGCCCTCTGCGACGTAGCCGTCGACGTCGGCGACGAGGGTCTCCAGTGAGTCATCGGCGGGGATGCCAACGGAGACTCCGCAGGGGATCGCGCTGCGGTCGGCACCTAGGTAGGAGGCGAAGGAGCGGCCGGAGGCGCGCAACTGGGCATCGAGGATCGCGAGCTCCAGCGCTCCCCGGGCCATGGGGTGGCCGCGAACCGGTCCGAGCAGTCGGGGGACATCCTCTGCGTCGATGTCACGGTCGAGGACCCGGGGGATGAGGTGGTCATGCAGGGCCAACAGCGCAGCGTCGTTGAACTCGTGGCTGTAGAGGGGAGCGGGTGCAGCGACGCATTCGCCCCAGCCCACACCGACATCACTCGTCACCTCCAGGAGCAGGACGTCCTTGTCGTACTCGATACCGAAGGACGTGCGGAAGGGACGCACGAGGGGTAGGGCGACGCGGTGGATCGTGACGGAGTCGATGATCATCGGACGGCTAGCTGCCCACGAGATTCTTGCGCGGGTCGAGGACCCGTAGTACTCCGTCGATGCCGGGTTGGTTGAAGCCCTTGAAGCCGTCATTGCGCTCGAGGTTCTCCAGGTGCGAGCCGATGGAGCCGTTGAGGCGGAAGTCCTCGGCCTGCTCAGCGGAGATGTAGCCGGCCTTCTCGAGCCGATCCACCCGTGCCGGATCCACCGCCCACCACTCGCCCTCGGTGAGCGCCTGATAGAGGTGCGGGAAGTCCGAGAACGGCTGCATGAAGCGGATGCCGTCCGCCTCGAGGCTGCGGGCCATGAGCGTGTGGTCGTACATGCACTCGAGGTGGTTGATGCCCGCCTCGAACATGGACTCCCCGTGCAGACCGCACCACAGGCCAGCACGACGCAGGAAGGGGAGTGGGTGCAGCTGCATGTGGGCGAAGTCGATGTCCAGTTCATCGGGCGCGAGGTCGATATCGGCGAAGATGACGCTGCCGATCGCTGGCTGCTCGAGGATCTGCGACCCCCAGCCAGCGGCATCTCCGGCGTAGAAAAGCTCGCGGCACTCGAAGCCCAGCGTCTCGAGGACCTTCACGCAGCGGGGGAACCACTCGCGTGAGCTGTCGTAGGTGTGGTGGTCCTGGTTGGCCCAGCCGATGCCGTGCACGTCCTGCCGAGCCTTCTGGATGCGACCGGCCTGGTTGCGCGACTCCCAGTACTCGCGCTCGGCGCGCAGCCAGAGCCAGCACGCCCAGTTGGGTCCGAGGTCGGCAACCGCGCGCTCGACGAGGGCGTCGGTCGCGTCGAAGCCTGCGCCAATGTCGTCGAAGGAGCGTCGGCGGGTGCGGAAGTACTGCAGGTGCAGTTGCGCTGCTCGCAGGGTCTCGGCGGAGGGATCCTCGGGCGCGAAGCCGGTCGATCCGCGTCGCTCCACAGCCTCGAAAGCAACTCCGTCGGCGGCGGCGAAGAGCACGCGACGGAAGGGGGCGTGCATGAGCCCCTGGGGGGCAGCGGTGATCCCCTGCGCCGCGATGAACTCGTGGACGTACTCGACCTTGAAGCCGATGCGCGTCGTGGTGCCGCCGATGAGCAGCGTGGGGAAGAGTCCGGTCGGATTGCGCAGCACCGCGGGGTCCTGGGGGTTTGACTCCCATCCCGCGGCGCGGAAGTCGCTGACGTCTGCTCCGTCAGGCAGCCAGATGTAGTCGAGGATGTCGATGAGGCGGACACCGATGTCAGCGCGAAGTCGTCCCGCGAGGTCGGCGGCCGCGGGCACGCGCTGGAGCGCGTCGTCGAGGACCTGGGCCGTGAGTGCGGCGGCAACGGGCTGAGTCGTCCAGGTGCGGTCGTGGCGGGTCATGATCTGTCCTTCCGTGCGTTCTCCAGTGCGTGCTCTGCGCGCATCTCAGCAGCGCGCAGAGTGGTGATGCGATCGCGTGCGGCATGCTCCAGGATCTCGTCCATTGTGTCCCTGATGCCGTCCACGCGGCGAACCATGGCCTCGTCGGTCTCGTTGAGCAGTGCGACACTGCCCGAGATCACTCCGCCGGCGTTGATGACGAAGTCCGGGGCGTAGAGGATGTCGCGCTCTGCCAGGGCAACCGCGTGCCGGTCTGTCGCGAGTTGGTTGTTTGCGGCTCCCGCGATGACGTCGACGCGCAGACGGGGGATGGTCTCGTCGTCCAGGATCGATCCGAGGGCGCACGGGGCGAAGATGTCGGCCTCGACGTCGTAGATCGCCTCCGGCGCGACGGTCGTCGCCCCGATCTCGTCGGCGAGACCCTCTGCGCGCCCGGTGTCGCGATCGGCGAGGACGACGCGGGCGCCCACTGCGACCAGCTGCCGGGCGTATGCAGCGCCCACGTTGCCGCAGCCCTGCAGGGCCACGGTGCGTCCGTCGAGATCGTCGCTGCCCCAGCGATGCTCCGCCGTGGCGAGGAGCCCCGCCATCACGCCGCGCGCCGTCCACGGCGAGGGATCGCCACCACGGCTATCGATGCCTGCGACCCACTGCGTCTCGCGCGCGGCCACCTCGAAGTCGGCGGGCGACGTCCCGACGTCCTCGGCGGTGATGAAGCGACCGCCGAGGCGCTCGACGGCGCGACCATGCGCGCGGAAGAGCTCCTCGCGATCGAAGGGCTCATCCGGAGCGATGATGACGGCCTTGCCGCCGCCGAGCGCGAGCCCCGCTGCGGCGTTCTTGTAGGTCATGCCACGCGACAGGCGGAGTGCGTCGGTGAGGGCCTCGGCGGTCGATGAGTAGGACCACATCCGTGTGCCCCCGGTGGCCGGCCCGAGCACGGTGGAGTGGAGCGCGAGGATCGCCCGGTAGCCCGAATCGGGTTCCTGGCACAGCACGACCTCCTCATGGCCCATGTGCCAGGGCTCGACGGAGGCGGGCGCACCCATGGATGGAGCATAACAATCTTATGGAATTTGTGAAGGGGGTTCCGAGGGGCCGCCTGGCCGCTAGCGTTATTGCCTAAGAAACTTACGTTAAGGAGTCAGCCGGAGTGCCCGTCCCCAGCAGCATCGAGGCTGCCCGTGGCCCCAGTCACGGCGTCCGCATGCGCCATGCCTTTGTCACCGTGCGCGATGGGATCGAGTTGCACGCGGTGGTGTACCTGCCGCGATCCGGTCCCGGGCGCGTCCCGGTCGGAGTGGAACTCACGCCCTACACGACCGACTTAATGCATGACGTCGGCCAATCGCTGGCCCGCGCCGGCCTCGGGTACGTCGTGGCCGATGTGCGCGGACGTGGCGATTCGCAAGGGGACTTCCATCAGTTCGTCCACGATGCCCGCGATGGTGTCGATCTCATCGACTGGATCGTCCAGCAGGACTGGAGCGACGGTCGCGTCTTCCTCGTCGGTGGTTCCTACACCGGGCTCAATCAGTGGCTCATGCTGGGCGAGGGTCATCCGGCTATCGTGGCGGCGACGCCCGGAGCTGCGGTGGCCGTCGGGATAGACGTGCCTCGCGGTGGGGTAGCGAACCTGCACAACGCTATGTGGGAGAGCCTGGTCTGGGGTCACACGCTCAACGGGGTGTCGGGGACGGACCGTGGGCTGTGGGTCCAGGAGGTGCGCGAGGCTCGTGACCGCGGGCTGCCTCCCACCGCGGTCGGCGAGGCCTTCGGAGTGCACCGCACCGATGTGTGGCGACAGTTCCTAGAGGCGCCCGCCTTCGAGGGCTTCGCCGACATGCTCCCGGCAGAGGGCGGCCTGAGATCGAGCACCGTGCCGGTCCTCTCGGTCACCGGGACACATGACTTCTGCATGTCGGGCACGATCTACCACTGGGAGCGCTATGGGGCGCTGGCCGATCCCTCAACGATCGAGCGCAGCCATCTCGTCATTGGCCCCTGGGACCATGCGGGCACCGGGACGGGCATCCCGGCAGTCGGAGACCTTGCCTTCGGCGATGCGGCTCGGGTGGACCTCGACGGCCTGCGCAACTCCTGGCTCCGGCACATTCTCTTCGACGAGCCCAAGCCGGAGTTCCTCCAGGACCGGTTCATGTACTACGTCTCAGGGGGCGAGGAGTGGCGTGCGGCTTCCGACGTCTCACGTGCCACGCGTGGCACGCGAGCGCTGGGTCTGCGATCACTCGACGAGGTCAACGACGTGTTCCATTCCGGCTGGCTGGTCGATGGTGACGGCGGTGGTCCCGACTACGCCGTGACCTTCGATCCGCAGGACCGTCGCGTGCTGGACATCGAGTCCACGCGGCGTGAGGTGTCGGGCATGGGCGATCCGTCGTTCCCGATGGACTACCACAGCTTCATGGGCGTTCAATTCGGTCCCGACCCGACCGATCAGATCTTCTCGATCACCCTCGATGGCGATGGCCTCGTCTACCACTCCCGGCCCCTGGCCGCGCCACTTACGGTCGTGGGCTTCCCAGCACTACGGCTCGTGGTGATCCCCGATCGGCACGACACCGACCTGAGCGTGGTCCTCCATGAGATCCGCCCCGACGGCTCGGCGGTCCTCGTCTCCACCGAGGTCGTGCGCATGAGCAGATGTATCGCCGATGGTGGGGGTGTCCGCGTGGGGGAGGAGAACGTGCTGGACCTCACAGGATTCCGATTCACCTCGCGGACACTCGGTGCTGGATCCCGACTGCGCCTGACGCTGTCCGCTGCGTGGTCTACCTTCATGTACCCGTCGCCCGACCTTGCTGACGTGCCCGTTGAGCTCATCGTGCGGCACGGACCGAACACACAGCTGACCCTTCCCCTCGGAGAGGCATCCTGATGCGCAGGCCCATTCCCCCAGGCTTCCTCGAGCAACTCCAGGAGGCGCTTCCCGGTCGAGTGACGCTCAATCGCACCGAACTCGAGCGCCACGGCCGCGACGAGTCCTCGTTGCCGGAGGTCGTGCCCGATGCGGTGGTGATGGCGACGTCGACCGACGACGTGAGCACGACGCTGCGACTCTGCTTCGCCGCTGATGTCCCCGTCGTGCCCTTCGGTGTCGGCTCATCCCTTGAGGGTCATGTGCTGCCCGTGCACGGTGGCGTAAGCCTCGATCTGTCCGAGATGGACGCCATCCTCGACGTGCGCCCCGATGATCTGCTCGTCGTGGTGCAGGCCGGGGTCCGGCGCGTCCCGCTCAATGAGCGCCTGGCCCGCGACGGACTCTTCTTCTCCGTGGATCCCGGCGCCGACGCCACGCTCGGAGGCATGGCAGCCACCGGAGCCTCAGGCACCACCACCGTCCGCTACGGATCGATGCGCGACAACGTCCTCGCCCTCACCGCCGTGCTCGCCGATGGCACCGTGATCCGCACCGGACGCGCTACACGCAAGGACAGCGCGGGATACGACCTCACCCGCCTGCTCGTCGGATCCGAGGGCACGCTCGCGGTGATCACGGAGCTGACCCTGCGGGTCTTCGGCATCCCCGAGCGGATCTCGGCCGCCCGATGCACCTTCCCCTCGCTCACCGATGGAGTGGCCGCGGCTACGGCGATCGTGCGCATGGGGATCCCCGTGGCGCGGTGCGAATTCCTCGACGCCCCCAGCATCCGAGCAGTCAATGCCTACGAGGGCACCGAGCTGCCTGAGGCACCATCGCTCTTCTTCGAGTTCCACGGCACCCCGGCGTCGGTGCAGGAGCAGGCCGAGGAAGCCCACTCCGTGGTTGCCGAATTCGGGGGGTCGGACTTCAACTGGACTGCGGACGAGGGTGAGCGCCGGCGACTCTGGCATGCGCGTCACAACGCCTACCCCGCCGGCCTAGCGGCCGTTCCGGGTGCCCGGTCGCTCACGACTGACGCCGCCGTCCCGTTGTCGCTGCTGCCCGAGGCCGTGGAGCGCGCGGAGCGGATCTTCACCGGGCAACCTTTCGTGTGGTCGATGCTCGGGCACGTCGCCGATGGCAACTTCCATGCGCTCCTGCTCTTCGACCCTGCCGACGATGTCGCGCATGATGCGGCGCTCGGTGCGGCGAAGGAGCTCACCCGCGAGGTCATCGCCCTCGGCGGCACCTGTACGGGTGAGCACGGGATCGGCCTTGGCAAGAGGCAAGCGCTTGTCGACCAGGCGGGTGAATCGACTGTCGCCGTGATGCGCTCGGTCAAGCAGGCATTCGATCCCCGCAACATCCTCAATCCGGGCAAGGTCCTCCTGCCCGCTGAATCCTGAAGTCTCCTGCAGCGAGAGGAACACCATGCCCGTATCGAGCAGCACCCACGTCGACCTCGGTCCGTCGCACGGGGTGCGCATGACCCGCGTGGCCGTCCCTATGCGCGACGGAGTGGACCTCAACGTGAGCGCCTACACCCCGCGTGCCGGGGGCAAAGTGCCGGCGGTCGTCGAGCTGACGCCGTACACCGTCGACTCGGCGCATGGCGAGGGTCAGTACTTTCCGACGCAAGGGTTTGCCTACGTGGTCGCGGATGTCCGTGGGCGGGGGGACTCGGAGGGTGTCTTCCGGCCGTGGGTCAACGACGCTCAAGACGCCTACGACCTCATCGACTGGGTGATCAAGCAGCCGTGGAGCGACGGTCGCATCGTCCTCTACGGCGGCTCGTACTCAGGGATGAATCAGTGGCTGATCCTCGGCATGCACCATCCCGCCATCGTCGCGGCGTCACCCGCTGCCGCTCCCGTGATGGGCCTGGATATTCCGCGCGGAGGCATCCCCAACGCCTATGAGTTCAAGTGGCGCGCCATGATCCTCGGGCGACCCCTGTACGCGATGTCCGGCGTCGATGGCGGATTGTGGGCGCAGGAGATCCGCGACGCGATGGCGGAGGACAGGCCCATCTGGACTGCGGCGGAGGCCTTCGGAGTGCGTCTCGACGAGGACATCAGGGGTTATGTCGAGACACCCGGGCTCGAGCACTTCGCGGACCTGATTCCCACCGATCATCAGCTCGCCGGGCTCGACGTGCCCGTGCTCACCGTGACCGGAACGCATGATGACTGCCTGCCCGGGACGATCCATCATTGGGAGCGCTTCGTCGATCTTGCTGCACCTTCGGCCATTGAACGCAGCCACCTGCTCATCGGACCTTGGGATCACGCGGGGACGGACTCAGGACACAATGCGGTCGGCGATCTGATGTTCGGCGATGACGCCGGCCTGCCGATGCGCCAGATGCGCACCGACTGGTTCCGTCACATCCTCTTCGGCGAGCCGCGGCCGCCCCTGCTGACCGATCGCTTTGTCTACTACATCGCTGGCTCCGAGGCCTGGCGATCCGCCCCGAGCATCCAGGCAGCCACCGCGGGCCAGCGCCCCCTCTACCTGCAGTCAATGCCGGGGCCGAACGACGCCTTCCACTCCGGATGGCTGCGTGACACCCCCGACGACGGCCCTGACTACCAGGTGACGATGGATCCGACTGACCCGCGGACCATCGAGATGGAACTCGTCCCTCGCCCGGGCGCCGCTCCCGACAACCCGCTCTTCGCCCTCGCCTACACCAGCCTGATCATGAGTCACGCGGGCAATGACCCCACCAACCAGATGTTTCCCCTGGCCGTGGATGGTGACGGTGTCGTGTACCACTCGCCGGCGCTAGTCGAGCCCGTCACGGTGGTGGGCACGCCGACCCTGCGTCTCGTGGCCATCCCTGATCGCCCCGACGTCGACCTGTGCATCCTCCTCCACGAGATCAGACCGGACGGTCAGTCGATCTTCCTGTCCAGCGATCTCATCCGGGTGAGCAGGTGCGTGCCCGAAGGGGCGCTGCGGGTCGGCGAGATCAATGTCATCGACATAGCCGACTTCCGGTTTTGCTCCCGGACGCTGGGCGCGGGATCACGCCTTCGGCTGACCGTGCGCTCCGCATGGTCCTCGCTCACGCTGCCCGGCGTCGATGGACGCTACGCACACCCCGCCGTCACGCTGCGCATCGTGCATAGGGCCGACGATCCCGCGGTCCTCACGATGCCCCTCGGTGCGTCGGACTAGGGGGCGATGAGGTAGTCGCCGTCGCGGCTGAAGCCGACGACACGTCCCTGCCGGGCGACTTCGAGCAGATCATCGCGCATGCGACGGCGCCACGCTTGTGCCTGGGCCGGATCCCTGCGCCTCAGGGCTTCGATGTCGTCAGGCGTGCGCACCCTCCCTCCGATCTCCGGTGGGTGCGCGTCGCTGGCGGCAGGAGCGGCGACGTCCCAGCGCACCAGCAGGCGGTCGGACTCGTCGCCGGCGTTGATGTCGTCTCCCAGGTCGCCGTAGAAGTCGACGAGATAGTTGACGGGCCGCGCTCCTAGACGCCCGAGGTTGAACCACGCATTGCGGCGTACTAGTGGATCGAAGGTCCAGGTGATCGCCGCGACACCGCGCTCGCGGGCCCAATCGCGCTGATGCTCCTTCAGGGCCGTCCCCACGTGCAACCCACGGGCAGCGGAGACGACACCCGTCACGTGGGAGTGCAGGGAGAGCTCGCCGTGGTGGATGGCGAGGAAGCCGAAGGATGCGCCGACCATGCGGTCACCGTCGAAGGCTCCGGCGACGTAGCCGTCAGCATGCGACATGGCGCGCAGCAGGTCCAGGGGCAAGCGCGGGGCACCCTCGCCCCAGACCTCGGCGAAGACGTCGTTAACCGTCTCTAGTTCCGGGAGGGTCATCAGCGCACGAATCTGGACGGGCGTCGGATCGGTCGACACGGTGGGTCTCTCGCTAGGTGGAGGACTTCTCGACGGACTTCTCGACGGTAAAGGCCTCGACGAGCGCCAGGATCGCGACCTGCACGACGCTGCGATCCCCGATCGTGCGGGAGGTGATCTGGTCGTTGGCCCGCCGTCGGAGTAGGTAGCCAGCCTCCACCGCCTCGATGGCCCAGACCAGGTCCTCGACGGACAAGCCCGGCGCCATGCAGCGACCGCCGTGGTCGAGGATCTCCTCGAGGATCGCGCCCGTTTCGGCGACGTACTGGTCGTTGCCCTGCGCGCTGATCATCGTGGCGAGTTGCTGGGGGGGTGCGAGGGCGGCCATGCCGAGTACGAGGAACATGGTGGGTTCCTCGTAACTCACCTCGAAATCCTTGCCGAAGCATCGGGCGACGAGTGCGCGCCAGTCCGCTTCCTCGCGCAGCCCCTCGTGGAGCTCCGCCTTGACCTGATCGATCTCCGGCGTCGCGGCGTCGAGCAGGATCTTGTCGAGCAGTGCCTGCTGGAAGTCCTCCTGGCTTGGCCAGATGTTGTAGGCAGCGCCTGTGGTCATCTGGGGCGCGGAGGGGTCGCTCGTGCGCAGTATTCGGTTGACCTCCTCGAGCGCATCGGTGATGCGCACCCCCGCGAGCGGGTTGCTCGACCCGTCGAGATCGCCGTTCGATCGCGCGACCACGACCTGGACCGCGGCCTCGAGCAAGAGTTCGCGCGTCTCCTCGCGGGTGCGTCGCTTGCGGGTCATCGAGGGCCTCCCACGCGCCGCGCGAGGAAGTCGGCGACGAGCAGCATCGTCAGCGCCTCCTCCTCGGAGTGGCAACTGTGCGAGCTTTCCTCGAGTATGTGCCACTCGGAACCTGCGATGCCGCGATGAAGGGTGGTCATCACGGCCGGGGTGGCCTCATCGTAGCGACCGCTGAGGAGCAGGGTCGGGGTGTCGACCTCGCCGAGTCGCGGCCGGACATCCCAGCCGTCGAGCTCCTTGAGCGACCCGTTGGTGGGGAACTCCGTGCCCCCCGTGGCCAACTCGTACACCCGGCTATTGGCCTCGAAGATGGCGAGGGCCTCGGCCTCCCACGGCGGCGGATCGTCCATGCGCAGCACATGCGTGCGCTCCCACACGGCATACGCCTCCTTGAAGGCCGGGCTGCCCACTCGTCCCGCCTCCTCCTCCGCCTCAAGTACGGCAAGGACGTCGGGCGGCAGTTCGCTGCGCAGTCGCAGTGTCTCGGCGTTCCACTCCTCGATGCTGGCGGGACCGCTCATGAGCACGAGACCGCGCACGCCGTCGGCACCGGCGAGGACATGCTCCAGAGCGAGCATGACGCCCCAGGACTGGCCGACAAGGATCACCTCGTCGAGACCGAGCTGCTCGCGCAGTCGGCTGAGCTCGGTGCGGAAGAGATCGACGGTGAAGGTGCCGGGTGCGTACAACTCGTCGGCGATGGTCGAGCGCCCGCTGCCGATCTGGTCATAGCGCACCACGGGGCGCCCGGTGCGGGCGAAGGCCTCGAATCGGCGGAGGTACTCGGAGTTGTATCCGGGGCCGCCGTGCAGCAGGACGAGCGGCACCCCTGGCTGGTCGCCACCGATGACTCGGCACCAGGTGGTGCCGAGTTCGGGCACGAGGGGAAGGCTCATCTCCTGGGCCTGCATCGCTAGATCTCCTGTC
>CAZLZC010000031.1:0-9902 GCA_964563825.1 uncultured Actinomyces sp.
GCGGCGGCGAAGAAGCTGCCCAGGAGGATGAAGAAGAGGACCAACGCGATGTTGACCCATAAGCCACTCACCCTCGAGAGGATACGGGATTCAGTGGTGCCCGGGGCCTAGAGCACCCCGCCATGCTCTCCGAGCACCTCACGCATCCGCAGTTTCGCCATGTCCGAGTACCGACGCAGAGCAGCCACGGTGGCGCTTACATCCCGCCGACGCAGCCCATCCACGATGTCCTCGTGCACGGAGACGAAGTCAGCGGACGTCTTGCTTGTCGCTCCGAAGCTCCTGCGCATCACCGATCTCAGGCCAAGGCTGTCAAACGCAGCCTCCAATGCGGGATTGCCCGCCAACCGGACGAGTCCGAGATGGAAGGAATAGTTCGCATCGAGGTAGGCGTCAAAGTCGACGAATTGGTCGTGCGCGATCAACATGGCCATGTCATCGACGTGAGCAGCCAACTCCTCGATGCGACCGTCGACGAGGTCAGGGAGGACCCTCTCGATGACTCCAGCCTGGATCATCGACCGAGCATCGAAAGCGTAGTCCGAGGTCCGAGAATCTAGGGCAACGACGACGTACCCGCGCTCAGGATCCCGACGAAGCAACCCATCCTCGGTCAGGCGGGTCAATGCATAGAAGGCAGAGGCTTCATCCACGGCGAGAGCGTCCGCAAGGTCCGTGACGTCCACGATGCTGTTGGCCGCATATTCCCTCTCGACGACCAGTGAACGCACCCGTTGGTAAACGTCATCGTTCACGGCGAACTGGAAGCGGCCGAACTTCCCACGGAAGTACGCCAGGGGCTCCCCCCGCGCTGCCGCCCGGGCGCGGAGGACCCTGCCCAGGAAGATGGAATGCGTCCCTCCGACAACCTCCTCAACGACCTCGCACTCCAGATGTGCCAGGGCATCCTCGAGGAGTGGCATGCCATGCAATCCCTCGACGGTGGGAACGCCCCTGAACTTATCTTCGCTCGGGGTCGCGAACCGATGCGCCAGGGCGGCGCCCTGTTCGCTGAGCACGTTGATGGAGAAGCAACCGGCTGCCGACACGGACGCCGCCATGGGTGCGGCTCGGTTGATGCACACGAGCATCATCGGAGGGTCCATCGACAATGAGGTCACAGAGCTCGCGGTCATTCCCGACCGGGCTCCATCCAGCGCTGTCGTGATGACGGAGACCCCGCTGGTGAGGTGACCCACCACATGCCGGAAGACCGCGGGGTCAGCGACAGCGGGCGCATCTGCCTGGCCGGGTTCAGTCACCTACCAGACCCTAGGCAGAGGGCGGCGCCGTGCGCCTCACGGAATCCGTGATCGACGCATGCCCAAATTCACGCTCGCCGCGACTGTCCTGGAGGTGCCGCGCTGACAGACTCGCCCGACATCCACAGTCCCGACACCTGGGAGGCACCACATGCGTCTTGGCTACTTCTCCATGCCCATGCATCCACTAGGCCGGGACTGGTCGGAGACACTCCAGGAGGATCAAGCAGCGGTCATCCTGGCCGACAGGCTGGGCTTCCATGATGCCTTCATCGGCGAGCACCTCACCGATCGCCACGAGAACATCACCAACAGCTTGCTCTTCCTGGCAACCCTGATCTCCGAGACGCAGACCATCCGTCTGGCGACCGGGACGACGAACCTCTCCCAGCAGCACCCCGTACTCGTCGCGGCCAATAGCGCGATGTTCGATCATCTGAGTGGAGGCCGCTTCATCCTCGGGATCAGCCCGGGTGCCCTGCCCTCTGACTTCGAAGCCCTCCAGGGAGACTTTGCCGGTCGCATGGGGATGTTCGCTGAGGCAATTGACGCCATCCTGGCCATCTGGGAGGGCGTGCCTCCGTACGACTTCTCGGTCGAGGGCAACCGCTTCCAGGTGTCCACCCGCAATACGATCGATCTGGACCTGGGAGTGGGCGTGCTCCCCCGCCCTCTCCAGCAACCGCGCCACGAGATCGTGGGAACGGTTGTCGCTCCCTTCTCCCGGGGCGTGGTCGCCATGGGAGCTCGGGACTTCCACCCCCTTTCCGCCAACTTCCTCCTGCCACAGTGGGTGGCAACGCACTGGCCCAACTATGTCGAGGGGAAGGAGTCGGTGGGCGCCGTCGCCAGCCCAGCGGACTGGAGGGTCGCACGCACGATCTTCGTTGCCGACGACCAGCGAACCGCGCAGCAGTACGGGCTGTTCGATGACAACAGTCCCTATCGCTTCTACTACGCCCAGATGCTCAAGAAGATGCGCAAGATCGGTCGCCTCGAGCTCTTCAAGACCCACCGCGATCAACCGGACGACGAGATCACGCTTGACTACGTGATGGATCGCCTCGTGATCGCGGGTGAGCCTAGCTCGGTCGTGGAGCAGATTCTTGCGCTGCGCGAGGAGGTGGGGGACTTCGGCGAGATCGTGTACGCCGGCCTCGACTGGGCGGATCCGAATCTCGCTCGACGCTCGATGGAACTGATGGCTCAGGAGGTCATGCCCCGCGTGAACGCCCTCATCGGCGAGCCCGTGCCGGTCGGGTCGACGAACTGATGCCTACGACCGAACTCATCTCGGCTCCCGACGAGGCGGCTTGGACCCAGGAGCAGCGAGATGCCTTCCTGGAGATAGCCGCAGGACCACGCGGCGCGCTCATTGGGCCGTTCGCGCCCCTGCTTCATAGTCCCGGCCTCCTCGGACCCCTCCAGCGGACAGGGGAGTACATCCGGTGGCATAGCCACATCCCCGAGCGGTTCCGGGAGATGGTGATCCTCATGGTTGCCCGGCACTGGGACCAGGGCTTCGAGTGGTCCTACCACCATCCCATCGCGCGCACGTGCGCACTCTCGGACAAGACCATCGACGCCATCGCGGCAGGGCGTCGGCCCGAGGACCTGGACGAGGTCGGCCAGAGCGTATGGAGTCTCACCCGCGAGGTGCTCGATGGCGGGACCGCGTCGGAACCCACGGTGAGGGCTGCCCTCGACATCGTCGGTGAACAGGACGTGATCGAGTACGTCGCCACCATTGGCTACTACTCAACCCTGGCCTTCGTCATGAACGTGGCAAGGACCTCGGTCCCGGACGGCCCGGCGCTCCCCTCGCGTGCGGAAGGCCGATGATTACACCGCTTGCCCCCGCCGCTATTCGTGACCTGGGCGAGGGGCCCCCCGTGGTGCTAGTCCATCCCCTGGGCGCGAATGAGGCCTACTGGGGCCGCCTGGAGACACTCCTTGCGGGGCGGCGGCTCATCTCCTACTGCCTCCCCGGCCATGGTGGGCGGGCCACGGCATCGAGCTATCGCATCGAGGATCTTGCCGCCGATCTGGCTCGTGTCCTCGATGTCCTCGACGTCGCGCGTGCCTCCATCGTCGGTGTCTCCATAGGTGGCCTCGTCGGTCAGGCATTCGCGACTGCCTACCCCGAGCGAATCGAGTCGCTCGTGCTCGTGGATTGCGTCGCCGTCTACCCGCCCGACTTCGCGGCGGGCCTGACGGCCCGGGCTCAGACGGCACGGGAGCAGGGGTTGCAGGTGTTGGTACGACCCACACTCGACCTTTGGTTCACGGCGGAAGCCGCGCAACACGACAGCGAACTCATCTCCCTCGTGCAGGGGATGCTGACGTCAGCCGACCCGGAGGGCTATGCCCAGGCGTGCGAGGCACTGGTAGCCGCAGACCTGACCGGTGGGGCACCCGCCATCCAGGCCGACACGACGGTCCTGTGCGGCGAGAACGAGATCCCCGCCTTCGTGTCCGGGGCGCACTGGCTTCACGCCAATATCCCCGGCGCCCGGCTTGAGTGGATTCCCGGAGGCAGACACGCGGCGTCCCTGGAGTGCGCCTCGGATTTCGCAACCATCCTCGATCGAGTACTCCCACGATGACCGCTGCGGAGCAGACATCGATCGGGATCTTCGGCCTCGGTGCTATGGGCTCGGCCATGGCGGGGCACCTCCTTGACTCGGGTGTCCACGTGCTCGGATCCGACCCGGATGCCGGACGGCAAGAGGCAGCGGTGGAGATGGGCGTGCAGCTCGCGACACCCGATGTCATCGCCTCCCGATGCGATGTGATCCTCACATCCCTGCCCAGCTACTCCGTCGCGTTGGAGGTCTTGGGGAGCTCATCGCCACTCGGCCGAAGTCTTCGCTCCGGCACTATCATCATCGAGACCAGCACGCTGTCGCCCGATGAGAAGGAATCGCTCCGGAAGCAGGTGGCGCAGGCGCACGGTGTGCTGCTCGACTGCCCCATGAGCGGGACGGCCCATCAGGCCCGAGAGGGTGACCTCGTTGCCTACCTCAGCGGAGATGACGACGCGGCGAAGTCGCGGAGCCTGCCTATCCTCATGTCTTTCTGCCGGTCCGTGCGCGATCTCGGTGAGTTCGGGACCGGCACCAAGACCAAGCTCGTAGCCAATCATCTGGTGGCCGCCCACAACGTCGCGGCGGCCGAAGCGCTCAGCCTGGCGCAGGCAGCCGGCCTCGATCTCCCGTCAACCTTGGCCGCCATCGCCGACGGCGCGGGATCGTCTCGCATGCTGCACGTGCGAGGACCGCTCATGATCGAGGAGGACTACGTGCCCGCGGGCATGAGGGTCGACCTCTTTCTCAAGGACCTCACGCTCATTTCCGATTTCGCCGCCCGCCTCGGCGTTCCCAGCCCGATCTTCGATGTCACCGTTGACGTCTACCGCGAGGCCGAGCGCCAAGGGCGGGGGTCGGAGGACACAGCCTGCGCCTTCAGCGTGCTCATGTCTCGGCGGAATGAGCGGCCGCAAGAAGTCGACGGAGCCTGAGAGCCACCTCCACCTCGGTGCGCCTGACACGAAGGCTGCCGCCCACGAGCGTCTCAGCTCGCGCAAGGCGATTGCGCACGGTCTGCTCGTGCACCCCCAGATCTTCAGCCGCAGCGACATGACTGCCGTGCCGCATCCAGGTGTCAACAGTTTCGCACAATCGGGCCGCCTCCGGTGTCGCGGACGCCAGGGATCCCAACGTCCTGTTGACGAAATCCTCGGCGAGGCGCGCATCACGCAGCAAGAGCAGGTCAAGCATCACATCGGAGTAGCGAACCGCTGACGCCCCGAGGAGCCCGGGATGCGATGCCACCAGGGCAGCCACCTGATCCGCCTCGGCCAGGCTCGTGCCTATGCCCTCCAGACCCGCGTGCCCGCTGCTCACCATCCCCTCCAACCCGGGGTCGTCGAGGGTGTCGCGCACGCGAGCGATAGCCGCGTCGTCCCAGGGACGAGTGCTTCCCAGCCAGACGACCGTCGAGGTGAGACTTCGCGAGAAGTGCAGACCCTCGCGGGCAAGGCCGCGTGAACGCGCCTCGCGCAGGACGCGCTCGCCCACCTCGGCCGTCGAGCCTGGAAGGACGACGGCCACGTGCTGCAGACGCAGGTCGTACTCCAGCAGGGCGAGTTCCGCAGCGGGTAGCGGGTCAGCGCCTTCGCGCAGGATCTCTCTGAGGAGTTGCTGACGCAAGCGCGCCCTTGATTGGCTCAGCGTCGACTCAACGCGCGTGTAGCTCTCGGCGGCACGCGAGGTGACGAAATCGTGGTACGTGTAGATCGCCCGCGTGAGGAAGCGGACTGCTCCGGCCCGCTCATCTGCCCGTATGCCGACCTCACGACCTTGCGTGTCCACCCACGCGGTCATCTCGTCCCAGATGGTCAGAAAGCTCACGCGGTAGGAGCGTTGCAGGTCCGGCTGCGGCACGCGAAGCTGGGCCTGCAGGCTGGCGAACGACAGAGGCTGCTCGAGCGTGAGCCGCGAGAGATCGGTCCTTCCGCAGATCAGTTGAGTGAGCGCCTCAAGATTCTCCGCCACGCTCATGCTGAGGAACTGCGCGAAGGCATCATCGGCGACATCGGGCTCGAACACCTCGAGGCACCGCGCCACGATGATGTCCCTCAGTCGTTCGCGATCCATCACCTCACAAGCAAGCAGGGCCCAGGCATCGAGAGCCTCGGGCATCCCTTCGAGTCGAGCGAAGGGCTCGCCGCTTTCAGCGGGGGATCGCGACTGTCGTGCCACTCAGCGCCGCCTCTGTGATAGCGGAGAAGGTCGTCACGTTTGCGAGGATCTCCTCCGGGGAAACAGGGTAGGAGGCACCTCCGCTGGCCGCGATGCCCCACGATTCGAGGTTGTCGCGCACGGCACGAGCCGTGGGGACAAAGGTGACCGACGGCTCGTCGTCTCCTCGCCACCGCGCAATGACATCCCAACCCGTCGGAGCTTCGGGATGAGTGCGATCGCGGATGTCCACCCAACCGTGCGTGCCGTACAGGCACAGTCGCATGGCAAAGGGTGTCGAGAGGATGGCCGATATCAGCGCCGAGCCACCGCCCGCAAAGCCGATTCCGACGGCCAAGGCCGCACCATTGGCGAGGGGGGCCACATCCGAGTTGAGGTTTGCCCACACTTCCCTGGGCCAACCGAAGATCGCGATGGAGAGGTCCATGAGATGGATGCCCGTCGCAGAGAGCGGGCCGACAGGTGCGTCGACGGGAGACAGCCGCCAGTTGTCAGGCGGCAGGCTCAGGAACTTGTCATGACTGAATGTCGCCTCGAGCACGAGGGGAGTACCGAGCCGTCCCGAGGCCACCGCATCACGCACGTCCTTGATAGGCGGCTCGAACCGACGTTCATGCCCGATCCCCACCACGCGGCCGTAGCGCTGAGCCATCTCGAGGACCCTCTGGGCGCTGGCCGTATCCGTGGTGAAGGGCTTCTCGGAGAAGACATGATGCCCGGCCGACAGGGCCGCCTCGATCTGCGCGGCGTGCTCCCGGTGAGGCGAGGTGATGATGACGCCCCCGAAGCCACCGTCTACGAGAGCCTCCTCCAGGGTGGCATAGACGGATATGCCGCGGGCAGTTGCCCACGCCCGGGCGTCAGCGGAGGGATCGACGGCCGTGACCACCGCGATGACCTCGCTGTCGGCCAGCTCCTCGATGACGCGACGGCCCCACCAGCCCAGTCCCACGACGGCGCAGTTCAGGGGCATCCGGACTCCTCGGGGGTCGTCGCGCTCATCCTTGGGCAATCATCATGGGGCAATCATCCCCGCCGAGAGATCGATGTCAGCCGCGCAGAGGCCCGGCATCTGGAGCATAGCGATGATGGCTTGACCCACTTCCTCTTCCTCGACCAGCCGCTCCAGGGCGGCCCTGCTCACGAAGGCACGCTCGGCGTCATGCGGCGTGGCGCCCGTCGCTTCAGCCTCCATGCGGAAGTTGCGTTCCATCCGTGGTCCTCGGACGGGCCCGGGGCTCAGGCTGTTGACGATGATGCCCGCGGGACCTAGCTCCGCCGCCAGGGTTCGAGTAAGGCCGATGAGGGCCATCTTGCTCGCTGCATAGGGCGTGCGCCTCACCAAGGGCCGCTTGCCCGTGACCGAAGCCACGTTGATGACCTGACCGAAGCCGGCGCTCAGCATGGCGGGGAGCGTCTGGCGCAGGACGAGGAAGGGCCCGCGCACATTGATCGCGAAGACCTCATCCCAGTCGGCGACGCTCACGTCGACGATGGAGGCAACCGGCCCAGGCACCCCTGCATTGTTGATGACGATCGATGCTGCGAGGGCGCCACTGCCGAGACCCGAAGCAGCAAGCGATGACTCGTCGGAGACATCGGCTGCGCAGGGGACGGCGCGTCCTGGCCCCGGCGCAGTCGCACACGTCTCCTCGAGGGGTGCCAGGCGTCGCCCCACCGCGATGACATCAGCACCCGCAGCCGTGAGCGCGTGGCTGATCGCTCGACCAAGGCCGTTGCCGGCGCCGGTGACGATGGCTCGGCGCCCAGCGATCGGAGGCAGCGCGTGCGGGGACATCAGGGCGACCATGCATCCGACGAGGCGAGCCAGTCGGGGACACCGCCATCGAGCTTCATCGCTCGGATATCACCCGACCGCGCATGACCCTCGAAGGTCTCCACTCGCGATGCTCGGCCGCACCGGAGCCCGAGCTCAGCACTGCTCGAGGGATTCGTCACCTCCTGGAACGTGACGGTCCTGAGGAACTTGCCGACCCACAGCCCACCCGTGTGCCGCGCAGC
Source organism: uncultured Actinomyces sp. (assembly GCA_964563825.1). Lineage (GTDB taxonomy): Bacteria > Actinomycetota > Actinomycetes > S36-B12 > S36-B12 > Mxb001. The sequence goes on from CAZLZC010000031.1 coordinate 8,048, forward strand.
ACCGCGTGTCGGCAGGACATGGTTGGTGCCGATGACTTTGTCACCGTACGAGACGCAGGTCCCCTCGCCCAGAAACAGCGCCCCGTAATGGCGCATGTGCTCAAGTGCGTCCCGGGGGCTCTCCGTGAGGATCTCGACGTGCTCGCTGGCGAATGAATTGGCCACCGAGTACGCCTCTGCCATGGTCGACACCACAATCACCTGGCCGTGGTGCCGCCAGGCGGGCTCGGCGTAATCGCGGGTCGGCATCGTCGGAAGGAGAGCATCGATGAGGATCAGGACCTCCTCCGCGAGGGACCGCGACGTCGTCACAAGGACGGCTGGCGAATCCGGACCGTGCTCCGCCTGAGACAGTAGGTCGACGGCGACGGTGAGCGGGTCGGCTTGACCGTCCGCGACGACGAGGATCTCCGTGGGTCCCGCCACCAGGTCAATGCCGACCGTGCCTGCGAGTTGCCGCTTGGCTTCGGCAACGTAGGCGTTGCCCGGGCCCGCCAGGAGGTCCACCGGGTCAATGGTCTGGGTGCCGATTGCGAGGGCGGCGATGGCCTGGACACCACCCATGACGAAGATCTCGTCCGCGCCCGCCATGTGCATGGCGGCGATCGTCACCTCGGGGATCCGACCCTGGATCGGCGGCGTGCAGGCCGCCACGCGTTCGACCCCTGCCGCCTTCGCCGTCACGATGGTCATGTGCGCTGAGGCAACGAGCGGGTACCGCCCGCCGGGAACGTATGCGCCGCTCGCCTCCACGGGGATATGTCGATGCCCCAGGAACACGCCAGGCATGGTTTCGACCTCGAGGTCCAACAGGCAGGCTCGCTGCTGCATGGCGAACTCGCGAACGCGGTCCTGCACCCAGGCGATGTCGTCGAGCACCTCTTGGGGCACCCGATCGATTTGCTCGTCGATGTCCGCTGAGGAGAGGCGGAATGAATCAGGATCCCAGTTGTCGAATCGGGCGGAGTACTCCCTGACCGCATCGTCTCCCCGCTCTCGTACGTCGGAGATGATGGCCGCGACTGTCTCGCTGACAAGCAGGTCCTGGCCTGCAAGACCCTCGCTTGCGATGGCGTTCTTGAGGTACTCCATGCGTGGTTTACGCTCCGTCCAGGGCAAGAGGCTCGTTGGCAGACGCCTTGAGCTCGACTGTGGTGAAGACAAGCAGCGTGTCACCGACGTTCGCGAGATCGTGCAGCATCGACTCTCCCGGCCCGTAGGAGAAGAACATGGTGTCGCCGCTGCGGTAGCGGACGCGCTCGATGCGCCCCTCCCCCGTGTGCTGGAGACTCGTGCCCTCGGTGACGGCCACCCAGAAGTAGTCCAGCACGTGCCGGTGGGCGCCGTAGCGCTCACCGGGCTCAAGCCTGATTTCCCAGATCCGGACCCGGTCGTTCTCGAGGAGCAGTCGCCCCCCGACGCGACCGTTCGAGGACTGGTCGGCGAACTCCTTGCGGATCTCGTCCGACCAGTCCTCGAAGGACGTCGAGAGGACCTCGCGCTCAGGCTGGCTTCCCTGCAACATGACCGGACTACTTGTGGGCGATGACCGGAAGGAGCAGGAATGAAGCCCGGCTCGGGTCGGTGTAGAGATTGACCCGTCCGCCGTAGACGTCCTCCGGGCGATCGGTCGCATCGTCGTGCAGGAACGGACCGCAGCCCTTCAGGTCGTTCTTGAAATTGGATAGACGTGCCGGCTTGGCCTGCGGGTACTCGTAATCCTTGCCACGAATGCTCAGAGCGATCCGTGATCCTGCGGGGATGACCAGGCAGGTCGGCAGGATTTCCACATCGAGCTCGTAGATCTCGCCCGGCGTCAGTGGCTGGAGTTCGTCATGCGTGTGATATGGGCGAT
>CAZLZC010000031.1:9912-10356 GCA_964563825.1 uncultured Actinomyces sp.
GGGGTCGAGCTTGCGATGACTCCCTCGAAGCCATCCTTGCCCGATCGGCGTGTACGGGTCGATAGCTCCCTGGAAGACGACCTCATTGCCGGCTGGATCGAAGACCCGGAGGACAGCGAAGATGTCGACGTCACTCGTGGACGATGAGACGAAGAGCTTCAGGGCGCTCGGGCCAGTGATCTCCACGTCTTCGGGCAGAGGCTCGGTGAAAAACGTCACCCCGTCCCCGAGGGCGTCATAGGCCACGCTCTGCTCAGACGAAGGTGGGGTGGAGCCGAGCGCAAGTGTCCCCGGACTCAGATAGAGCTGTGTCCACGAGGTGTCCTTGAGCGGCCACTCCTGCTCCTCCCGCAGCGTGAAGGTCCCGTCGATGTGACGCACGTTGAGGAGCACCGGGGGCTGCTTCTCCCAGCCGGTGTTCTCGCCCTTGAGGAAATGGCCGAA
>CAZLZC010000031.1:10366-17802 GCA_964563825.1 uncultured Actinomyces sp.
CCACGCCGTAGTCGGTGTAGAAGTGGGTCCAATGCTCGATGCCATGCATCTCGAGCCACTTCTGCTCGGACCCGGAACGGACGTAGCCCTCGACGTTGCCGCGGAGGTGAAGCCCCTGCCCACCCCAGTTGCCGGCGCTGAAGAGCGGCACCGTGATGCGGTCGAAGGCTCCCGAGCGCGCACGGTGGTAGTCGTCATCGACCGGGTGCGCCAAGATATCTTCGCCGAAGCTCGACCGATTCCGCGCGAGCTCGTCCTCGGTAAGGGTGTCGTCGCCGCAGACGTTGACTCCCGTATTGGGATTCTTGGGGCCATTGTCGCCGAGGCCGTACTGCACGGTCTTGACCTGCATGTCGTACCAATTAGCCCAGAAGGTCGACACGATGCCACCATGATGGGTCGCATCGCGGTACCAGTCCGAGGCTCCTTCCCACACGCACATGGCGGTGAGATGGGGCGGGTTGAGCGAAGCTACCTGCCACTGGTTCATGCCGTAGTAGGAGATGCCATTGATTCCCACCTTGCCGTTGCTCCACGGCTGGACTCCGGCCCACTCGATGCACTCGTAGAAGTCCTGCGTCTCGTCCGGCGAGAAGTGGTCGATGAAGCCGGGGCTGCGCCCCGCTCCGCGGGAGTCCACACGGACGACGACGTAGCCATCCGGCACCCACTTCTCCGGGTCCACAACCTCCCAGTTCTGGTACTTATTCGTTGAGCCAGCGGCGACATCGGGATGCTCCTCGACCATCCGATTCCATGCCGATGGGTACCCCTCCTGGAAGGGAAGGCCCTTGGCATACGGACCGTACGTGAGGATGACCGGGTACTGCCCGTCGTCGAGGGGGCGATAAACGTCGGCCATGAGCACGAGGCCGTCGCGCACCTCTATGGGCACATCCCAGTCGATTCGCATTCCGTCCTGGACGACCGATGAAGCTGCGCTTTCCCCATTGCTGTGGGACATGTGACTCTCCTGTAAATGAAGGCTGACTGTGGGCAACCTGCGGGTGGATCGTCCGGGTCCTGCCGGCACGGCAGGACCCGGACCCCGGGAGTTGCTACGGCACGTAGGAGATCGCGTCTCCGACGAAGTGGCATCCACGCGAGATCATGGGAGAACCATTGACCCGATGCATGGAGATGGCCGGGGGATCCACCGGGAAGCGATCAGCGATCGCACGCGCACCCGATGACATCACGGACCACTCGTCCATGAAGACCTTCATCCGGCACAGGTTCGCCAGGGATGTCCCCGCAGCCTCCGAGATCGCGGCGATGTTGTCCAGGATTCCGCTCATCTGCGCGTAGCCCTGGTCCACGTAGCGCCCGAAGCCCTGCGGTGGGGTGGTCGTGACGATCCCCGAAGAGTTGACGGACCTGAGGGTGCTGAAGAAGAGGAGGTTACCCACCTTGACCGCCTGCGGCTCATGGCCGAAGGGTGTCGCCGCCTTATCGGTATGGATGATCTCCGGCGTGAGCCTCGAGTCATTAGTGAGCAGGTCCATCGTCACCTCGAAGCGCCATCCCTTGCCGCCCAGACCCGAGTACGGCACGACCGTGCGTGCGGGCGGGTTGTTGGGGAACCACTTCTTCCACACGGCATCCATTGATGAGAAGTCGGCGGGGTGGCCGATGTAGACCGTCGCGTTGACGCATCGGTCAATCGACGTACCTGATGCCTCTGCGATCTCAGCCTGCTTCTGCAGGGTCAGATCCACCTGCATTGCCATCTCATCGCCGTACCAGAGGTACTCATTGGGGCGGGTACGAGGATCGGTCGCCCTGGGCTCGCCCATGTGGCGCTCGCTCATCCAGTCGCCCATCCAGTCCGTGGGCACCTCTCCCGCCAGCGACACCCAGTCACCGAAGCGAATCGCGGGCGAGTAGCCGGCCAAAGGAGACGCCACACCGGCGGGGACCTCGATGCGATCCTTCGTCACACCCGGGGCGCCGATGAGGTCAACCTGCAGGTCGACGCCCTCGATCGGGAGGTCGGTGACGCCGAAGCCCACCGACGGAGGACGCGCCTCATCGATGTACTCGTTACGCGTCTCGAGATAAGGGGAAATCGAGATGCCCTTGGCCCAGGTGTCACGGGTAGTGTCGAAGTCCTCCTGGGTCGGGTGCGGAGCACGGAAGAACTGCTCGATCCTGATGGTGTCCGAGCGCAAATCCGCACCTGCCGCAGCGAAGACCTTCTGCAGTCGCTGCATGACAGCATGAGACTGCTGACGCAGGCGTGCATTGTCATACACACCCGGCCGGTGCAAGGCATCCGGATCCGTGTAGCCCACCTCGTCGACAGCGTGCTCATAGTCCGTCGCCATCGCGCCGGAGCAGAAGAGCCAGCCTCCCGCGAGGATGGCGGGGCTGAAGTACCGCGGTGCGAAGTCCGGCACCGGGAGGCCAGGACCAGTGATGGCCTTCCTTCCAGGGCTCGGCTGGGAGTTCCCTGACATGTTTCTCTCCTCTACTCGTTGATCACTCGGACAGACTCGCGGTGTTCTAGTCGTTGGGACCGGGTAAGCCGAAGTCGAACGCAGGGTCCCCGGGCACCCAACTGTTCTCGAATTGCGAGCGGGCTCCCATCTCGCGCACTCTCTTCACCAGGTTGCGTCCGATCGCCAGCTGGGTCGGCTCCCAGTTGGCGAGGGCCGCATCGACGTCGAAATCAGCCTTGACCAGGTGCGCGGACAGGGCGATGGCGTCCGCGACCGCCTTGGCAGCCCCGGCAGCCGCGTGCGGCCGCGATGCGAAGGCGGCATCGCCGAGGATGACGGCGCGACCATGCACCATCCGGTCGACGAGGATGTCCCGGAGAATCTGGATGAAAGGCTCCTTGGTCTTCAGCACGGCTTCCGCGATGACCGGTGGCAGAAGCTCGCTGGCATCGCGCCTGAGTTCGTCGATGAAGTGATCCTGCACATCACCGGCCTGGACGGACAATTTGCAGACTCTGCCGCGCTTGTCCGTGACCAGCGCCTCTAGCTCGGAGCCTTCGGGGACATTGCGGTACCACACGTAATTGATGAGTCGCTGGCCGACTTCCAACTGTCCCTCGGGCCCGGGAATGGGGTAGATGACGATGTGCGTGTTGTCGCCCACGTAGTAGCTCATCGAGTCGGCCAGGGATTCAAGTGCCGCCGGACTCAGGTCGGCCTCAGGAACCGTGCCGCGCCAACCGACGTACCCGGCGTACCTGGGTAGGACATTCGGACAGTACTGAGCCCTGCCCGTAGAGCGGACCCCATCCGCGAAGACGACGAGGTCGGCGGTGACGTCGACTCCGGATTCGAAGACCAAAGATGCGGAGCGAGGCTCCTGGTCCACACGGAGGACCTGCCTGCCACGGTGGTAACGGTCGTGACCGAAGACCTGGAAGAGCCTCGAATAGATCGTCGACCAGGAGGTGTTGAGCCACACCATGGGGCGATTGATCAGGACATTGCCGTCTCTATCGAAGTACCTGAGGTAGTCGGTGCGGGCACTCATGGTGGCGATGTCGATCCCGAGTGCATCCTGGTACCAGGAGATCATGTTGTCCTGAAGGACGATGCCCCCGCCCTTGCTTGTCATCGCTCCTGTCGAGCGCTCGTAGACATCGACGTCGCAACCGATGCTACGCAGTTGGATCGCTGCCGTGAGTCCACCGACAGAGCCTCCGATGACCGCTGCCTTGAGGGGTTGGTCAGTCATTGAGGATGGCCACCGCCCGGGTGGGTCCTCCGTGGGCTCCACGCAGCTTGAGGGGGAATCCGACGAAGGTGAAGCGACGTCCGGCTACGAGATCGAGATTCGCGAGATTCTCATAGTGGGTGATGTCGGAATGCCGACACATCATGTGACACGGGTATGACTTGCTCGTGGGGTTGTCGGGCGTGGGACTGTCCACGCCGAAGGTCTTGATGCCACGGTCTCGAATCCACTCCGCTCCCGAGCTCCCCAGGCCCGGGAACTCGGAGAGGTACTCACTCTGGCCGGCGTACCGATTCCAGGTCGCCGTGTGGATGAGGAGGATGTCTCCGGGCGCTGCAGTGAGTCCCGAAGCTGCCTCAGCTCGCGTGAGATCCTCGGCCGTGATGTCCGTATGGGGTGGCACATGTGACAGGTCCAGGCACAGGGCCGGACCGTAGAAGAGATCGAGGGACATCTGGTCGATTGTCTGAGCGGCCGGGTCAGGATTGAGATGGGAGAAGGAATCGACATGGGTGGGCCCATTGTCGTTGAACATGACACCCTTGGTCTGGAAGGAGAAGCCCCCTTCGAATCGCTGGGCAGTCTCCTCGTGAGAGGCATGATCGAAGAGGACCGTCTTCGAGTGGCCGGGGTAAACCATCATTCCCTCGTAGATGTCCTGGGAGAGGTCAATCAATCGCATGGTGTGACCTTTCGCATGTTCGTGGGCACGCACTGGATGAGCCGCTTGATGCTGGTGAACAGTCCCGTTGGGGCGCCGGACGGGGAGCCCGACGCCCCAAGGGAAACCGTTGGCTAGCCGAGCGACGCGGGGTCAACCTCGTCGCCCGAGCCGGGGACGCCGAGCACATCGAGACCCGGAACCTTTAGGGTCCCGTCCGCGATCTTCTGCTCGAGTTCCGCGGCTTCGGCCAGCACGTCAGCGCCCATGACGCTCTCCAGCTGGGGATTGATGGCCAGGCTCAAGCCGTCACCGAAGGTGAGAGTCTTCGAATCAGCCGTCCATGTCCCGGACGCTGCCTGCTCAACGAAACTCGCGCAGATCTCGCCGAGCCCGAAGAGCACGCTCAGAAGAACGACATCCGGCGCCTGGCTCGACTTATCGAGGTACTGAGCCATGACGTAGTTCTCCGGTGTCTCGCCCATCACGGCGAAGATGCCCTGGGTGGCCTGGTCCGTCGCCGAGAAGATGATGTCGGCACCCTCAGCCTTCATGGCCTCGGTGGCAGCGCCGGCGATCGAGGCATCCGTCCAGGTATTGATGTAGTTACGCAGCACCGTCACGTCGGGATTGGCGTAGCGCGCACCGAGCGCGAAGCCCTCCATCTCGGATGTCAAGGCGGGGAAGTCGAAGCCACCGATGGTGCCGAGCACATTCGACTTGGTCGTCTTGCCTGCGATGTATCCCGCGACCAACGGGCCCTCCCAGAGCACCGGGAGACGAGCCTGCTCGTTCTCGGCGGGAGCCTCGATGAGACCGATCTGACCCCACTTGGTGTCGGGGTACTTCGCCGATAGGCGATTCGTCACGTCCATCATGGACGCGTTAGCGTTGATGACCAAGTCGTATCCCTCGACCCCATAGGCGTTGCCGACCTGCTCGTAGTCCGCGGCCTCGTTGAGGTCTTCGGAGACGGTGAGCTCACCGCCGATCGCATCCACGGCCGCGCGGGTGCCCTCGGTCACTGCCTGGCCCCAGGAGCCATCGTTTGCTGTGCCGGGCGTCAACAGTGCCACCCGGATCGGCTCCGCCGGCGCGGGAGCGGGTGCCTCGGAGGTCGCCTGGGTGGGTCCAGGCTCCGGGGCCGAAGTGGTCGGTGTGCTGGAGCCGCCTGATGAGCAGGCAGCCAGGAACAGGGTCCCCGCGACGAGGAGGACCGATCCCTTCTTGTTGAACTTCACGCTGGTTCCTCACTTTCACATTGGCGAGACAGGTGCGCAGTACTGCGCCTAGACGCGGAACTCCTTCCCTATGGCAGCTGGGTACCTCGCCCCCTTGCTCACTCTGAGAGCAATGAGCGTTGCAATGAAGGGGAAAGCAACCCAGAAGTACCGCGCTCCACCCGAAGCGAAGGGGAGGGCGGTGTTGTAGAACTGAATCGACGACGCGAGGCCGAAGCCGTACGAAGCGATCAAGATGCCCAGGGCAGAGAACCTCCCTAGGACAACCATGGCCAGGGCGATGAAGCCAGCACCGCTGGTCATGCCCGGGAGGAACACCCCGCTCTGTGAGAGGACGATGGTAGCCCCACCGACCGATGCGAGCAGGGATCCGAAGGCCAGAGCAACCCACCTCAGGCGAATCACATGGATGCCATTTTCGTAGGCGACCATCGGATCCTCGCCGACCGCCTTGATGCGCAGGCCGAACCATGTGCGGCGCACCACGTAGCCGATCACGACGACCATGACGAGGGCCGCGTACACCAGCGCGTTCTGGTTGAACAGAACGGGTCCGAGGATCGGAATGTCGCTCAGTGGACCGAAGGTGAGCTTCGGCAGGGTCCTTACCTCACCGACCTCGTTGACATATCGCGAGAAGAGAGTGGCGGTGAGACCGAAGGCGAGGAGGTTGAAGAGAAGGCCGGTGACGATCTGCTCCGTCTGCCTCCAGAGGTAGAGCGCCCCGAGGATCAACCAGCAGATGACTCCGGCTGCGAGAGCAGCGAGGATCGCCAGCAGGAAGCTCTGGGAGTTCTGGAAGACCAGGGCGGCAGCGAAGGCGCCCGACAGCATGACGCCCTCAAGACCGATGTTGAGGACCCCCGCGCGCTCGTTGACCATCTCACCGAGGGCGGCGAAGAGCACCGGGATGCACAGGATCACGCTGGATGCGAGGAGGGAGACGAGGAGGTCCATGTCAGCCGGCTCCCGATCGGGACTTCGTCGCCAGCAGGACCAGGACGCAGACCGAGACGCCCACGAGCGAGACGCTCGGAGACACCTGAGCGACGACCGCGAGGGTGTTGCCGCCCACGATGATGAAGGCGAAGGCAAGGGCTCCCAGTGGAAGCAGGGCCGGGCGAAGGCCCACGAGCAACGCAGCTGCGACGCCTACGTAGCCGTAGCTCGACGCGATGCCCTGGACCAGGGCCCGGTTGATGACCAGGATGAGCAGCGCACCCGCCACCCCGGCGAACATGCCGCCCAGGATGACCGAGACGACACGCGTGCGCACGGGTGCGTAGCCGAGCCTGAACGCAGCGAACGCATTCTCTCCCGTCGCGCGGAGCCGGAATCCAAAATTGGTCCGGGACACGAGCCACCAGGAGGCCAGCCAGACGATGAGCGCGATTCCGATCGCGTAGAAGGCACCACCGAACTTTTCGATGTCGGGGAAGTTGCTCGCTGCAGGGAAACTCTCGGTCTGCGGTGCGAGCTTGTCCGGCCATACGGTGGAAATAAAGTAGCCGGCCAAAGCGAACGAGATGAAGTTGAGCATCAGCGTCGAGATCACCTCGTTGGCACCGAACTTCTCGTACAGCCATGAGGCAACTCCGGCCCACAGGGCTCCGCCGACACCCGCAGCGATCAACGCGATGACCGCCACCCACATGGATCCGGGCTCGCCCACAGACAAGATGACAACGGCCGTGGCCGTGGCACCGACCGTGAGCTGACCCTCACCCCCGAGATTGATGAAGCCGGCACGGAAGGGAACGAGCGCCGCCGCGGCCGCCAGCAGGACGAGGGCGGGGGCCGTGAGCGTCCGGGCAAGCGCGAACGGCAGGCGAAGCGGC
>CAZLZC010000032.1:0-2264 GCA_964563825.1 uncultured Actinomyces sp.
AGGTCTTGTCGACCATGACGATGAAGTCGGTGATGGCGGGGGAGTAGACGGCACCGCCCGCGCACGGGCCCATGATGAGCGAGATCTGCGGGATCACGCCGGAGGCCTGCACGTTGCGGTAGAAGATCTCGCCGTAGAGGCCCAATGAAGCGACGCCCTCTTGGATGCGGGCGCCACCGGAGTCGTTGATGCCGATGACCGGGCAGCCGGTCTTGAGGGCGAGGTCCATGACCTTGACGATCTTCTCGCCGAATACCTCACCGAGCGATCCGCCGAAGACCGTGAAGTCCTGCGCGAAGACGCACACGGGGCGCCCGTCGATCGTGCCGTAGCCGGTGATGACTCCATCGCCGTAGGGACGCTCGGAATCGAGGCCGAAGTTGTGCGAGCGGTGGCGAGCGAGCGCATCAAGCTGCTGGAACGAACCCTCGTCGAGCAGAGCCTCGATGCGCTCCATCGCCGTGAGCTTGCCCTTGGCGTGCTGCTTGTCGACGGCGGCCTGACGGCGACCGGCGGCCTCGGTGCGGCGCCGGAGCAACTCGTCTGCCTTGTCCGCGGCGGTCTGCGGGACGCCGGAGGTGGAAGAAGTCGTCACGCGGTTACCTTAGCCGGGTGAGCGCGCACACCGGCAGGCCTGAGCGGGTGCCACTGGGCTCGCTGGACTCACTCGCCCAGCCGCCCTGGGCGCCATGGCCCGTGCCCGTGGTCCTGGAGACCACCCCGTCGACCATGACCGATGTCGAGCGGCTTGCCGCCGACGGGGCACCCGAGGGCACCGCCGTGGTCGCGGAGGAGCAGACCGCGGGTCGGGGTCGCCGTGGACGCACGTGGGATTCATCGGCTCGCGCGGGCCTGTGGTGGAGCCTGCTCCTGCGGCCGCGCATGCCGGCCGATCGACTCGGGTGGCTGCCACTCGTCGTCGGTGTCGGTGTCGCCCGTGGCCTGCATACGGCGGCGGGAGTTCAGGTCGAGTTGAAGTGGCCTAATGACGTGCTCGTATCGGGACGCAAGCTCGCGGGCATCCTGGCGGAGCGGCTTGCGGATGGCAGCGTCGTTGTCGGCGTCGGGATCAACGTCGACCAGGATGAGTTGGAGTTGCCCGAGGGCGGAGCGTCGCTGCGCACCTCGGGGCACGCGGTGGATCGTACGGAAGCGCTCGTCCAGGTGCTGGTGTCCGTCGCGCAGGCCTACAGGGAGTGGGCATCGGGAGTCGATGTGCGCGATGCCTACACCGCCCTGTCCGCCACACTTCATCACGACGTGCAGGCGCACGTGGGTGATCGAGTGATCGTGGGCCGGGCCAGTCGGTTAGGAGCCTCGGGCGAGCTCGTCCTTACGGACTCCGAGGGAGTCGAGCACCTGCTCTCGGCCGGAGATGTCACGCTCCTGCGACCCGAGCGTTGACTCGGCCCTCCCCTGGTCAGGGGACATGACCACATCTGGCTGCGCATGGGCGCAGCCGCGTGACACGATGCGGACATGGCGTACCCGACGAAACTGCTGGGCGAGGGCGAGACCATCGAGTTCGAGATGCATCCGCACTGGCGTGGGCTCATCGCCCCGGTCATCTGGCTGCTGCTCACCGTTTTCATCGGCGTCTGGCTCTACAGCTCCCTCGGCTCCTGGTCGTGGTCAGCCGACGGGATCATCGAGACGATCGGTCGTCCTGCCATCATCATCCTGGGTCTCTTCATCATCATCTTCTGGGTGATCCGTCCCTTCCTCTACTGGATCACCACGCAGTACGTCTTCACCAACCGGCGCATCATCACGCGTGCAGGGGTCATCTCCAAGAAGGGCCGCGACATGCCCTTGGCCAAGGTCAACAACGTGTCCTTCGAGGTGGGCGTCCTGGGACGCGTCCTCAACTACGGACGCCTGGAGATCACCTCGGCCAGCGACGAGAACCTCGTCATCGAAGATGTGCCCAACGTCGAGGTGATTCAGCGCGACGTCTATCGGCTCCACGAGCAGGACGACGAGCGTCGCCGCCGGCGCAGCACGGAGCAGGGTGGCGATCCGGTGCCGCCCGGCGATGGCACCTGATCCCACCGAGGCGCTCGAGGAGGTCGTCCTCGGCGGCCCGCCGACCTACACACGCGCCGACCTCATCCGGCTCTCCGGCGTTCCTGACGACCTGGCTCGGGCTCTCTGGCGTGCGCTCGGCTTCCCCGACACCGGTGGCGCTGCGGCCTTCACCGATGCCGATCTGGAGGCGTTGCGCACGGTCCACGATCTGATCGAGCGGGGACTGCTCGACGACG
>CAZLZC010000032.1:2364-5760 GCA_964563825.1 uncultured Actinomyces sp.
CTGGGGCGGACCTGACGGTCAGATCGGCGTGACGGCGTCGCGCTCGGCGAGCTCGCGGTCGGCGGCATCATCCGCAGGGATCTCGGGGAAGACCCACTTGCGGTAGGACCAGAAGCGGAAGAGCGTGCCGAGGCCGAGTCCGATGACGTTGGCGCTGATGTTGTCGGCGATGGGGCTGTCGAGCCCGAGCGCGTAGTGGCTAAGCCACAGGCACGACAGCGCGATCAGCATCGCCACGCCGTTGAGCGCGAAGAAGAGGATGTACTCGCGGCCCATGTGGGTGCGGCCACGGTGCCGGAAGGTCCAGAAGCGGTTGCCGAAGTAGGCGAAGGTTGTCGCTGCGATGACGCTGATGGCCTTGGCGGTGAGCGGCTTGTCCTGCAGCGGCCCGGCGTACAGGAGGAAGTTGAAGAGGCCCACGTCGATGATGAAGGCAAAGGAGCCCACGATGCCGAACTTCGCGATCTCGCGGAAGAGCATGCTCACGGATCCGCGGACCCGGTCGATGAGGGACGGGCGCGCGACAGGTGCGGGGCCCCCTTGCGACATGGGGGGATGCTATCCCGGGCGACCCCGGGCACGTGGGCCGAGCATGGTCAACTCGGTAGGGTCGCTCCGTGACCGAGACCACCGGTGTCCCGCGCGTGGCCATGGTCGGCGGCGGTCAACTTTCCCGGATGACCGCGGCGCCCGCGGCCGCACTGGGCGTCGGCTTCCGGGTGCTCGCCCTGGATCCCTGTGAGTCTGCCGCCCAGGTCGCAGCAGATGTGGTGCTCGGTCGCCATGATGACCTCGACGCACTGCGTCGTCTCGCCGACGGCGCGACGGTCGTCACCTTTGATCATGAGCATGTGCCGCCCGAGCACCTTCGTGCGCTGGAGGCCTCCGGAGTGGCGGTGCGACCCGGACCGTCCGCGCTCGTCCATGCACAGGACAAGATCGCTATGCGCGAAGCGCTCGACCGAGCCGGCCTGCCTTCGCCGCAGTGGCGCCACGTCACGTCCGCGGATGATCTCGAGTCCGTGGGCGAGGCGCTGGGTTGGCCGTTCGTGCTCAAGGTCTCCCGTGGCGGGTACGACGGACGCGGGGTGTGGGTCGTCGATGACGTTGCGGCCGCGCAACGCGTGATGGCAGAGACGCCGCTCGTCGCAGGCGCGCGATGGCTTGCCGAAGAACGCGTGCCCTTCACCCGGGAGTTGGCCGCCCAGGTCGCTCGGAGCCCGCACGGCCAAGCGGTCGCCTATCCGATCGTGCGCACGGTGCAGGTCGATGGCATGTGCTCCGAGGTTGTGGCGCCATGCCCGGACCTCTCGGATGATCGCGCTCTCGAGGCGCAGCGGATCGCCTTGGAGATTGCCCGCGCGCTCGACGTCACCGGCATGCTGGCGGTCGAGCTCTTCGATACGCCGGCGGGAGTCCTCGTCAACGAACTCGCTATGAGGCCGCATAACTCCGGGCACTGGACGATTGATGGGTCGGTGACGAGTCAGTTCGAGAACCACCTGCGCGCTGTGCTCGACCTGCCCCTGGGAGACCCCGGCACCGTCGCGTCCTGGGCCGTGATGGTCAACATCGTGGGACCTCAGGATGCGCTCGACCTTCCGCCGCTCGTGGAGGCCTATCGGCACGTGCTTGCCCGCGATCCCGGCCTCAAGGTCCACCTCTACGGCAAGGAATTGCGTCCCGGACGCAAACTCGGTCACGTGACCGTGGTGGGCGATGATCTTGATGATCTGCTCGCCCGCGCACATCATGCTGCCGACTACTTCATGGGAGTGATCGATGAGTGAGCCCACGCCCGTCGTCGGCATCATCATGGGCAGTGATTCGGACTGGCCCGTCATGGAAGCAGCGGCCACCGCGCTTGCGGAGTTCGGCGTGCCCTACGAGGCGGACGTCGTCTCAGCGCATCGCATGCCCAAGGAGATGGTCGCCTACGCCGAATCCGCCGCGGATCGAGGACTGCGCGTCATCATCGCCGGCGCCGGCGGAGCCGCGCACCTGCCCGGGATGGTGGCCTCGCTCACGCCGCTGCCGGTGATCGGCGTACCGATCCCGCTCTCGCAGCTCGATGGGCTTGATTCGCTGCTCTCCATCGCGCAAATGCCCGCGGGGGTGCCCGTAGCGACCGTCGCGGTCGGCAACGCTCGCAACGCGGGCCTCCTCGCCGTGCGCATCCTCGCCGCCTCCGACCCGCGACTCCTCGCCGCGATGGCCGCCTTCCAGGAGTCGTTGAGGCGCACGGCGATGGAGAAGGGCGCCCAGGTCCGCGGACATGGGTGAGCGCGACTCCCGCCTCTACGGCACTCCTGAGGTCGCCGTGCGCGTGCTGGACCACACGACGACATGGTTCGTCGTCGGTCTGGGCAACAACCCCGATCGCGATGCCTACGCCATCGCCCGCTTGCTCCAATCACGTGGCAAGCGCATCGTGCCGATCTATCCGCGCGCGGAGGTCGTGCACGGCGAGCAGGGCTACGCCACGATCGCTGAGGCAGCAGCCGCCGTGGGCGCACCCGATGTCGTCGACCTCTTCGTGCGCTCCGATCGCGCGGGGGTCTTCGTCGACGAGGCCATCGAGGCAGGCGCAAGGGCTGTGTGGATGCAGCTAGGGGTTATCGATGAGGCCGCGGCCCAGCGTGCGGTCGACGCGGGCCTCGAGGTCGTCATGGACAACTGCCCGGCCATCGTCTGGCGCGCGGGCTAGGAGACAGGGCGTCCGAGGGCGCGGTAGGTCCACCCTGCCTCGCGCCAGCGATCGACGTCGAGGGCGTTGCGGGCGTCGATGAGCGAGGCCTGGCGCACCACGGGTGTGATGCTCACGGGATCGAGGTCGCGGTAGTCGGACCACTCGGTGAGCAGCAGGACGACGTCGGCATCGCGAGCAGCGTCGAGTGGAGAGTCGGCGTACTCGAGTTGGGGGAAGAGTCTGCGGGCGTTGTCGACGGCGCGCGGATCGTGGACGGTGACGATAGCGCCGGCGTCGTGCAGTGCGGCCGCGACATGGAGTGCGGGGGAGTCGCGGACATCATCGCTGTCGGGCTTGAATGCCGCGCCCCACACGGCGACGCGACGCCCTGAGGCCTCGCCACCCATCGCCTCGAGCGCAAGGTCGACGGTGTGCTGGCGGCGCCGGATGTTGATGTCGTCGATATCGCGCAGGAACATCAGCGCCTCGTCGACGCCGAGCTCGCCGGCGCGCGCCATGAAGGCGCGGATGTCCTTGGGCAGGCACCCACCGCCGAAGCCCAAGCCCGCGCGCAGGAACTGCGGCCCGATGCGCGGGTCCATGCCCAGTGCGGCGGACAGGGTCACGATGTCGCCGCCGGTGGCTTCACACACCTCGGCCATGGCATTGATGAAGGAGATCTTCGTCGCGAGGAAGGCATTGGCCGC
>CAZLZC010000032.1:5860-8005 GCA_964563825.1 uncultured Actinomyces sp.
CCCACGAGCAGCGCTCCTGCATCGAGCACGGGGATCAGGGCGTCGACTGCGCCGTGGACCTGGGTCAAGTCGGCGGCGGGTGAGTCTGCCCGCTGCGGAGTGCCCACGCAGACGAAGTGCACCCGGGAGCCAGCCGCATCGGCGAGATCGGTCGAGAAGCGCAGCCGTCCTGAGTCCAGGCCGCGCCGCAGCACCTCCTCCAGGCCAGGCTCCCAGAAGGGCACCGTGCCCGAGGAAAGCGCCGCGACCTTGGCCGGATCCGTGTCGATCCCCACGACGTCATGGCCCAACTCCGCCATGCACGCCGCATGGGTTGCCCCCAGGTAGCCGGTCCCCACCACGCTCATGCGCACACCCCGAGCCTAGTCGCCGAGGTGGTGCCCGCGGACGTCGCCGATAGGCTCGTGGCAGCCCGACGGGACCGAGGAGGGAGGATCGCCGTGGCGCTCACGCCCAACCCTGACTTCGCCGTCTTTGACCTACCCGAGGAGCATCGCGAGCTCCGCGAGGTGGTGCGTGGGCTCGCAGAGGACAAGATCGCGCCGCGTGCAGCGGAGATCGACGAGACCGGTGAGTTCCCGTACGACGTCTACGACGCTCTCGTGTCCTCCGGGTTTCACGCTCTCCACATCCCCGAGGAATACGGCGGTCAGGGGGGCGATGCGCTCGCGGTCTGCATCGTCATCGAGGAGATCGCGCGCGTCTGCGCATCGAGTTCGCTCATTCCCGCCGGCAGCAAGCTCGGCACGATGCCGCTGATGGTCGCCGGTGACGATGATCTGCTCCGCCGTTACCTCCCGCCGGTGGCCAGCGGCGAGGCGATGTTCGCCTACTGCCTCTCCGAGCGCGAATCCGGCAGCGACTCAGCCGCCATGAAGACGCGTGCCGTCCGCGACGGAGACGAGTGGATCCTCAACGGGCAGAAGAGTTGGATCACGGGAGCCGGCGTCGCCCAGTACTACACCGTGCTGGCCAAGACCGATCCTGACGCGGGCGCCAAGGGCATCTCCGCCTTCGTCGTCCATCGCGACGACGAAGGCGTCTCCTTCGGAGCGCCTGAGCGCAAGCTCGGCATCCACGGCTCGCCCACGCGCGAGGTGCTCTTCGACAACGTGCGCCTGCCCGGGGATCGCATCGTGGGGGAGCCGGGCACCGGCTTCCGCACCGCGATGACCACCCTCGACCACACGCGCATCACCATTGGGGCGCAGGCGCTGGGCATCGCTCAGGGGGCCCTGGATGCCGCGGTCGCCTACGCGAAGGAGCGGGAGCAGTTCGGCAAGACGATCGGCTCCTTCCAGGGAATCCAGTTCATGCTCGCGGACATGGCGATGAAGCTGGAGGCCGCGCGCGCGCTCGTCTACCGCGCGGCAGCCAAGAGTGAGCGCGGTGACGCCGACCTGTCCTTCTTCGGCGCTGCAGCCAAGGCGTTTGCCTCGGATGTCGCCATGGATGTGACGATCGACGCCGTGCAAGTCTTCGGCGGAAATGGATACACCCGGGACTACCCGGTGGAGCGCTACATGCGCGACGCCAAGATCACCCAGATCTATGAAGGCACCAACGAGATCCAGCGGCTCGTCATGGCCCGCTCCCTGCTGCGAGGCTGACATGGCCCTCGACCCCGTGCCGACTGAACCCAACGATGAGCCCGTACCCACGGAGGAATCGAAGGTCACCCTTGCCCGGGTGATGGGCGTGATGGATGCCAATAACTACGGCGACGTGCACGGTGGCGTGATCATGCGCGCGGTCGACGAGGCCGGGGCCGTGGCGGCCGTGCGCCACTCCAACGGGCCTGCGGTCACGGCGTTCATGGACCAGATGGCCTTCCTCGAGCCGGTCAAGCTTGGTGATCTCCTCACCACGCAGGCGCAGGTCAACTGGACCGGACGGACCAGCATGGAAGTCGGCGTACGCGTCACGGTGCAGCGCATGGGAGTGGAAGGCGAGATCCACGTGTCCAGCGCGCACCTCGTCTTCGTCGCCATCGACGACCAGGGGCGTCCGCGCTCCGTGCCCCCGGTCTTGCCGCAGACCGAGCGCGACCGCATGCGCTTCCAGGAGGCGGAGATCCGGCGCGCGACGCGTCTGGAGCGACGCGAGGCAATTCGACGCCTGCGCGAGCAGGGCCTGGATCACTAG
>CAZLZC010000032.1:8105-17660 GCA_964563825.1 uncultured Actinomyces sp.
ATGCGGTGATTGAGCTCCCAGTCCTGCGCGCGGACCATGGACTCGTCGAAGCCTCCCACGCGCTCGAGCGCTGAACGCCGAAAGCAGCCCAGGTACACCGTGAGCGCGGGACCTGCGCCTCCGCCGATGTGGAATGCCGCACCTCCCACTCCGAACCAGGAGGTCATGGCTGCTGCAACGGCGCACTCGAAGTCAGTGACACCTTCTGCACCCATGATGCCGCCGACATTGTCGGCGCCGGTGTCCTCGAGTGTGCTCACGGCGACCGCGACGTAGTCGGGAGGGATGACTGCATGGCCATCGACCCGCACGATGATGTCGTGGCGGGCTGCGGCGATGGCGGCGTTGAGTGCCGCCGCCGTGCGCCCCGTGGGATTGGGCACGGTGACCACGCGCGGATCGGTCTCGGCCAGCCGGGACGCGATCGCGTCGGTGCCGTCGCGCGAGGGACCGAGTGCGAGGACGACCTCAAGGGGCCCGGAGTAGGACGACGCGAGGATTGCCTGGACTGCCTCGACCAGGTGCGCCTCCTCGTCAAGCACAGGCATGACGACGGAGACTCCCGGTCGCGCGCTCGACGTCTCTCCCACGTCGGGAAGGGTAGCCTCAGGCCATGAAGTCTCGGCTGCCCGTGGCGGCGCTCGGCGTCCTTCTGGCAGCCCTCGCGGGCCTGCTGGCATGGGCACTGGAAGCCCCCCTCCTCGCCGTGGCCATCGCCGCGGTCCTCGGTCTCGTCCTCGGTGTGGTGCTGGGCCAGGCGCTCATGTGGCTGCGGTCGAGTGCGGGTCGCGTAGCGCGTATCGAGCACTCCACGTCGAAGCGTCTCGAGGAGATGCGTGCCATCGCCGAAAGGCGCCACGAGATCCTCTTCAAGGCGACACGCGAGGCGCGCGAGCGCGGTGCAGCCGCCGAGCGAGAGGCGAAGAGTGCTGCCTCGGCTCTCCCCTCAGTGCGGAAGGCGCTCGAGCAGCAGCGTGGTGACCTTCGCGATATGCGCCTGACTCTCATCGACAAGGTCGACGACCAGATCGTGCTGCTCGAGGACTACATCCAACTCATGCGCCTGGTCCCGATGTCTCTGCCCATGCCGCGACCCGGCACGTGGGCGGCATCCGAGGATCTGTTGCTCTGGCTCGCCGGGTATGTCCTCGAGCATCGCCCGCGCACCGTCGTCGATCTCGGCAGCGGGCAGTCGAGTGTCTGGATGGCCGCCGCGATGCGCACGGCCGGGTACGACGGTCGCGTCATCGGCGTCGACCATGACGAGGACTTCGCCCAGGGCACGCGCGAACTCGCGCGTCGACAGGGAGTCCAGGACTGGCTCACGGTGATCCACGCGCCCCTGCGCGAGCAGGAGATCGGTGGCCGCACCGTACGGTGGTACGACGTCGACGCTCTGGCGGGAATTGAGGGCATCGACCTGATGAGCATCGATGGCCCACCCGGTCAGGGGACCTCGCATGCGCGCTGGCCCGCGTTGCCGGCTCTGCATGACCGCCTATCGGCAGACGCAGTCGTGGTCCTCGACGACATGATCCGTCGCGACGAGCAGGAAATCGTTGACGACTGGACGACTCGCTTCGCCGGCTTCACGGTGGAGCGGCTGGACTTCGAGAAGGGTGCCGCCATCATGAGGCGGCAGTCGCGCGGTTAGTCGCAGCGCACCTTGTCGGCGGTCGTGGGCGCCGTGATGGCGTCGTTCTCTCGCTCGCTCGATGACGCGGTGGGCGACCCGCTCACGTCAGCGACGACGCTCTCCACTGCGGCGTAGGTAGTGCCGAGGATGATCGTGATGGTGGTTGTGGCGTCGTCAGCGACTGTCGTCGCGCCAGGCAGAGCCGCGAGAACCGTGCGCGCAGCCTCGGCGGACGCCGCGTCGTGTCGGATTTCGGATGTGGTGTAGGCGGAACTGTCCGCGTCCCCGATCTCCACAACCGTGAAGCCCTGCGCCTCAAGGGCCGCGGCTACCTCAGCTGCGCGACCGGCGATGCCGCTGCCGTTGAGGACGCGGACGGAGATCTCCGCTGGCTGCACCGTGATGTCGGGTGTCTTCGTCGTGGAAGTGGAGTCGTCCGCGGACTTCTTGGGCTTGATCCAAGGGGTGTCACTGGCGATCGACTTCCACAGGGGTGCCGCTGACGCTTCATCGACGAGGACGTTCTCCCCGTCGCCGCGCTCAACCCACGGCATCGTGAGGAACGCGATGTCCCCCGGGGCCATGCCGCGCACACTCAGGGCCATGTCGCGCAGGACATCGATGTCGGCAAGGCCGGGATCGGTCGTGAGCCCGGAGGTGGCGGCATCGAGCGTGGAGTAGAGCTTGACGGGATTGAGGAGCAGTCCCGTCGATGACGCCTCGCGAATCATGGACGACAGGAATGCCTGCTGCCTCTTGATGCGGCTCAGGTCGCTGCCGTCGCTCAGGGTCTTGCGGGCACGCACGAAGGACAGGGCCTGCTCGCCGCTGACGACACTGGTGCCGGCGGGAAGCTCGAGATCGCTCGCGGGATCGCTTGCGGGCTCGGTGAGGCACACCTCGACGCCTCCGAGCGCGTTGACGACGTTCTTGAAGCCCTCGAAGTCGATGACGGCGAAGTTATCGATGGTGAGTCCGGTCATCTGCTCGACGAGCTTGACCGTGCATCCCGGGCCGCCGATTTCGAAGGCGGTGTTGAACTTCGCTTCGAAGGCACCGACTGTTTCGCCGTCTACGTTGCACTCGGGGAGCATCACCCACGTGTCACGGGGGATGCTCACCGCCGTCGCGAATGACCTGTCGGCGGAGAGGTGCAGCAGGATCGTGGTGTCCGACCGCTCTCCGGTGTAGAGATCCGGGTCGCCGTACTTCTTGCTCGTCTGGCCTTCACGGCTGTCACTGCCCATCAGCAAGACGTTGACTGCCTGGTAGTTGCCCTCTTCGTCGACTACCTGGATGGGCGCATGATCGCGACCGATCGTCGGGCTGATGTCCACGGCGGTGATGTTGCCCTCGAGCTGGCTGGAGGCCACCTGGATCCCGACGCCGGTGAGGCTGAGGCCGAGGACGAGCGCAGCCGCGATGCTGAGCAGGATGCGGGACCAGCGCTGGCGCATGTCTCCCGCTCCCTCCGGTGCCGATCTGCCGATGCCGCCCTGTCGGGCTCCCCGGCCCCAGGGTAGGGGCGACCGGGGGTGGCTTGCCTCACAGGGACGCCTCGACGGTGGTCAGGGTTCCCCGTGGGGTCCGGGTAGCCCGGTCAAGGCCACGCGCGGAGGAATCGCCTGGGAATGTGATCAGAGTGACCTCTGTGTTGGGTGAGTCGCCTTGCCTCGATCCGAGCGCTCAGGCACCCTCGTGAGGTGAGAGTTCTCGCGGTGGTGACGGCTGCCCTCGTCATCCCGGCGACACTCACCCTTCCCGTGGCCGGCAGCATGGCGGGCGACCCTGAACCCGTCCGTGCGGAGGTCGTCACCATCCCGCTCGACGGCATTGACTCCGGCGCCTTGGCCGCCACGCCCGCCGCGAGCACCCCGGTGCCGATGGCGGGCGAGGATCACGCCCACGAGCGGCCAGTCACTGGTCCGCGGGCTGCGCCGGCACTACGCGCTGCAGCGGCTATCCCGCCGACCACGACCGATTCTTTCGGGCTCGTGGGCATCACGGCCGCCGAGCCCTTCGATCCGGCCACGCGCATCGTCATGCGGGTGCGCCAGGACGGCGAGTGGCTGCCGTGGATGGAACTTCCCGTCAGCGAGCACATGCCCGATCCCAATACCGAGGAGGGCCAGCGGGCGCGTTATGCCAGCGAGCCCGTCGTTACCGATGGCGCAGACGGCATCCAGGTGCGCGTCGATACTCCCTCGGGCGCCGTGCCGGCAGACACCCAGATCTCGCTGATCGACAACCCAGTCCGCCCGGAAGACGCCGCGCTGGAGTCCAGCCTGCCTGCGTCGTCCGCTCAGGCCGCCGTACGACGACCGCCGATCATCACGCGCGAGCAGTGGGGAGCGGATGAGTCTTTGCGGAGCGGCAAGACGACGTACTCCGACTCCGTCAAGGTCGCCTTCGTTCACCACGTCGTATCCACCAATGACTACACGCCCGCTCAGGCTGCCCAGCAAATGCGCAACGTGTACTCGTGGTTCACGGAGGGCATCCAGGTCAACGACTTCGGCTACAACTTCATGGTCGACCGGTTCGGCCGCCTCTACGAGGGACGCGCGGGCGGAATGGACCGGGCCGTGGTCGGTGCACACACCTCAGGGTTCAATGCCGAGACCTTCGCGGTGTCCTTCCTCGGCAACGCCGACACCCTCAATCCCGATGCCCCCACCAAGGAGAAGATCCTCGACTCGATCAGCGATCTCATCGCGTGGAAGTTCGAGCTCAACGACGTCAACCCCCTTGGCTCAGCAGTGCTCACCTCAGCCGGACCCGGGCCCGGCCAAGGAACCACGTCGATGTACTGGCCCGGCGAGAAGGTCACCTCCAAGACGATCGCCGGCCACGGTGACATCGGATCGACCTCGTGCCCGGGTGAGTTCCTGAGGCCGACGCTGAACCACATTCGACTGGCCGTCTCTGCTCGGCAGGGACGCAACTTCTTCCCACCCTCCATTTCTGGAGACCGCGTCCCGTGGGGCACCGGCGGCGCCATCACCCTCAGTCCGCGCTCCGTGGGGCCGATGGACGCCACCCTCACGGTCTCGAATGCCTGTGGTGATCCTGTCCGCACGATGTCGGCGTCGACCGCAGTGGCCGCCACCGTGCCCTTCACCTGGGATCTGCGCGACTCCAAGGGCAAGCAGGTCCCGCCGGGCCTCTACACCTTCGAGATCTCGGCCTCGAGCAACGGCAAAGAGCTCTTCCCGTGGTCCGGCGTGGCACGCATCTCTGCCACGGCCGTCTCACCACCGGATCCGTGTACGCCGCCCGAGCAGTTCACTGTCGAGGGCACCGGCTACGGCCACGGTGTCGGTCTGTCGCAGTGGGGCGCCTACGCGATGGCAACCGCCGATCCCAAGCGGTGGAAGGCCAAGGACATCGTGGAGTACTACTACCGCGGTCAGACGGCCGCCGACTCCGCCAAGGTGGAGTCCGTCGAAGACTCGACAGATGTGCGTATCGGGCTGCTCTATCAGGCGACCCAGGCGCATGCGCGCGTCGAGGACCTCGGTGGTTCAGGCGCCCAGATGCAGGTGACTTTCGGCCAAAAGACCATCGTGCTGGGCCCCGACGCCCACCTCAGCTTCGCGCCGTCGGGTCGTTTCGTCACGGTGCGGCGTACCGATGGGGGTAGCAGCCAGAGCCTCGGACGCGGCCGCGTCGTCACCCTGCAATGGTCGGGCACGCGCGATCCCGGCGGAGCCGGGTCTGCCCCGGCATTGCTCAACGTGGCTGGACCGGGGGAGTCCTTCGCGAGCACAGGCCACCGCTACCGCTACGGCAGCGTCGACCTCACATCGCTAGAGACCTCGAGTGGACGCCGGCTCGCAGTCGTCAACACCCTGCGCCTTGGCGATGAATACCTCAAGGGCATCGCCGAAGTGAACCCCACCTGGCCGGATGCTGCGCTCCAGTCGCAGGCCATCGCCTCACGTTCGTATGCGTTGTCGCAGGTGGCACGCGGGCTGGATTCGGACTGCGGCTGCCACATGGACGACGGCGACGGTCCGAAGTACGACCAGACCTTCCGTGGCTGGCTCGCCGAGAGCCAGTACGGCGATCCCAATCGCTGGGCCGAGGCGGTCGATGCCACGCGGCCGACGGCGACGACCGGACTGGCTGCGACGTATCAGGGCAGGCCGATCAACGCCTTCTACACGGCGGCGACTGGCGGACACACCCTCTCGGCATCGTCGGTCTGGGGTGGCAGCTCGGTCCCCTGGGCGGCGGGCGTGAAGGACGAGTGGAGCCTGAATGCGTCGGGCAACCCGTACCGCTCCTGGAGCGTGGTGCTGACCCAGCAGCGCGTCGAGGAGATCTTCGGCCTCGACAACGTCATGGAGATCATCCTCAAGGAGGACGAGTCAGGGAGCGCGTCGATGCCCGTCAAGGTGCGTGCGCGCTCCTTGGATAACCGCACGAGCACGATCTCTGCTCAGAAGTTCCGACAGGCCGTCGGCTACATGAGCATGAAGTCGCCGTTCCTCACTCGCATCAGCGACCAGGATGTCTCGGGCCCCTTGCCGGCACCCAAGGGCGGAGTGACCCTCGTCGCCAATCCCGCGGGCGACGTCAAGGACGGCACCCTCGTGACGCTCTCAGGGGTCATCAAGAGGCCTGGACCGGGCCTCACCGTCGTCCGGCAGGTCCAGGTCAATGGCGGAGCGTGGCAGGATCGCGCGACCACGACCCCGACCGCTGACGGAAGGTTCACCTTCGGCGTCCCGGTGGGCGGCAAGGGGACGACCTACGGCTGGCGCGTCATCGTCATGGATGGCAGCACGCCAGTAGCGAGCAGCCCTACGCGCGTCGCCAAGGTCCTCTAGAGAGACGACCGCGCGGAGCCCAGCCCGCGACGGCGCCGGTGCGACATCACCGAGAGCAGCGACACGCTCGACATGATCGAGCCCGCGCTCGCGAAGGATCCGACGCTCAGAACACTGGCGAACGAACCAATTGAGCCGATCGATAGTGCAGATCCCACGGAACCAATCGAGAGCACGGAGTTGCGGGATCCGATGCTGAGGATGGAATTCGTCGATCCGATGCTCCATCGCGAGTGCGTGTCGGCCATGGCGTCATCCTGCACCGGTCGTCACTCCTTCTTCGCGCAGGGTGGCCGCGACATCCCCTGATTCGGGCCGAGCCAGCAGGATCGCTGCACCACCGCGTGCAAGGGGACCCGCCAGGGCGAGTAGATCGGTCTGCCGGTCGGGGTCCACGAGGGCGAAGCGCTCACCCTCTCCGAGGCCCCGTCGCGACAGTTCCGCGTCGGCCAAGTCCATGACATCGCCGTGGCTGAGACTGCGGTCGGGCTCTCGCAGCAGCGGTGTCGACTCGGTCGGCGATTCCCATGCCACGAAGACATCCGGGTGTCCGCGCATGGCGACCGCGGCGTCGGTCACTCCCGGCGGCATGTCAGCCCGCTCGGGCAGGCCGAAGGGGGCGAGGGAGACCAAGACGTCCTCGCGCGCCGAGCCGATCAGGTCAAGGCGCGCCCGATCGACCACGAGGACATCGCACTCGGCGGCCGCGGCACCAGGTGCGAAGACCATGCTCGTGGCTGCGCACGCGCCCAGCCAGACCACCCGCTGCCAGTGAAAGGGCAGGTGTACGCCGACCACCGAACCGGGATCGGCGTCCAACTCATCGCGCAGCATCCCTGCCGTCTTGGCTACGGCGTTGGCGAGACTGGCCGCGGAGAATTCCATGCGCTCACCGGTCGCGAGGTCGCGATAGGTGAGGAGCGGGGATGCGGGATCCCTGCGGGCGCGATCGAGCAGGGCGGCGTACGGCGTCATCACTCCCACGCTAGTCGTAGGCTCCATGGGTGCTCACCATCACGGCTCCGGAACAGGTGTCGGGACTGCCGTGGTGGCCCCTTGCGCTGCTCATCGCGGCGCTCATCGCCTTCAACGTGATCAACAACCGGCTGGCTCCCCAGGGTCACTACCTGCTGTGGGCCATCGGAGGCTCCTTCGGGGTCCTTGCCATCGGCCTCCTCGACGGCAATAGCTGGACCGACATGGGGCTCGGTTGGGGCTATCTCGTCCCCGGCTTCCTGTGGGGCGCGGGGTGCGTGGTCGTCGTCACCGCCGGCTACCTGGTCGCGGCGTCCTTCCAGAAGGGCCGCAATGCGATGCACGACGAGCGCGTCGCGGAGATGAGTGGCCCGCGGCTGATGTTTCAGGCGCTCGTCGAAGTTCCCTTCGGCACAGTCCTGTTCGAGGAGATCGCCTTCCGCGCCGTGCTCTTCTCCATGCTCGCTCGCCGCTTCGGCATCATCTGGGCGATCGTCATCTCGGCAATCCTCTTCGGCCTGTGGCACATCCTGCCGTCGATCGGCACGCACGAGCAGAGTGCTGCCCTGGGATCAGTCGTGGGCGAGGGCAGGCGGGGCAACATCCTCGCGGTGGCCCTCTCGGTGCTCACGACGACGATCGCCGGCGTGATCTTCGCGGGTCTGCGTCTGGTCTCGGGCAGCGTGCTCGCGCCCATGGGCCTGCACTGGGCGACGAACGGCATGGGGTACTTCTTCTCGTGGACGATCATCCGGTGGCGGCGGCGAAGCGGCGGGTGACCGCGACTGTCTGAGAGGCTTGGCCCATGGCCAGTCCCGCTCCCACCTCGGACGCCGACGAGAAGCCCCGCAAGCAGCCGGGCTTCTGGAAGCGCTACTTCGCCGGGCCCGACCCCGCGACACTCACGCCCGCTCAGCGCTGGTACGACCAGTTCTCCTCAGTCCCGATGTTCATCGTCTCCATCAGCTGGCTGGTCTCGACCTTCTTCACCTGGTCGCCTGCCCTGTCGCCGACGTATCGGCGTGAGGGCGTCACCATCAGCATCATTACCTGGGGCATCTTCGCCCTGGACCTCTTCATCCGATTCGTGCTGGATCCGAAGAAGAGGAACTTCATCAAGCGCAGCTGGCCGCTCATGATCGCGCTGCTCTTCCCGCCGCTGCGCATCCTGCTCGTGATTACCGCCGTGATGCGCGTGGCCAGGGACCGGAATGCCCTGGCGAAGATCGTGGGCCTCTACGCCGTATATGCCGTTACCTTTGTGGTCCTCTTCGGCGCGCTCTTCACGCTGATGTTCGAGATCGATGCCGCCGGAGCCAACATCAAGAGCTTCGGCGACGCCACCTGGTGGGCCTTCGTCACCGTCACGACGGTGGGCTACGGCGACTTCACCCCGGTGACGATCGGCGGCCGGGTCATCGCGGTGCTCATCATGTTCACCGGCGCGGCCGCGGTCGGGGCCGTCACGGCTGCCGTGGCGAGCCGATTCATCAATGCATCCAATTCCTCGAGTGCAAGCAGTTCGTCACAGGAACCTCAGGAGTCACAGTCGTCCACTGATCCGCATCCGTCTCCTTCGATTGGCCCCGTTCCGTCCCGTGAGGAACCGCGGCTCGAAGACGTAATGAATTACCTGCGCACCATGGAGGAGCAGGTGAAGCACATCGCGGAGCGACTTGACCAGCCGTCCGCGACGCGCGGCACGGCGGGTGAATGACTTGACCGGGGCCACCTCCTACGATGGCGGCACCACTCCGGGTGCCACGCGGCGTCCGTCTTCCCCTGAAGGAGTCGTCAGCATGGACTCGGGCGCGGCTCGCCTCGACCACGATCAGGCAGCAGCCGCACTATCCGATCGTGATCGACGCATCCTTGAGTTCGAGCGCCAGTGGTGGAAGTACGCCGGTGCCAAGGAGCAGGCGATCCGCGACCTCTTCGAGATGAGCTCGACCCGCTACTACCAGATTCTCAACGGTCTCATCGACACGCCCGAGGCACTTGCCTTCGACCCCATGCTGGTCAAGCGCCTGCGCCGCATGCGGTCCGCCCGCCAGCGGGTCCGCTCCGCTCGGCGCCTGGGCATCGATCTCGACGCCCGCTAGCCCACCC
>CAZLZC010000033.1:0-17628 GCA_964563825.1 uncultured Actinomyces sp.
GCCCGACTTCGCCACCGGGGCCGCGTACCCTGGCCCCTATGTGCGGGATCGTGGGCTACGTCGGTGAGAAGCAGGCACTGGAGGTAGTCGTCGAGGGCCTGCGCCGCCTGGAGTACCGCGGCTACGACTCGGCCGGGGTTGCCGTCGTCACGGGTGATCGGCTCGATGTCCGCAAGAAGGCTGGCAAGCTCGCCAACCTGGAGTCCCTCCTTGGCGAGGACCCGCTGGAGGCGGCCACCATCGGCATTGGCCACACCCGTTGGGCGACGCACGGTGGCCCCACGGATGCCAATGCCCACCCGCACGTGAGCGAGGACGGCACCGTCGCCGTCATCCACAACGGCATCATCGAGAACTTCGCCGAGCTCCGCGATGAACTGACCGCCGCGGGCGTCGTGCTCACCTCCGAGACCGACACCGAGGTCGTGGCGCATCTCCTGGCTGCCGAGCTCCCCCGCTGCAGTGGTGACCTCGCGGAGGCGATGCGGCGCACCTGCCGGCAGCTCGAGGGAGCCTTTACGCTCGTCGCCGTCGTTGCCGATGACGTGGACGTCGTCGTGGCGGCGCGACGCAATTCCCCCCTCGTCGTCGGACTCGGCCAGGGTGAGAACTTCCTCGCCTCTGACGTCGCCGCCTTCGTCTCTCACACGCGCGAGGCATTGGAGCTCGGTCAGGACCAGGTCGTGCAGATCTCGCGCGATGACGTGGTCATCACCGACTTCGACGGCAAGGTGTGCGAGGCGAAGCCCTTCACGGTCACCTGGGATGCCGCGGCCGCCGAAAAGGGCGGCTACGACCTCTTCATGCTCAAGGAGATCGCGGAGCAGCCCAAGGCCGTGGCCGACTCGCTGCGCGGTCGCGTGAACCGGGAGGGGCTGCTCCACCTCGACGAGATGCGCCTCACCGACGCTGAGCTTCGGGAGGTCGACAAGATCGTGGTCGTCGCCTGCGGCACGGCGTACCACGCGGGGCTCGTCGCGAAGTACGCCATCGAGCACTGGACGCGCATCCCGGTAGATGTGGAGCTTGCCAGCGAGTTCCGCTACCGCGATCCGATCGTGGACTCGCGCACGCTCACGATCGCCATCTCCCAGTCGGGCGAGACGATGGACACCCTCATGGCCTTGCGCTACGCGCGCGAGCAGGGATCCAAGTCCCTGGCGATCTGCAACACGGTGGGCTCGACCATCCCGCGCGAGTCCGATGCGGTGCTCTACACATATGCCGGGCCTGAGGTCGCCGTCGCCTCGACGAAGGCTTTCCTCACCCAGATCGTCGCCGCCTACCTCGTGGGCCTCTACCTCGCCCAGGTGCGCGGCGATATGTTCGGCGACGAGATCCGCAGCGTCCTCACCGACCTCAGTGACATGCCCCAGGCTGTTGACCTCACGCTCGACACCAGTGAGGGCGTGCAGGCACTGGCACGCGAACTCGTCGACGCGACCTCTGTCCTCTTCATTGGCCGGCATGTCGGTTACCCCGTAGCCCTCGAAGGTGCGCTCAAGCTCAAGGAGCTCGCCTACATGCACGCGGAGGGATTCGCCGCGGGTGAACTCAAGCACGGGCCCATCGCACTCATCGAGGAAGGTGTGCCCGTCGTATGCATCGTTCCGTCGCCGCGCGGACGCGCGACCCTGCACGACAAGATCATTTCGAATATTCAGGAAGTGCGCGCCCGCGGCGCTCGCACGATCGTCATCGCGGAGGAGGGGGATGAGTCGGTGACTCCTTACGCCGACGTGATTTTCCGCGTGCCAGCAGTGCCGACTCTCATGCAGCCCCTCGTCTCGACCGTGCCGCTGCAGGTGTTCGCATGTGCCATGGCCACGGTCAAGGGCCACGACGTGGACCAGCCGCGCAATCTCGCCAAGTCCGTCACCGTCGAGTAGGACCGGCCGGATCGTCATGAGGCCCGTTTACGACGTTGCCACTGTGCGCGCGGCCGAGAACTCTGTCATGGCGGGCCTCCCTGAGGGCGCGCTGATGGACCGTGCGGCGACCGGGCTCGCTGATGCGTGCGCGACCCTCCTGCGCGACCTAGGCCTGCGGATCGCAGGAGCGCGCGTGGTCCTGCTCATCGGCAGCGGCAACAACGGCGGGGATGCGCTGTATGCCGGCGCCCAACTCGCTCGTCGCGGTGCGCGCGTGGGAGCAGTACTCCTCGGTGAACGCACCCACGCGGGTGGTTTAGCGGCCTTTCGCATCGAGGGGGGCAGCGTCCTCACGGGTGCCGCTGTCGATCGCTCCCTTGAGGGTGCTGACCTCATCATCGACGGGATCCTGGGCATTGGAGGCCGCGGTGCCTTGCGCGGAGATGCCGCCAGGTGCGCCACGCTCGCATCTCAATCCGGTGCGCTTGTCGTCGCTGTCGACATCCCCTCGGGCGTCGATGCGGACACCGGCGCTGTCGCCGATCCTGCGGCTGCCGTCGATGCCGATGCCACGGTGACCTTCGGCTGCCTCAAGCCCGGTCTGCTCACGTCGCCGGGACGTGATCATGCCGGTGCTGTCCTCCTCATCGACATCGGACTGGGAGACGCACTGCCCGTCGCTGAACTGCATGCGCTCGACTCCCTCGACCTTGCCGATGCTGTGCCAGAGCCGGGAACCGAGGACTACAAGTACTCCCGCGGTGTCGTGGGGGTCGCTGCCGGTAGCCCCCTCTACCGTGGTGCGGCGTTCATGGCCACGGGGAGTGCCCGCCACGGCAACATCGGCATAGTGCATGTCCTTGATCGAGGGGATGGACTCGCGCAAGCGCTCGTCGACGAGTTCTGGGATGTGGTCATCGCATCGGCTGCCCCCGCCGCCGTGAAGCGCGCCACCGCGTGGGTGGTGGGTCCTGGGCTCGGCATCGACTTCGATGGCCGACGAGTGCTGCGGGATGTCCTCACGGTGGACGCACCGATCGTGGTCGACGCCGATGCCCTGCGCATTCTCGGCGAAGGCGAATCAAGCGCCGAGCTCGCAGCAAGGCGCTGCCCCACGGTGCTTACGCCCCATGAGGGTGAGTTCGCGGCCCTCGGCTACTCCGTGGGGGAGGGCGCAGCAGAGGATCGTCTGGGTGGTGCCCGGCAGGCGGCGCGAGAGCTCGGGGTCATCGTCGTCCTCAAGGGCCCGGGCACCGTGATCGCGTCACCCAACGGGGCGGCGTACGTCGACACCTGGGGGACTCCGGACCTGGGGACCGCGGGCAGCGGCGACGTGCTCAGCGGCTTCATGGGTGCGCTGCTGGCCGGGGCGGCCGCCCGCGGCGAGATGGATGACGACGCGGCGGCCAGCGTCGCAGCGGCCGCGGTCGGCCTGCACGGGCTCGCGGGAAGACTGGCAGCGCGCGGCGGGCGACCGGTGACCGCTCCGGACATCATCAACGCCCTCCCCGAGGCCATCGCCCTCGTGCGTCGCGGTGGAGAGGCCTGACATGAGCGTGCGTGCGGAGGCTGTGATCGACCTTGGGGCATTGCGCGCCAATCTCGACTACCTCTCGGGACCCGCGTGCGGGGGATCCGAAGTCGCGCGCATGATCGTGGTCAAGGCCGATGCATACGGACACGGGGCTGTGGAGGTCGCCCGCACCGCCCGTGCGGCCGGGATCACGTGGCTGGGTGTGGCCTTGCCCTCAGAGGCCCTGCGCCTGCGCTCGGCGGGGGACACCGGTCGCATCCTCGCCTGGCTCTACTCGCCTGATGACGATGACCTGTCGGCATGCATTTCCAGCGATGTCGACCTTGGCGTGGGCAGCCTCGGCATGTTGCGCGATGTCAGCGCTGCGGCTGCGGCAGCCGGTCGGCGAGCCCGCGTGCACCTCAAGGTCGATACCGGGCTCGGGCGGGGCGGGTGCACCCCGGACCTCTGGCCGGAACTCCTCACTGCTGCTGTGGCGTCATCCGACATTGAGATCGTCGGCATCTGGTCTCACCTGGCCAGTGCGGACATCTCCGACGCACCAGAGACAGATGAACAGGTGGCCGCGTTTGAGCGCGCGCTTGCCGTCGCTGAGCAGCTCGGCGTGCGGCCAGAGGTGCGCCACCTGGCATCGAGCGGGGCTGCGATCAGTCGGCCCGACACCCGCTACGACCTTGTTCGCCTCGGAATCGCCACCTACGGCATCGCTCCAGGACCGACGATCGCGATGGGTCCTCTGCAGCCGGTGATGACCCTGCGCGCGGCAGTGGCCGCCACGAAGCGCGTCCCCGCCGGGCATGGCGCCTCCTACAACCTCACCTGGCGCGCGCCCCGGGAGACGACTCTGGCGCTGGTGCCCCTTGGTTATGGCGATGGAGTGCCGCGCACCGCTGCGGGGGCGCGGATTCACGTGGCCGGGGAGCAGCGCCCGATCGTGGGTCGCATCGCGATGGATCAGGTCATCGTCGACGTGGGAGATGCCGTCGTGGTGCCGGGAGATGAAGCCATCATGTGGGGTCCGGGTCACACGGGTGAACCCACGGCGGTGGACTGGGCGATGTGGGATGACACCATCGGCTACGAGATCGTCACGCGCGTCGGTGCGCGCGTGCCGCGTCGCTACGTCGAGGGGTGAGCATGGCCGATCTGGGCAGGGGCGCCAAGGGCCTCGCTGCGCTCGGCATCCTCGCGGCCGGTGTGGCCGTGGGTGCGCTGGCTGAACGCGTGGCCACTCGCCGCCTGCAGACCCGTGAGTTCGTGGGGATCGAGTCGGCGACGGGAGTCACCCACGAGGTAGTCACCGACGATGGCGTCGCCCTGAACGTGGTCGAGGACAGCGATGGTGTCTCGGCTGACGCCCCCACGGTGATCTTCTCGCATGGATACGGGCTGTCCCTGGACTCCTGGCCTGGCCAACGGGAGGCTCTGCGCGGTATCGCCCGCGTGGTGCTCTGGGACCAGCGAGGCCACGGTCGCTCCGAGCGCGGAGTGCCCGGCACCACGATCGAACGGCTGGGCGCAGATCTCGGATGCGTGCTCGATGCGGTCGCGCCCGAAGGCCCGGTGGTCCTGGTGGGCCACTCGATGGGTGGCATGACGATCATGGCTCTGGCCGATCAGCGCCCAGACCTGTTCGGCGATCGCGTGCGCGGCGTGGCACTGCTGGCTACCTCTGCCGGTGGCATCGCGGACGTCGATCTGGGACTGCCGCGCCCGGTTGCGCGGCTTGCTCATCGCGTTGCGCCCTCCATCGGCGCGGCCCTGGAGTCGCAAGGCCCGGTGTCGGGACTCATCGAGCGTGCTCGGCGGTCGTCCAGCGACCTCGGCCTGCTCATCACGCGTGCCTACGCTTTTGGGTCCACGGTGCCGCCGGATGGCACGCGGATCGTTGCGGATCTCATCAACGGGACCCCCTTCGAGGTGCTGGCTGACCTCCTCCCTGCGTTGCAGGGACATGACAAGGTCCAGGCCCTGCACGTGTTGGATCGCTGCGACCTGCTCGTCATGGTCGGTGACTCGGATCTGCTGACTCCCGTAGGCCACAGTTACGAGATCGTGCGCCATACGCCGTCGGCTGAGCTGGTCATCCTCCCGGGAGTCGGCCACATGCTCACCCTCGAGGCCGTCGACGATGTCAACAAGCATCTGCGAGCGCTCGTCGAGCGCGTGGGCTGATGGCGGATCACCGCGTCCACCTCGCCGATGGTGCGACCACCCTGTCCTGGGGCCGCTGGCTTGCCGATCACGTGAGGCAGGGCGATCTCATCGTGCTCACGGGCGACCTCGGAGCCGGCAAGACCACACTCACGCGCGGGCTCGGAGAAGGTTTGGGGGTGCGCGGGGCGGTCACCAGTCCCACGTTTGTCATCGCACGCCTTCACCCTGCGGGCGACCGGGGTGTCGCCCTGCTCCATGTCGATGCATATCGGCTCGGCACAGCTTCGGAGATCGACGACCTCGACCTCGACTTGGCCGGGGCGGTGACGGTGGTGGAGTGGGGTGCCGGCCGAGTTGAGCATCTCGCCGACAGCCATCTGCAGATCGCACTCGTCCCCGCCGGGGACGGACGGGAGGCGACCGTCACCGGCCGTGGCTCTCGCTGGGATGACGCTTCCCTGGCAGCTCTTGTCACTCCAGATGCGTTGTGATCGAGCGACGACGATGAGGCTGGCCGCGTCGGGGCGTTGACAGGCCTAGGGTGTCTCCGTGCTCGTCCTCGCCCTGGATACGTCAACAGCGCTCACGACCGTCGCGCTCGTGGCCTCAGGCGGCGACGTGCTCGCGGAGTCCTCGCACCTGGATGCGCGTCGGCACGCAGAGGTGCTGCCTCGGCTCGTGCGTGACGTGATCGCCTCATCAGGTGCTACGCCCGCTGATCTGGGTCTCCTCGCCGTGGGCGTGGGACCGGGCCCCTTCACCGGGCTACGCGTGGGAGTGGCCTTCGCTCGGGCGGCCGCACACGCCCGGGGGATTCCGGTCGTCGGGGCCATGAGCCTTGACGTCATCGCCCGGGCGCGACAGCACGAGGGTCCCTTCACCGTCGTGACGCGCTCGCGACGCGTGGAGGTGGCATGGGCGGCGTACGACGGATCAGGCAGGCGGATCGATGGGCCGCTCATCCAGCCCGACCCCGGCTATCCGCGCCGCGGCCTCGTCGTCGGTGATGTCGAAGGCGTCGACGTGGTCGCCCGTCCCTCCGCCGCCGACCTTGCCGTGCTCGTGCAGGAGCGCATCGCATCGGGTGAGTCACTCCCGGATGATCGCGAGTGGCCCGACGACGCCGCCGATGGTTCCGGCGTGCCCACGGCATCGCTCCTCGCGGATCTTGCCTCGCAGGACCGGTGGCTGCTTCCTGCCCTGCCGCTCTACCTGCGACGACCCGATGCGGTGCCCGCATGACAGTGAACGACGCCCGGCCCATGCGCTGGTGGGATATCCCTGACGTCATCGCCATCGAGGAGTCGGTGTTCCCGGCCACCGCTTGGTCGCCCGCGCAGTTCTGGTCAGAGCTGGCTCAGGACGACCGCACCTACTTTGTCGCGGAGATCTCGGGTCGACTGGTGGCCTATGCCGGCGTGATGGTGCGTCCCCCCACGGCTGACATCCAGACGATCGCCGTCGATGCGGATTGTCGCGGCCGCGGCATAGGACGCGACCTGCTCGATCGATTACTGCGCGTGGCAGAGGGGGATGGCTGCTCGGAGGTCCTGCTCGAGGTGAATGCCGACAGCGCACCGGCGGTCGCTCTGTATGAGTCAGCGGGGTTCGAGGTGATCTCGCGCCGCTCGTCGTACTACGGCCCGGGACAGGACGCCCTCATCATGCGGAGGAGACGGCCATGAGTCACGAACCCCTGGTCTTGGGCATCGAGACGTCCTGCGACGAGACCGGCATCGCCCTGGTGCGCGGGCGCACGCTTCTCTCCGATGCCGTCGCATCGAGCGTCGATGAGCAGGCGCGGTTCGGCGGAGTCGTGCCCGAGGTCGCCAGCCGGGCGCACCTGGAGGCCTTCGACGCCACTCTTGATCGTGCGACGACCGAGGCAGGCGTCTCGCTGCGCGATGTCGATGCCATCGCGGTGACCTCGGGCCCGGGTCTCGTCGGCGCTCTTCTTGTCGGCGTGAGTGCAGCGGAGGGCCTCGCGGTCGCCCTTGACCGTCCGATCTACGGCGTAAATCACCTGGCTGCTCACGTTGCGGTGGATCGACTCGTCCACGGCGACATCCCCGAGCCTGCCATCGCGCTCCTGGTCTCGGGTGGTCACACATCGCTTCTGCGAGTCGATGACGTCACTCTTGACGTGACACCTCTCGGTGCCACGCTCGACGATGCGGCGGGGGAAGCATTCGACAAGGTGGCGCGGCTCCTCGGTCTGCCCTTCCCGGGCGGACCGCATATCGATCGAGTGGCTCACGAGGGCGATCCGTCGTCCATCGACTTCCCACGCGGTCTCACCTCACCACGCGATGACGCGGAGCACCGTCTCGACTTCAGCTTCTCGGGACTCAAGACCGCGGTGGTGCGGTGGCTCAGAGCGCAAGAGGGGGCCGGTGCCGGGGTCCGCACGGCCGACGTCGCAGCTGCCTTCCAGGAGGCGGTCGCCGATGTCCTCGTCACCAAGGCGCTGAGGGCCTGTGAGGACAGCGGCATCGGCACGCTCGTCGTGGGTGGTGGGGTCGCAGCCAACTCCCGTCTGCGGGCCATGCTCGGACAGCGGGCCGACCACCTCGACGTGCGCATCCCGCCTCCGAGCCTGTGCACCGACAACGGTGCGATGGTCGCCGCCCTGGGTGCTGCGCTGGTGGAGAGGGGGCGTGCGCCCTCGGCTCCAGGAATCGGGGCTGACTCGTCGTTGCCCGTTCACGAGATCGTGGTCGCGGCGGCGCGCGGCGGGCTTCCGGGGTCAGGCGCGGGTATCGTCAAGGGGTGAGTGATGCGAGACGAGCCTCGGGGCTCCTGCCCGGGCTTGTGATCGCCCTGGCCTTTGTCGCCGCCGGGGTCAGCGGCTTCGCCTTCGGCTCGCTGTCTGGCTCTCCGGAGTCGGCCTCGGCTACCGAGCCTTCTCAGACCGCTCCGGTCGATCCCTCGGGCGCCACTGCGACGAGTTCCTCGGCCCCGCTCCCCAACCCCAGCGACGACTCCTACATCGCGGCCCTCGACGACTCTCTCCAGATGGGAAGCGAGACCCTGGCCGAAGGGCAGTCGGGGCGTAGCGATGTCAATCTCGCCAGTAGCGACCTGGAAGTCCTCAATTGGGTGGAGACCGACGACCCGGTGTTCTTCATCACCATCGACGATGGGCTCGTCGACTCACCCGCCGTGCGCGAGGTCATCGACCGCTATCAGATTCCCGTCACGGCGTTCCTCACCGAGTACGCCGTACGCGACAAGACCGAGTACTTCGAGGCTGCCACGGCGTACGGCGGCTCCGTGCAGAACCACACCATGGTCCACGGTGCACTCGACGACCCCAAGACCGATGTTGAGTGGGAGATCTGCGAGACGCAGGATCGATTCGAGAAGCAGTTCGGCTATCGGCCATGGATGCTCCGCCCGCCGTATGGCGCAGGACCGAACGACCCCGATGTGCTGAAGTACGCCGAGCAGTGCGGCATCAATCGCATCGTGCTGTGGAACGTCGTCGTGAGCGACGACAACAAGGTCGAGTATTGGGCGCCCCCCATCAAGGCCGGCGATATCGTGCTCCTGCACTGGGTCGATGGCCTCGACGTAGGCCTCGAGAAGATCCTCGAACTGGGCAGGGCCCAGGGGCTCACTCCCGCACCACTCGAGGACTACATCTGATCACTGTCGATGAGGCCTTTGGCGACGGCGTGATCCCCATCGACGGCGGCCTAGCCACCGAACTCGAGCGCAGGGGCCACGACCTCGCCGACGCCCTGTGGTCCGCGCGCATACTCGCGGATGATCCCGGCGAAATTCGTGCCGTGCACCAGGCCTACCTTGATGCGGGAGCACGCGTCGTCGTGACGGCGAGCTACCAGGTGTCACGTGAAGGCTTCGTCGATGCGGGCCGCACATCGCCGCAGGCCGACGCTGCCCTGCGCACGGCGGTGGAGGTCGCCCGGGAAGCAGTGGCAGACCGCGACGCGCTCGTCGCGGCGAGCGTCGGTCCCTACGGCGCGATCCTGCACGACGGCAGTGAGTATCGCGGCCGCTACGGCGTCAGTCATACGAAGTTGGTCGACTTCCACGGCGAGCGACTGCGGGTCATCGCGGATTCAGGACCGGACCTGCTCGCGATCGAGACGATTCCCGACCTCGACGAGGTCCGTGCGCTCGTCGAGGTGCTGGCGGACTTCTCCGACCTGCCCGCCTGGCTCACCATGAGTTGCTCGGATGGTGCGCATACGTCCGCGGGCCAGGCCATCGAGGACCTCGTTGAGATGGTTGCCGGCACGCCATCCGTTCGTGCCCTGGGGGTCAACTGCACCGCTCCTGAACACGTGGAATCCCTGCTCGTGCGACTCAGTGACGCGGGTGCGCCGGCACTTGTGGCGTACCCCAACTCCGGACGCGCGTGGTCGCCGACTGCCGGATGGTCGGGTGCGGGGACCGATGTGGGTGAGGATCTCGTCTCGCAGTGGCGCCGGGTGCCCGGCGTCGTGTTGATCGGCGGGTGCTGCGGGGTGGGCCCCGAGGCTGTGTCGGGAATTGCTCGCTCGCTGCGTGACTAGCCGCCCTGGTGCGGCCGATCCTGCACCCGATCGACAGCGAAGGCGCGGCCCTGGCCAGTGATCACGATCGTGATCGCGGGGCCGTCGCCGCTGCGGTGACCGACGCGCCTATCCCACGTCGTGGCGGACACGTGGGCGTCCGCGGTCTTCCACGTGACAGATCCCCGACCGCGCAGCCAGGTGCGCAACTCGCGAGCACCGTGGGGCACCTCCTCCGCGATGCGCCACGTGCGGGCGAGAAGGGTCGCTGGAGTCGCATCGGCTGTGAGCCAGCCACCCCCGTCGAGCCGATCGGCCCCGAGGTGCACAGCCAGGTCGGCGAGAAGGCCCGCTCGGGCGATGGCCGGACTGGGCTCGACCAGTAAGCGCCTCGCCTGATCGGTCGTGGGTCCCACTGCCGCGGGTTCCGCGCGCGGTGCCTCGAGGGACTCGGCTCGATCTGCCGTCAGGGCAGTGGCTCGCCTCATCGCGCGTCCGAGAGAGCCCATCCACACGCTTGCCTCGACTGTCTCGCCGTCGTGGTCGATCCATTCGACATCAGCGCCGGATGATGCGCGGCGTGGGTCGAACCCGGGTGCGACCTTGGCGACGACCGGCATGCGCTCGGCGAGTGAAAGAACCCACGGCCACGGCGGCGACCACTCGGCCGGGTCGGTAGTCGCTCGGCTGCGACCGCCGTCGATGCGCCGTGGGCCTCCCGATGTGCGTCGGGCGGGGTCGACGTAAGCCGCATCGCAGGAATCGAGGATTGCGGGATCGAGCGCTAGTGCGTCGCCGAGCAGCACGCGTATCCGTTCGGCGTACACGGCGAGATTGACCTCTGCTGCCTCCGCCCGCCACGCATCGTGCTCGACCGCCAGCACGTGGAAGCCGGCCTCCGCGAGTGCTCGCGCATCGACGCCGAGGCCACAGCCGATGTCCGCGACCGTGAACTCGCCCGCACCCAGGCGCTCGGACAGGCGGCCGCTCCGGTATCGGGCGACGTCACGGCGTGTGGCCTGCTGGAGCGCCTCCTCCTCGAGGACCATCTCCGTCGCCCAGGGACCGAGTCGGTCGGCGGCCCTCCGCTGCAGCCGGACCTGGGTGGCGAGGGCCGTCAGAACGGCGGGATCCGCCTCCGTGTGGCGCTCGCGCAGCTTCGTGAGGGCTCGGGGGTCCGCCGTATCCGGCAGGGCGGCTACGGCCGACTGAAGGGCCTGGGCCTGAGCCGTGACGAGGTCGCGGGGCCGGGGCGTGGTCACGGGGGGAGGCTAGCGTCGGGCCGACCCGTCGGGCCTCCAGCGGCGAGGCGGGACCTGGCACTCGGTTTGACGGAGTGCTAACGGCCCCCTACAGTGGTTCTTGGCACTCACGCCCGGAGACTGCTAGGCCGGGGGAGCGCCACCGGGTCGAACCGGCACCGCGACGACGGGGCGACCACCTCACACACAACACAACCCGGAGGACATCACCGTGTCGGTCTCCATTAAGCCGCTCGAGGATCGCATCCTCGTCCAGACCCTCGACGCCGAGCAGACGACCGCGTCCGGTCTCGTCATCCCCGACACCGCGAAGGAGAAGCCCCAGGAGGGCAAGGTCCTCGCGGTGGGTCCGGGTCGCTTCGACGAGGACGGCGAAAAGCGCATCCCGCTCGACATCAAGGTGGGCGACGTCGTCATCTACTCGAAGTACGGCGGCACCGAAGTCAAGTACAACAACGAGGAGTACCTCATCCTCTCAGCCCGCGATGTTCTCGCGGTCGTAGAGAAGTAGGTCACCCCACGCCACGTGTGGCGCCGGGTCAGTTGCGAGTCCACAGGGCCGCACCGACCCGGCGCGCGCGTGGACCACGCACTCTTCAACACCACACTCTTCAACTCCACACGCAGCGCATTCCCAAGAATGAAGTGAAGGACCCCTCATGGCCAAGATCCTCGAGTTCGACGAGTCCGCCCGCCGCAGCCTTGAGCGCGGTGTCAACAAGCTCGCGGACACCGTCAAGGTGACCCTCGGCCCGCGTGGCCGCAATGTGGTCATCGACAAGAAGTGGGGCTCGCCCACGATCACCAACGACGGCGTCACGATTGCTCGGGAGATCGAGCTGGAGGATCCCTACGAGAACCTCGGCGCCCAGCTCGTCAAGGAGGTCGCCACCAAGACCAACGACATCGCAGGAGATGGCACCACTACGGCCACGGTCCTCGCCCAGGCGATGGTGAAGGAGGGCCTGCGCCAGGTCGCTGCCGGCGCCAATCCGATGTCCCTGAAGAAGGGCATCGATGCCGCTGTCGCCTCGATGAATGACGCGCTCACCACGGCCGCCCGCGAGGTGCAGGGCCGCGAGGAGATCGCCCAGGTCGCCACCATCTCCTCCCAGGACGCCGAGGTCGGCTCGCTCATTGCCGATGCATTCGACAAGGTCGGCAAGGACGGTGTGATCTCCGTCGAGGAGTCCAGCGTCGCCGAGATGGGCCTGGAGTTCACCGAGGGCATGCAGTTCGACAAGGGCTACATCTCCCCCTACTTCGTCACGGACGCCGAGCGCATGGAGGCTGTCCTCGAGGACGCCAGCATCCTGCTCGTGCAGGGCAAGGTGTCGAGCGTGTCCGAGCTCCTGCCCGTGCTCGAGAAGGCTTCGCAGACCGGCAAGCCACTGCTCATCATCGCCGAGGACGTCGACGGCGAGGCCCTGTCGACCCTCGTCGTCAATCGCATCCGCGGCACCTTTGCCTCGTGCGCCGTGAAGGCTCCCGCGTTCGGCGATCGCCGCAAGGCGGTCCTGCAGGACATCGCGATCCTCACGGGCGCCCAGGTGGTCGCTCCCGAGGTCGGGCTCAAGCTCGATCAGGTCGGCCTCGAGGTGCTCGGCCATGCGCGCCGCATCGTCGTCACGAAGGACGACACCACGATCGTGGACGGCGCGGGCGACAAGCAGGCCGTGACGGATCGCATCTCGCAGATCCGCCAGGAGATCGAGCGCACCGACTCGGATTGGGACCGCGAGAAGCTCCAGGAGCGCCTCGCCAAGCTTTCCGGCGGCGTGGTCGTGATCAAGGTCGGCGCTCACACCGAGGTCGAGCTCAAGGAGAAGAAGCACCGCGTCGAGGACGCAGTCTCAGCGACTCGCGCCGCGATCGACGAGGGCATCGTCGCCGGTGGTGGCACCGCGCTGGTGCACGCCAGCAAGTCCCTTGAGGGCGACCTCGGCAAGACCGGCGACGAGGCGACCGGCGTGTCCGTCGTGGCCAAGGCCGCTGTCGAGCCGATGCGCTGGATCGCCGAGAACGCGGGCGAGCCGGGATACGTCGTCGTGAGCAAGGTCGCCGAACTTCCCGTGGGACAGGGGCTCAACGCCGCCACGGGCGTCTACGAGGACCTCATCGCTGCAGGTGTCATCGACCCGGTCAAGGTCACGAAGTCTGCGCTCACCAACGCCGCGTCCATCGCGGGCATGCTGCTCACGACCGAGGCGCTTGTCGTTGAGAAGCCCGAGGTTGAGGAGCCCGCGGCCGGACACAGCCACGGGCACGGCCATCACGGTCACAGCCACTAGTCGCACTCACTGCACAACAAAAAACCCCTCCCGGATCGCGGGAGGGGTTTTTTGAGTCTGGTCAGACGGCTGTCGCGAGGCGACGGCGCTGCTGCTGGTAGATCGCTTCGCGGTCGTCCTCGCTCATGCCGCCCCACACGCCGTACGGCTCGCGTACAGCAAGGGCATGGGCCGCGCACTGGGCCAGGACCGGGCAGGTGGCGCACACAGCCTTGGCTGCTCGCTCCCGTGCCTCGCGAGCGGGGCCACGCTCGCCCTCGGGGTGGAAGAACGCGTCAGGGTCCTCTCCACGGCAAGCGCCGCTGAGCTGCCAGTCCCAGATGTCCGCATTGGGCCCGGGGAGCCGGGAAATGTCCGCCATCGTCGTGCCTCCTGCCCGTAGGTGAGGCTTTGACCTTAGCAATCGCGCCATAAGTTGGTCAAGAGGGTGAGATGAACAATTTATGAGCTGATTCACGCCTCAGGATGCGCCCTGACCCATGAGGCGGAGAATGGGGCTATGTCCATGGGTCCCGGCGAGTCGATTGCGGAGGCTCCCATGCCGCCTCCGGGGCTCTCGGTGGCGGCAGTGGCCCGCCGACTCGGGGTCGCCCCGGCGACACTGCGCACCTGGGATCGTCGCTACGGCCTCGGGCCGAGCCAGCACTCGGCCGGTGCGCACCGTCGCTACTCGCCCGCGGATGTCGAGCGACTCGAGCGCATGCGGCGACTGGTGCTCTCCGGTGTGCCGCCAGCGGAGGCAGCCCGGGTCAGCCAGGCGGACGGTCCTGATGGCGATGACACGATCGGCGGCGCGCCACTTGTCGACGTGTCGGCGAGGCAGGGTGGCGGTCACGTCGTCGCTATCCCCGGGGGCACGCCTAATGCACGCGGTCTCGCGCGCGCGGCCATCGCACTCGATGCGGACTCATGCCGCAGCATCGTGGGCGAGACGCTTGACCGTCGCGGAGTCGTCTGGACCTGGGACCACCTCATCGTGCCCGTGCTCATCGGCGTCGGTCAGAAGTGGGAGCAGTCGGGCAGCGGCATCGATGTCGAGCACGTCCTCTCCGAGGCGATTCAGGCAGAATTCAGCGAGCGCGTCAGCCGAGCCCCCGCCACATCGCCAGCCACCGTCCTGCTCGCGGCCGCACCAGGGGAGTTGCACGTGCTCCCCATGTGGGCGCTGGCTGCAGGACTAGCGGAGCGTCAGGTCGCAATGCGCATGATGGGCGCACGCACGCCCGCCGAGGCCCTGGGGCAGGCGATGCGACGTACCGGACCCGGCGCCGTCCTCGTGTGGTCCCAAACCCGCGAGTCGGGTGACCCTGCCGAATTGGTCGTCCTGCCCGAGCTGCGTCCCGAGCCGCTCATCCTCTTGGGAGGCCCTGGCTGGTGGCCTGTCGCACCGCCGCGTGGCGAGCGGGTCTCCGATCTCTCCGAGGCCATCACGATGCTGGCGCGCGCCGCTGGCGCCTGATGGTGCCGGCTTCCCCTGCTGCGACGTGGGAACTCGGTGTCGATCTCGGCGCCCGTGGCAGGTACGCCGAGTCAGCCGAGCACTTCGCGGGACTGCTGGGAATAGATGACAGGTGGAAGTCCCTCGCACTCTCCTCACTGGCGAGCCATCGGCGCCAGATCGGAGACGCCGCGGGAGCTGCCGATCTCGACGCTGAAGCACTGCTGAGCGCGACCGACGCGGAGTCGCGCGCGGATGCGCTCATCGGGCTCGCCGCCGACGCCGTCGCTTCGTCTGATCCCGCTCGCGCGGCGGTGTGGCATGTCGAGAGCGCGCAGCCTGCGACCTCGGGGTGGCGGACTCTCACGCGGTGGCACTGGGTCGGTGCGGAACTCGCGTTGCTCGCCGGCGACACGGCAACTGCCACCGAGCATGCACGGCAGGCCAGCGCCACCTGCCTCGACCACTCTCCTCGGCATTCGGCAAAGTCCCGCATCGTCCTCGCCGCCGTCACCGGCGACATCGATGACCTCGTCGCCGTAGGCCCCATCCTGGCTTCGGAGGGATGGGTCACCCTGGAGTGGCCGCTGGCTCTCGTCGCGGCTGACCACCGTGGGTCGGCACCCCTCCTCTGGCTGGGTGAGGCGTGGGACGCTGGCCGCGGAGCGACGTACACGATCGAGGAGTGCCTGCCTGCGGGACTGCAGCCCGTGTGGCGGGCTCATCCGGGCGTCCGCCGCCTGCGTGAGGATGGGCCCCCGACCGGGGGCGAGTAGCCTGACGCCATGTCGGACGGACCATCCCTGCCCGAGCCCTTCGCCTACCTCGGGCTGACCTTCGACGATGTGCTGCTGCTGCCCGCAGAGTCGGACGTCGTTCCCAGCGAGGTCGACACCACGAGCCGCCTCACGCGCAATATCAGCGTGAAGGTGCCGCTGCTCTCGAGCGCGATGGACACGGTCACCGAGGCACGCATGGCCATCGCCATGGCCCGCCAGGGCGGCGTGGGAATCCTTCATCGCAATCTGTCTATCGAGGATCAGGCCGCACAGGTCGACATGGTCAAGCGCTCCGAGGCAGGCATGGTGAGCAATCCGGTGACCTGCGGCCCCGACAACACGCTGGCTGAGGTCGATGCCCTCTGCGGCCGCTACCGGGTGAGCGGGGTGCCTGTCGTCGACGAGAGGCAGATGCTCCTCGGCATCATCACCAATCGCGATATGCGGTTCGAAGACGATATGGGCCGTCGGGTGAGCGAGGTGATGACGCCGATGCCGCTCATCACCGCGCCGGTGGGTGTCGATCCTGAGGAGGCGTTGCGCATCCTCGCGACGCACAAGGTAGAGAAGCTCCCCCTCGTTGACGCCGATGGTCGACTCGGCGGTCTCTTCACCGTCAAGGACTTCGTCAAGTCCGACAAGTACCCCCTGGCGACCAAGGATGCCCACGGTCGACTCATCGTGGGTGCCGCTGTGGGTGTTGGCCCCGATGCAGAGAAGCGCGCGCACGACCTCATCGACGCGGGGGTGGACCTACTCATCGTCGACACCGCGCACGGTCACTCGCGCGCCGTTGTCGAGATGGTGGCCTTGCTCAAGCGCACGACATCGGTCGACGTGGTCGGTGGCAATGTGGCGACCCGCGAGGGTGCCCTCGCGCTCGTCGAGGCGGGCGCCGACGGCATCAAGGTCGGTGTCGGGCCGGGATCGATCTGCACCACTCGAGTGGTCGCGGGGGTGGGTGTCCCGCAGATCTCGGCGATCTACGAGGCGAGCCTGGCTGCGCGCCCGGCAGGGGTGCCGATCATCGGCGACGGCGGCGTGCAGTTCTCCGGAGATATCGCCAAGGCACTGGTCGCCGGTGCCGACACCGTCATGGTGGGCAGCCTTCTGGCCGGATGCGAAGAGGCTCCGGGTGACGTCGTCTTCGTGAGCGGCAAGCAGTTCAAGGCCTATCGCGGCATGGGATCCCTGGGAGCTATGCAGTCCCGTGGCGAGGCCCGTTCCTACTCCAAGGATCGCTACTTCCAGGACGACGTACTCAGTGACGACAAGCTCGTGCCCGAGGGTATCGAGGGCATGGTGCCCTACCGCGGCCCCCTCTCCGTGGTCGCTCACCAGCTCGTCGGTGGCCTGCGCGCGTCCATGGGCTACTCCGGCGCGTCCACCATCCCGGAGCTCCATGCCAAGGGACGCTTCGTGCGCATCACTGCGGCTGGCCTCAAGGAGAGCCATCCCCACGACGTCGTGATGACCGTCGAAGCGCCCAACTACCACTCGCGTTAGGACAGTCGTGGCAGAGATCGAGATTGGTCGCGGCAAGCGCGGCCGGGTGGCCTACTCGCTTGATGAGGTCGCCATCGCACCGAGTCGACGTACCCGTGATGCCGACGAGGTGTCTACGGCGTGGCAAATCGACGCCTATCGCTTCGATGCGCCGGTGATGGCGGCTCCCATGGACTCGGTCGTGTCGCCCGAGAGCGCGATCGCGCTCGGGCGCCTGGGGATCCCGGCGGTCCTCAATCTCGAGGGTCTGTGGACGCGTTACGCCGATCC
>CAZLZC010000034.1:0-4781 GCA_964563825.1 uncultured Actinomyces sp.
GCGGTCCGCGCATCGACACTCGGGCGCGGATGCTGCGCACCGATGGCGAGCCCGTCCCCGGGCTCTATGGCGCGGGCAACGCGGTCGCATCGCCCGCGGGGCAGGCCTACTGGGCCGGGGGCACGACACTCGGCCTTGCCGTCACCTTTGGATGGATCGCTGGGCTCGACGCTGCGGGGCGGTCATGAGCGCCGACGGCCTCGTCACGGTCGTG
Organism: uncultured Actinomyces sp.; assembly: GCA_964563825.1. GTDB lineage: Bacteria > Actinomycetota > Actinomycetes > S36-B12 > S36-B12 > Mxb001. The sequence goes on from CAZLZC010000034.1 coordinate 215, forward strand.
ACCGGGGCGGCGTCCGGCATCGGTCGTGCGACGGCGGCGCATCTGGCTGCCCGCGGCGATCGGGTGGTGCTCACAGATCTCACCGCGGATGCGCTCGCTACGGCTGCAGCGGAGTGCGGAGGCATCGCGGTCGTTGCCGACGTCACCGACGAGGCCGATTGCGACGCGATCGTCGCGGCAGCGATGGCGGCGTACGGCCGGATCGACGCACTCGTCCACTGCGCGGGGGTCGAGGAGGACTTCGTCGACGCCCATGAGATGCCGCTTGCCGTCTTCGAGCGCACGATGCGCATCAACGTCACCGGCTCCTTCCTGGTGGCCCGCGCCGTCGGACGGCAGATGGTCGCGCAGGGGAGCGGTTCGATCGTGCTGCTGGGCTCGATCCTGTCGCAGGTGGGCTACGGGAGGAATGCGGCGTACACGGCTTCCAAGGGAGCTGTGCTGCAACTCGGTCGTGCGCTTGCCGTCGACTGGGCGAGGTACGGAGTGCGGGTCAACGTCGTCGGACCCGGTCCCGTCGCGACGCCAATGAGCCAGGACACCATCGACGACCCCGAGCGCGGCGCATGGCTTCGCGAGCGGATTCCGCTCGGGCGTCCCGCCGTGGCCCAGGACGTCGCCTCCCTGTGCGCGTTCCTGACCTCGGAGGAATCGTCGTACATGACCGGTGCGTATGTCCCGGTCGACGGTGGCTGGCTCGCACTCTAGGTGCGAGCAGGTATAGAGATGGTGTTTGAGCGAGACTCTCCTGGACCGGTGAAGTGCACCTTAAGTTTCCGGTTGCTGGCGTCACGTCGGCTCGGCGAAGCCGTCGATGATCGCATCCATCATCGACGCGTAGGTCCTCACTCGATCCGAAGTGAAGCCAATGCCCACCAACTCAAGGCTTACGGCTCCGTGCACAGCTGACCAAATCGCTTGGGCCACCTCCACGGGCTCGGTCTGGGCCAACTCGCCACGCGCCATGGCGTCCGAGACGATCTGGACGAGCGCGTCGAATGAGCGAACGGCGTTGGCGAGTGTCTCCTCGGAGCGTGCCAAGGCCTCGGGGTGATTGAACATGAGCGCGTAGAGGTGCTGGTGGCTTAAGGCGAAGGTGCGATAGGCCAAGCCGGCACTTCTCAGTCGTACGAGGCCGGTGCCGGAGGCGCCCTCGATGGACTCCTTGAGTTGGACGAAACCCCGTGAGAGCAAGGCGTCGATCAGGCCCGGCTTGCCGCCGTATCGGCTGTAGACCCCCATGGGTGCGACACCCGCCTCGCTCACCACCGCGCGAATCGTCAGGCCCGCGAGCCCGTCGCGCTCGAGCACTGCCTCGGCGGCCGAGAGCAGTGCCGCAGACACATCCGTGCTCGGGGTCCGTTGACGCACCGGCCGCTCCGGAAGAGGTTGACGGGGCCCTTGCACGCCTATAGGTTACCGTTCCACAGCTATAGAACAACGTTCTGTAGGAGCCTGATGGATTCTCTGAGCCGGGATACCTTGACCGCCCCAGCAGCCGTGGGTCGCTCGCGACCCTGGATCGTGCTCGCGGTCCTGTGCCTGAGCCTGTTCATGGTGGTTCTGGACGTCACGATCGTGAACGTCGCGCTCCCGACGCTGGGTCAAGACCTCGGCGCCGATACGACGGACCTGCAGTGGATCGTGGACTCCTACACCCTCGTGTTCGCCTCCCTCCTTCTCGCCATGGGTCATGTCGGTGACCGTTGGGGCCGCAAGGGCGCGCTGCAGGTTGGCATCGCTCTCTTTGCGCTCGCATCACTTCTTGCGTCGCTGTCGACCACTGTCGAACAACTCATCGCCTTCCGCGCTTTCATGGGCGTGGGTGCCGCGCTCGTCTTCCCGGCCACGCTCGCGATCTTGGTCAACACGTTCACGGACCTGCGTCAGCGCGCGGCGGCTATCGGTATTTGGTCGGCCACGACCGGTGTCGCGATCGCCTGTGGCCCTGTGGCCGGAGGATTCCTCCTTGAGCACTTCAGCTGGGGCTCGATCTTCCTGGTGAATCTGCCCGTGGCCGCCATCGCCATCGCTGCCGGAGTCGTCTTCCTCCGGACCTCGCGGGATCCGCGAGCGGGCCGGATGGATTGGGTGGGCTTCGGCCTCTCTGCAGTGGGCGTGGCACTTCTCGTCTGGGCGATCATCGAGGGGCCCCGTCTCGGCTGGACGTCGATGGTGGTGGTGACCGCCTTTGTCACGGCAGCGATTCTCATCGCGGCCTTCGTCATCTGGGAAATTCGGACGGCGCATCCACTGCTCGATGTGAAGGTCTTCGTGGATATGCGCTTCACCGCGGCCAGTGTCGCCGTAGCCACTGCATTTTTCGCCCTCTTTGGGTTCATCTTCCTGATCACGCAGTATCTGCAGCTAGTCCTTGGCTACTCGCCGCTTGAAGCAGGGGTGCGCACCGTGCCTTTCGCAGCAGCGACCGCTGTGATGTCCCCGATCGCGATCATGTTGATGCACCGGGTAGGCACCAAGGTGGTCGTGACGATCGGGTTGCTCCTCATGGGGGCTGGCTTCGCCCTCGCTGCCACCTGCGACGCATCGTCGTCGTACGTGGGGCCGATTCTGGGCTCCATGCTGCTCGGCGGCGCTGGACTGGCCTTTGCGACCGGACCCTCCACCGACTCGATCATGGGATCCCTCTCCGATGACAAGGCTGGCGTGGGCTCAGCGGTCAACGACACCACGCGCGAGATCGGTGGGACGCTGGGTGTCGCCGTGGTCGGCTCTGTCTTCGCCTCGGTCTTCGGCCCGCAATTGCGCGATGCTCTCTCGCTGTCCGGAGTGCCTTCGGCGACGGCGGAGCAGGCGTCCTCATCCTTGAGCGCCGCGATGGCGGTGGCCGCTCAGGCACCTCCCGAGGTGTCACAAGTGCTCATGTCGTCGGCGACGGATGCCTTCGTCAGCGGTCTGAGTGCCGGTTGCTGGGTCGCTGTCGCAGCCGTGGTGATCGGAGCTCTGGTCACAGCAGCGTTCCTGCCCGCCCGACATGGGAACAGGGCGGCATAGGCGCTCGCACGAAGTGCAATGAATCGCTGGGGTGAGTGGCGGGACTCGGAGTTGCTCGTGAATGCCGTCAGGGAGTGAAGGGAGCAGCCTGGTCCCATCGTTCGCCGATGAGCGCGCGATCAGTGAGTTGGGTCATGCGGAGGTAGTCCCTCCGCATACTGACGAGACCCGTCGGCATGTGCCCACTGGGAAACCAGTCAAGCAGTACGTCGCCACCGCTGGCACTCAGAGCATCCGCATAGTGCTGCGCTTGCCTGGGGGGTGTGCGAGTGTCGAACATGCCCTGGTTGAGCCACGCGGGCGCCTGCACAGAGGTGACATAGGCAATGGGCGAAGCGCGCCGCCACGGCTCGAGATCGACCGAGGGGTCGCTGCCGATGAAGCCGCGCCACGCCGCTTGGAGCGCAGGATTCATGTCGGCATAGGCCGAGACCCAATCTGCCTGAGCCACGTGAGCCAAGCCGCCCGCGAAACGATCAGGAATCCGGCCGAGTGCCAGGAGTGTCAGGTATCCGCCGTACGACTCGCCCGTGATGAAGATGGACCCGGCCGCCGCCAAGCCTTGAGCCTCGAGCCACTCAGCCGCTGCACTGATGTCCTCGATCTCGCCCTCCCCGACGCGCCCCCAGTACTTCTCGCGGAAGTCGCGTCCGAAGGTGACGCTGCCGCGGTAGTTCAATGACGCATAGATCCATCCCTCGTCGATCCAGGATTGCGCCATGGGGTCATAGCGATCCACGGTCACGAGGTTGGGTCCACCGTGCAGGCCGAGAATCGTGCCGCGAGCCTCAGCTACATTCGCCGGCAGTCCCACCCACAGCTGCAGGATCGTCCCATCCCTGCTCACGACATCGTGAGAGGTGAAGGTAGCCCCGGACGGGACCGCATCGGCGGGCAGACTGACCGAGAGGGTGGCTCTGTCGCGGGTCTCAAGGATGTGAACGGGCTCATCCCATGTGCTTCGGACGAGTCTCAGCGCTCCATCGTGGGTGTAGTGGGATGCCCATATGAGAGGAAACTCGGATCCGACATCGGGTTCAAAGTAGGCGCCAGGGGGGTGAGGAATCGTCGTGGTCGTGGAGGTGAACAAGTCGTGCTCCAGGAGACGATGCACCCCTCGCTCCACGTGCACGAGGAGGACCTTTCCTGTGGGTGAGTGCCAGTCCAGAGGGATCACATCACCGACGAGATCTGCCAGGGGTATGTCGACTCGATCGCCCGATGTCGGATCCCACACCACCGGACGCGCGAACCCTGACAACTCCGAGTAGGCCAAGAGCCGGTGATCACCATGCTCTTGAGCGAATCGCACGGCGCGCACCGGACCGCTGGGACCGTCCGAAAGGGTGGCGATGACCTCGCCTGTGGCGGTAGAAACGACGGTCACGGCGAATCGGCGAAGACCCGGGTTATGGTCGGTTGTGTCGATGGACGCCAGCGAAGTGTCAGCCGACAGTAAGCCCGACCACGCTTCATGCGGTGAGTGGAAGATCACGCGCCCTGCTTCGGAGTCATCGATACTCGTCAACAGCGCAAAGAAGCCCGACTCGTC
>CAZLZC010000034.1:4881-17594 GCA_964563825.1 uncultured Actinomyces sp.
TGCCCCCTCGGAGCACCCACAGCGAGAGCCCCTCCTCCTCCTGTCGAAGGACGACTTCCAGGTCCAGCGGGCCACGGACAGCTCTTACTGAGGCGGTGTGCGCGCGGCTCAGGCGCTGGTTTGAGGTCGACATGTTCGAGACAACTCCACACTAGGACGGTTCGGGATGATGGCAGGCGACAAGGTGCGCGCCCGTACCCACCAGGGCTGGGTTGGTCGCACAGATGTCTGTTTGCTTCCAGCAACGGCTTCGAAAGGCACAGCCTGTGGGCATAGCGTCCGGCGACGGCAGGTCTCCCTCGAGCAGGATGCGGCTTCGTGTGCGCTCGATTCGGGGATCCGGCACGGGAACTGACGAGATGAGCGCCTTCGTGTAGGGATGCTTGGGTGATGTGTAGAGGGTGTCTGAATCGACCATCTCCACGATCCGTCCCAGGTACATCACCGCTACTTCATGGCTCACGTGGCGGACCACGGCGAGATCGTGGGCGATGAACAGGTAGGCGAGGTTGAGCCGAGCCTGTAGTTCCTCGAGGAGATTCAGCACCCCGGCCTGGACGCTGACGTCGAGTGCACTGACGGGCTCGTCTAGCACGACCACCTCGGGTTCCAGCGCGAGCGCCCGGGCGATGCCCACGCGCTGGCGCTGCCCTCCCGACAGCTCGTGAGGGTATTGCCTCAGGACGGACTGACTAAGTCCCACGAGGTCGATGAGTTCGGATGCTCGCTTCGAATCAGATCGGCCCGCAAGACCATGCAGTTGCAGAGGCTCCAAGACGATGGATTCGACTGATTGTCGTGGGTCCAGTGAGGCATACGGATCCTGGAAGACCAGTTGAATTCGCCGCCTGGCCGCACGCAGATCCCGCTTGGACATCGTGTGGAGGTCCTGGCCGTCGAGGAGGACGGATCCCGATGTCGGAGTCACGAGGTTGACCACGCAGCGGCCCAGGGTCGACTTGCCGCAGCCGGTCTCTCCCACGAGACCAAGAGTCTGGCCGCGCTCCAGGTTGAACGAGACCCCGTTGACCGCATGAATGGCCCCCGTCTGACGGCGCAGGATGCCACTTCTCACGGGGTATTCCTTGACCAGATCGCGTACTTCCAGCACGGGGCTCACGAGGACTCCCCAGGGGAGGCGACGAGGTGACAGCGTGCGAAGTGGCCGGGTCCGACTTTATGGCGCGCGGGCAGCTCGATATCGCACGTGCCCGCCATGGCGACGTCGCAGCGAGGGTGGAATGAGCACCCGCTGGGACGCTCCGCAGGAGACGGCTGGAAGCCCTGAATCCGATACAGGGGAGTTGATCGATCTCGAGCGTCGAGCCGCGGCAGGGAAGCGAGCAATCCTCGCGTGTATGGATGTGCGGTGTCGTAGAAAATGTTGTCCGTATCGCCTTCTTCGATGAGACGCCCGGAGTACATCACCACGACCCGGTCGGCCACGCCCGCGACGACACCAAGATCATGTGTGATCAGCATGATGGAGCTACTCGTTCGATCCTGGATGCGAGCCAGGACATCGAGAATCTGAGCTTGGACGGTGACATCGAGAGCAGTCGTGGGTTCATCGGCGATAATGAGGTCTGGTTCGTTGGCCACGCTCATCGCAATGAGCACGCGCTGTCGCATGCCGCCGGAGAACTCGTGAGGGTAGTCGTCTACGCGCCTGGATGGATCGGGGATGCCGACGAGGCCCAGGAGGTCAATCGACTTCTGACGCAGCGCGGCGCGAGAGACGGTCCGGTCGTGTACCTGAATGGCCTCGCCAATCTGCTTCCCCACGGTGTGGACCGGATTCAGTGCAGTGAGGGCGTCCTGGGAGATCAATGAGATGCGGCGCCCGCGAATGTGCCGGAGGTCTGCTTCACGGGCTCCGATCAATTCCTGGCCGAGGAACTGAATGGACCCGCTGACCACCGCATTGCGAGGCAGGAGCCCCATGATCGCGGCCCCTGTGAGGCTCTTGCCCGAGCCGGACTCTCCGACGACCCCCAGGCACTCGCGCCTGTCGATGGTCAGGGAGACGTCGCTGATCGCCTGGACTTCTCCCTCGCGCGTGTGAAATGAGACGGAGAGGTTCGACACCCGCAAGAGGGGATCTGCGGATGCGTCAGAGGGATTCATGGCGTTCCTTGGGACCGTGGCCCCGCGCTCGATCGGGGGTCCAGGGCATCGCGCAGACCATCGCCGACGAAATTGACGGCAAGCACGGTCACGAGGATGAAGAGTCCGGGGAAGTACAGCAGGTAGACCTTCGGAGTGCCGATCAATCCTGATGCCTGACTCAGCATGTTTCCCCAGCTCGTCTGTGGAGGCTGTACGCCGAAGCCGAGGAAACTCAAGGTGGACTCGATCAGGATGGCTCCGGCAACGGCAATGGCCATGTTGACGGCGATAACCCCACCCAGATTCGGGAACACGTGCCGGAAGAGGATTTGGGCCTTCGTGGCACCGATGACCCTCGCAGCTTGGATGAATTCGCGCTCGCGTAGGGAAACCACCTGACCCCTGACGACGCGAGCCATATAGGTCCAGCCGATGAGGGCTAGCACCAGCACGATCGATACGAGGTTGCGTCCGAATCCTTCGAGGGCCAGCGCGAGAAGTGCGATGGCAGGGACGATGAGGAAGAGATCGGTGACTCTCATGAAGACGTCGTCGACCCAGCCACCTTCGTAGCCGGCTATGGCGCCGACAAGCACGCCGATCGCAGTGGCAAGGATCGCTACGGAAAGAGCGATGAGAAGCGAAACCTGCCCGGCGTACAGGATTTCGGTCAGGTAGTCCCGGCCCAATTCGTCTGTCCCGAGCCAGTGCTCGGCGCTTGGCGGCGTCGGACCAAGCAGGAGGTCCTGCTGGTCCTTGGGGTACGGGGCGATGAGCGGTGCGGCGAAGCAGCACACGAAGAGGATGGCCAAGATCACCATGCCGATGACTGCCAGTCGGTGCTGGCGGAAGCGGCGCCAGAAACTCGGACGCTTTGCCTTCCCGGGTGCTGGCGCTGGGGCCTGATTCGCTTGCTCGACAGGAGTCATGTGAGCCTCACTCTGGGGTCAAGCAGAGCGTGCGCGATGTCGGCGAGGAAGTTCAGGAGGATCACGGCCGTGGCGACCAGCAGCATCCACGGCATGAGCACGAAGACGTCCCCTGCGAGGAGGGAATCCAGGAAGAGTCTGCCCATGCCCGGTATCGAGAAGACCTGCTCTGTAACCAGCAGTCCGCCGATCAGAAGCGCGGAGTCGATGGCAATGACCGTGATTAGCGGCCCCCACGCATTGCGCAGAGCGTGGTTGATCACCACCCGGTGTTGCGGCACTCCCTTTGCTCGGGCTGTCCGGACATAGTCACTCGACAGTGCATCGAGCATCGAGGTGCGGGTGAACCTGCTCCAGACGGCAACGAGGCCAACCGTGAGGGCAAGGATGGGCAGCACCATGTGGCGTGCCGTGTCGAGCAGACTTCCCTCCTCGTCCACAGACGACAGTCCGATGAAGTAGAACGGGGGCTCCGACCAGCCCAGCAGTTGTTGAGGCCACACGGCAAGGAACTGAATGAGGATCAGTCCAAACCAGAAGGCGGGAATCGCCAGACCCACGTAGGCCAGCCCAGTCAGGGCATAGTCGGATGGCGAGTACTGGCGCAATGCCGACCATACGCCGACGAGGACTGCGGCGATGGTGGCGAAGATCAGGCTCCAGATGAGGAGCTGCAGAGTGACGGTGAGCGCTGACTGGATCATCGGGAGCACATCGCCGGAAGTGCGACTACTTGTTCCCCAGTCGCCGGTGAGGAATCCGGTAAGCCAGCGCCAGTACTGCACGATGATGCCCTGGTCCAGCCCTAAGCGTTCCGTCTCGCGAGCGATGACCTCTGGGTCGCGAATCGCACGGATCTTGACGAGGGGATCAAAGGCGCTTCGGACGGCCCAGAAGAGGATGAAGCTTCCCACCAGGATGACCGGGATGGAGTAGAGCAGGCGGCGAACGGCGAAACTGAGCACCTGTGCGACGCCTCCCTTCCCTCAACGTCGTGCAGACTCCGGGATGCCGTGTGGGCTGGCACCGATCAGGATCGGTGCCAGCCCACACGTTGATCTCAGTTGGCGACCAAGCCCCATTCCTGCAGGTTCCAGAATGGCCCCTCAGAGGGGTTGATGGAGGTCGGGCCGCCGATTTTCTCCAGGGTCAGCAGCACGTTCGGGATTGCCGCGAGAGGCAAGGACGTCGCCGAGTCGGCGAGAATCTTGTCACCCTCCTGCGTTGCCGCCAGGCGCGCTGCCTCATCTGTTGCCACGTCGACCGTGATCAGGACCTCGTTCAGTCCTGGCACGTTCGTCCGGCTGTAGTTGAGTCCCGAGAATTCGTTTGCTTCGCTCGGGATGTTGTTCGAATCGAAGGCGAAGCTCAGCCCAGGATCCGGGAACGTCGTCACGAGCGTCCAGATCCCCATGTCGAAGGTGCCGTCCGGGAGGATGACCCCGAAGAGGTCAGGCGCGTCGGCATTCTCGATCGTGAGCTTGAAGCCGGCGGTCTGGAGCTGCTGCTGGAGGACTTGCTGCATGAGCTCGCGACGCAGATTGCCCGCGATGGTCGTGATCTTGAATGCCGCCTGGGTGCCGTCCTTCGCCCAGATTCCCTCGCCGTCCTTGGCCCAGCCGTCGCCTGTCATCAGAGCATCGACCTTGGCGAGATCCAGTGTGTAGACGGAGAAGTCCTGGCCTCCGAAGGCAGACAGGATCGGCGGATAGAAGCTCTGAGCTGGCTGGCTGACATCGAGCGGTCCATAGACGCGCTCGACGATTGCCGCACGATCGATCGAGTAGCTCAGCGCCTGGCGGACGGCCTTGCTGTCGAGTCCGGGGCGCTCGTTGTTCATCCAGATAGCTTCCAGGTTGCCCGAGGCTGTCTGGACCTGCACGCGTGCTCCCGGCAGACCCGCCTTGATTTGGTCAATCGCGTCGAGCTGCGGTGTGGGGTAGAGCGCGTCGAGCTGACCGCTCTTGAACGCTTGGAAGGCTGCAGCCGTGTCCGCGGTGAATTGGAAGACAACCTTGTCAAGCTTCGGCTTCTCGCCCCAGTAGTTGTCATTGGGCACGAGCGTGATCGACTGGCCCTTCTCCCACGACTCGATGATCCACGGGCCGCCACTCCACGAATACCCGTCCACCATGAGGGCGGCTCGGTCCTTGCCCTCCAGGATGTGGCTGGGCAGGACTCCAGAACTTCCGCTGAACAGGACCTTCCAGCCCGCGTAGGGCTCGGTGAAGGTGACAACTGCCGTCTGAGGGTCGGGCGTCTCGATATCGGCGATGAAGTTGTATCCGGTCTTATCGAGAATGTCCTTGCCATCGCGGATCTGCAAGGCCGTGTACTTCAGGTCTGCAGAGGAAATCGGCACGCCATCCGACCACACCGCTTCCGGATTGAGCGTGTAGGTGACCGTCTGAGGCGGCCCCGCGCTGACCTCCGGCTCGGCTGCCATGATGCTCGACGCCTGCGGCAGCCAGTCTTCACCGCTCTCACGCACGTTGAACACCACCGGGATCGTTGTCACCTGGGCCATGTAGGAGCCCCAGATGGAGCCCGCACAACTGGCAATCCAGTCCATGCAGTCAGGCTCTTGCTCTGCGCCGATGACGATGGTGCCTCCCTGCTGCAGTACCGGGGCCGTCGTCGCACTAGCAGACGAGGCGGAGGTAGGGGCAGCTGGCGAGGATGACGAGCCTCCCGAAGAGCTCGAAGAGCAAGCGGAGAGCGCGAGGCTTGCGGCCGCGCCGCCAGCGAGCAGCACGATGGCAAGGCGGCTCCGCCCTAGTGAACGAGTTGCCGTCATGGGGTCCTCCCTTGGGCCGACAGGCGGCGATGCACGAATAGTCCGACCGTAGGGTGGCCCGAGAGACAATGCAAGCAAGATTGACAAATTCGTAGTCTTGGAGATTGACTTTCTCGTTGCAGCCCCGGGCCTACACTGTGGGGCTAGCCACGAGGGGAGTCTCGACCGTGCCTACCCAGGACCGAGCGGCGAAAGAGCCCAGTGCGACGGTCGCGCGCCGGAGCCCGAGCAAGGGGAAGCCGACCCCAGGGCGCACGCGCATACCCAGGGACACCCTCAACAAGTCCGTCATCATCGAGGCGGGCATTGCCATCGTGGAGCGTGATGGGCTGGACGGCCTCACCTTCCAGGCCCTCGGTGACGAGCTGGGCTCGCATGCCACATCCGTCTATCGCCACTTTCGCGACAAGGACGAGTTGCTGCTTGAGATCATCGACACCCTTCGCGCTCGGTCCTATTCAGCGGAGGTCGTCTCGTCCGGCAACTGGAGAGCGGACCTGGTGCTTCTTGCCACGCGCGTCCGCGAGCACTACCTGAGATATGCCCCCTTCGCCCATGACATGTCTGTTCGTTCCACTCATCGTACGAGGGAGTTTGTCAACGTCGAGTTCACCCTGGCAGCCCTGAGCCAAGCGGGTCTCACGACAGAGCAAGCAGTGCTCTACCTGAGGGTCATCGGCAACTACATCCGCGCCATGTCGAGTTTTGAGGCCGCAATGAGTTGCCTAGACGTGAATCTGAGGGCCAAGGACTACATCGAGATGAAGTCAGGCTCCATGGTCTTGGATCCTCAAGAGTTCCCGCATCTCGTCGAGGCGGCCCCACTGCTGCTCATGTTCGATGATCCGCAACCATTCACGGTGGGCCTGAACGCCATTCTCGATGCCGTCGAACGAATCGGTGAGAGCAACAGCGCCGCTGGAGCGTGAATCACCGTCAGCCGTCCAGCCCTCTCTCGACGACCAACTCCCAGGTGCGTGCGAGCCAACGCGCGCGCAGGCTCAGGCTGGGTACGTCGACCCACTCGTGGCGGGCGTGGGCCCCTTCTCCGCATGCGCCGACTCCATCGAGGGTCGGAATACCGAGAGCCCCACAGAAGTTGGCATCCGATCCTCCGCCCACGCTCGCTGTGACGAGTGGGCTCATGCCGACCTGTGCGGCCGCCTCCTCGGCCAGTTCGACCAGCCTCGTTGACGTGTGGGGATCCAGGGGTGGGCGGTTGATTCCACCATGCACGATCAACTCGGTGCCAACGATGTGGGGAACTCTGGCGCGAATGGCGTCATCGACGCGGTCCAGCTCACCCTGGGACCAGGCGCGCACATCGACGTGCAGCAGAGCATCCGACGGAATTGTGTTGCCGGTCACGCCTGACCTGGCCTTTGTGGGTGTCACGGTCGTCCCAAGGTCCGCGTCCTGAAGTGCCACAAGGTCGCCGATCAGCGCGCCCATCTCGACCGTGGCGTTCAACCCACGCTCAGGCTCTAGTCCTGCGTGGGCTTCTCTGCCGTTGATGGCCAGTTGGTAGATGCTCACCCCCTTGCGCGCGATCTTGACGGCACCGCCAGGGGCAGCAGCTTCGGGGACGAACACAGCGAGGTGCCCGGGTGCGTGGTTCTCGACCAGCCCTCGACCGATAGGTGACCCAATCTCCTCATCGCCCGTGACGAGCAGTCCGATGTGCTCGGGAATCGCGCAGTGGGCTGCGGCGGCGTTCGCGATCACGAGTCCCGCCTTCATGTCCAACACCCCGGGCCCTCGCGCTACGTCGTCGATCACGGTGAAGGGGATCTCCGCGAGAGTGCCACGTGGCCAGACCGTGTCGAGGTGCCCGATGACCAGCACCGAGGGCTGCGCGACGGCGGGCAAATAGAGGTACGGCGTGCCGCTCACCCGGGAGATGATCGGCCGTCGCCCGAAGGCGCTCTCTACTTGAGCACCGAGGACGGCGAATGCCTCATCCAGCGCCTCGATGTCGCCAGACGGAGTCTCGACTTCCACGAGGTCCCTCAGCCACTCGACCAGGGCGTCGTGATCCGGCATCACGGCGACGACTCCGCCCTGAAGAAACTCATCAGCGCGCGGGCGGTGCCCTCTGGAGCTTCTTCTGGAATGTAGTGGTCGCTGGCCATGGGCATCGCTGTGACATCGTCGGCGTAGGTGCGCCAGACGTCCGCGACGTCGAAGTTGCGCCCGACGTAGCTGGACTCACCCCACATGACCAGGATTGGGGAAGCAATGCGGTGCCCGAGCTCGCGGTCGTGTCGGTCGTGCTCAAGGTCGATTGAGGCGGCAGCCCGATAGTCGGCGCACGTAGCCGCGACGTGAGCGGGATCTTGAAAGAACCTTGTGTATTCGTCCAAAGCGTCCTGCTCCTGGCGCCAGGCCCCGGATGTCCTGCTCCTGAAGCGACTCGCGATCCAGCCTTCGGGGTCGGCCGTGATCAGGCGCTCGGGCAGATCTCCAGGCTGATTCAAGAAGAACCAGTGGAAGTACGTCTGCGCCATTTCGCCGTCGACATTCTCGAACATATGCAGGGTCGGGACGATGTCGAGGACGGCGAGTCGCTCGACATGCTCGGGGAAGTCGAGGGCCATGCGGTGGGCGACCCGCCCGCCCCGATCGTGGCCCGCGACGGCGAACCGCTCATGGCCAAGGCTGGACATGAGAGCCACCTGGTCTGCCGCCATAGTTCTGCGGCTGTACGTCACGTGGGCGTCGTCGTCCTGCGGAGCGGAGCTATCCCCGTAGCCCCGAAGATCCGAGGCAATAACCGTGAAGCGTTCGGTGAGGAGGGGCGCAACATGTCGCCACATGTACGACGACTGCGGATAGCCGTGCAGGAGCAGTAGAGGGGGACCCGAACCGGCGACACGCGCATGGATGTTGACGCCATCGACGTCGACATCGACGCGATCAAAGTCGGCGAAGGGTCGACTCATTACTTGGTCTCCGCCGCCGCATAGGCGGAGATGATGGCGTCGGTGACCTGGCTCGTCCCATGACTTCCACCAAGGTCCGGAGTGCGAACACCTGACGCCAGGACCGACTCGATGGCGCGCTCGAGCCGTCTCGCCGCCGAGTCCTCACCGAGGTGCTCGAGCATGAGGACGGAGCTCCAGATCTGGCCGATGGGATTGGCCACTCCACGACCGACAATGTCCGGTGCCGAGCCATGAATGGGCTCAAACATCGAGGGGAACCGCCGGCTGGGATCGATATTGCCGCAGGGGGCGATGCCGATGCTTCCTGCGAGGGCAGCGGTCAGGTCAGACAGGATGTCGCCGAAGAGGTTGGACCCCAGCACGACGTCGAATCGCTCTGGATTCAAGACGAGTAGTGCCGCGAGTGCGTCGACGTGGTAGCGCGTGAGTTCGACATCGGGGTATTCGGCCGCAATCTCACTGACCACTTCATCCCAGAAGGGCATGGTGTGGATGATGCCGTTGGACTTGGTCGCCGAGGCGACTTTGCCCGTGCGTGTGCGGGCCACGTCGAAGGCGTATCGCGTGATCCGCTCGATGCCAATCCGAGTGAAGACCGCCTCCTGTATTGCCATTTCATCGGGACGGCCCCGGAACATCCGTCCTCCGATCTCGGAGTACTCACCCTCTGTGTTCTCGCGGACGATGACGACGTCAAGTCGATCCCGTCCGGCTGCCAGGGGACTGTCAACTCCGTCAAGGAGGCGGACGGGCCGCAAAGATACGTACTGGTCAAAGCCGCGTCGAATCGGGATGAGCAGTCCCCACAGTGAGATGTGGTCGGGGACATCGGGACGCCCCACCGCCCCGAGCAGGATCGCGTCGGCGCTCGAGAGCGCACTCAAGCCGTCCTCGTCCATCATCGATCCGGTCGCCAGGTAGTAGTCGCATCCCCAGGGGTACTCCTGCCATTCGAATCGGAATCCCGCGTCGTCGGCGACGACGTCCAGCACTCGACGTGCTGCTGCAACCGTCTCGGGGCCGATGCCATCGCCTGGGATGCAAGCGATGGCGTAGGAGCGATCCTGGTTTGTCATTTCGTTAGTCTATGGATATGACTACTACTCGACAAGGGGCAATGGGTCGCATCGTGGTGGCCCGCTCTCGCCGGGGGCATCGCCTGAACCGCTGGGGTGAGTGACGGGACTTGAAGGTGCCCGGAAGGCCCTAGTCGCGCTTCAGTTGTGAGTGCAGTGCAGTTGATGTCGGCGGCTTTCAGAGATGCTCAGTGAGGTGCAGTCAACTTGCCCCCAATTGTGGCCGGTGGTGGCGGGGGGCAGACTTCAGGCGACCTTGTCGGAGTAGCGCTGGCGTGCTGCCTCTCCGGTGGTGCCGACAAACAGCCCGATGGCCGACCAGGACATACCTGATTCCCGGGCGATGCGAATCGCGTCAATCATGTGGCGCTCAGCGTCAGAGCGCTCTTGGACCGCGCCGCGCAATGCGGCGACGGCCTCTGAGTCGAGCTCGTCGGCGGCAGAGGGTTCGTAGTCTTCAAATCGCGCAGCAAGTTCGTCTGCGTGCTGAAGAATTTCATCGACTGAACGCGGCATCGTCATCACCCCAAGAACTTCTCACGGGCGATCATGGCGTGAACGATCACAATCGCCACGTCGCCCTCGATGTAACCGACTTCCAGGATGAGAGCGGCCCTGTTGGGGCCGACCCGACCATCATGGTGAATCCATCTCCAAGATCCCAAACCCGGAGCGGGTTGCGGTAAGCGTGAAGGATGTCTTCGCGGGAGAGCCCGTGCTTGAAGGCCGAGGGAGCAATGATCGGCTCATCAGGCACTGTAGCAAGATAACTTGGAGGTTGATCCTCGGTCAAGAGGTAGTCGATTGATGGGAGATAGGGGAGCGAACGAGCCCGTCCGACTGGGGTGAGTGACGGGACTCGAAGATCCCGAAAAGTGCCCTAGGCCGAGATGGAATTGTGGTTCTGAGCCTAGGCGAAGTTAGTGACTCTCAGGAGTTCTCAGTAGAAGTCAGTGATTCTCAGTTCGTGTGCCCCCCGGTAGCGCGTCACCTTCGAGCTAGCTTGCACGGCGGATGGTGGTCAGCATGTGTCAGGTGACCCAGGCGGCCACGAGCCCCGCGACAACGATGGGCACCAGAGCAATGTCAATCAGGGCAATGCGCTTCAGTTCGCGAGCCCTAACGCCGCTCACGGCCCAGAGAACGATGAAGGCGGCAATGCTTCCCAGGGCGAACAGCAAGATCGGTGTGCGCCATGACTCGACGAAGATGGCCGCGATGGACATGACCGTGAGTACACCGAACATGGCGGCGCGGTGCCGCAGCAGGAGTTCCGTCTCGGGAGACATGGCGGCGCTTCCGTAGATGCGTCGGAACAGCGACGATCCGAACATCCCGAGAGAAGGCAGCACGTGCGCCGCGGCGACGCAGGCGAGCGCCACGATCGGAAGAACCGTCATATTCCCCGCTCCTTGACACATCGAGGTGCCGACATAGGCTAAGCATATGTCGGCACCTGAGATCGGCACCGAGGAGTGGCTCGCCGCCACAGGTGGGCGGCTCACTCCGGGCCAAGCCACCGCGCTGGCCGCGGCAGGGTTCGCTCAACTCGCCCGGGAACGCGTCAGTCGATCCCGTGGTGGAACGCCACGCGCCTCGGAGCAGGCCGGCCGGCTCGACGTGGCGCGACGCGAACTCGACGGTGTCTTGGTGACGGAGCGGCAGCATGTTGTCGACCGTCAGGGTGAGACGCTGCTCCACCACGGCTGCCGCACGTATCTCCTCGGGGTCCTCCTCGTCCCGTCAGAAGTTTTTGGACGTCTGGATCAGGAGGCGTGCGTCGTGGCGGCCCTCACTCACGACGACGGGCTTGTCCATCCGACTTCGCCTGGAGGCTGCTTCACGGCGGACAGCGCCGATGAAGCTGCGCGTGTCATGAGTCGCCTGGGCGCGGGGCCGGAAGAGATCGCTACAACTCGCGCTGCAGTGATCTCGCACTTCCAGCCGACGCTGCCACCCGGGGCGAGCGCGGAGGCGCACGTGGTCGCTCGTGGTGCGAGCGCTGATGTCATGGGATTCGGTCTTCGTGGCGTGGATCCAGGCGTGGCCAGGGAGATCTGGCAGGAGTGGCCCGACCAGGGCTTTCCTCGCGTCGTGGGCCGGCTTTTCAAGGGGGAGCGGACCAGGGCGCCGCGCACGCGGGCCGGGGTCTTGTCGCTTTCCGGGATGCCGTACTTCCTGCGGTCGAGTCGGTAGGTCAAGCAGTCGATGGAGTTCCTGCGCAGCGGTCGCCCCAGCGTGGATCTCGTGTGGACCGTTCGGTTCCGCAACGTCTGGCCCACAGAGACGTTGACGGATGCTGACGCCCTCGATGTGTGGCTGCGAGGCACGTACCCTCATGTTCAATTCGCTGGCATCGATCTCAAGGACCTCATTGCGGCTGCCAAGGAACTGAGGGAGGCGACGTACTCCCTGATGATGGCGACCATTCGCGGTGATGATTTGCCCAATAGTGACCGGAAGGTCATCAATGCGCGAGCACGGGGGGAGCGCTTCGCCCACGAGTTGGGTCCCCGCGGAGCCATGCCGCCTTCTGCAACAAAGGGAGAGCAGGTTCTCGCGGAGTTGGCCGTGGATGCCATGGATGTTCTGCGCTCCGACCCCGGCAGGCTGCGCATGTGCGAGGGTCCCTTGTGCTCGCTGCCTTTCCTTGATGAGAGTCGCTCGGGCACCCGTCGCTGGTGCACTGCTCAACGCTGTGGCAATCGGGTCAACACGAAGATGTATCGGGATCGGTTGCGCAATTCACACCCGATTTCGCTGGATGCTTCGCTCTGATGGGCATTGCGCATAGGGGGCATCCCTTGAGGCCCGGGGGTGACCGACGGGCCTGCTGGGGTGAGTGACGGGACTCGAA
>CAZLZC010000035.1:0-9388 GCA_964563825.1 uncultured Actinomyces sp.
GAGGTGCGGCTGCGCGGGGGCGCGCTAGATCGACTCGCCATGTCCCGAGAGTACCCGTGAGTAGCAGGAATCCCTGGCGTCACAGGCGTCACGCGTGTCGTGAGCGCGAGAGGGTCTAGGCCTCCACGACGACGGGGATGATCATCGGCCGCCTCCGGTGGGTCTGGGACACCCAGCGGCCGACGACTCGCCGGACCCGCTGCTGCAACTGGTGGGCGTCGACCACACCGTCGGCGAGCGCACGCTCGAGCTCGGCCCGCACCTCATCGCGGACCGGCTTGAGCACCTCCGGATCCTCGTGGAAGCCGCGCGCCTCGACCTCAGGCCCCGCCACCACCTTGCCCCCGGTGATGTCGACCGCCGCGAAGATCGAGATGAAGCCCTCATTGCCCAGCACTCGGCGGTCAGTGAGCGCGGCCTCGGTGATGTCGCCCACGCTCGCGCCGTCGACGAAGACGTAGCCCACCGGCACAGCGCCGACAATTGTGGCGACGCCGTCCTTCAGGTCCACCACCACGCCGTCCTCGGCGAGCACGATGCGCTCGCGCGGCACACCGGTCTTCTCGGCAAGCGCCGCATTGGCGCGAAGGTGACGCCACTCGCCATGCACGGGCATCACATTGCGCGGCTTGACGATGTTGTAGGTGTAGAGGAGCTCCCCCGCCGAGCAGTGCCCGGACACGTGCACGAGGGCATTGCCCTTGTGCACCACGGCGGCACCGCTGCGGGTGAGCCCGTTGATCACGCGATTGACGGCGTTCTCATTGCCCGGGATGAGCGAGGACGCCAGCACGATGGTGTCATCGGGCCCGGCCTTGATCTGATGGTCGTTGTTGGCGATGCGCGAGAGCACCGCCATGGGCTCGCCCTGCGACCCCGTGCACACGAGCACCACCTCGTCGTCGGGCAGGTCCGCCAGCTCGTCCATCGAGACGAGAACGCCGCCGGGCACGCTGAGGTAGCCCAGGTCGCGAGCGACTCCCATGTTGCGCACCATCGAGCGCCCCACGAAGGCGACACGGCGTCCATGCTCGGCGGCCGCGTCGATGATCTGCTGGATCCGGTGCACGTGAGAGGCGAAGCTCGCCACGATCACGCGGCCTCGCGCCCGGTCGAAGACCTTGTCGAGCACCGGAGCGATATCGCGTTCGCTCGGGATGAAACCCGGGACCTCGGCGTTGGTGGAATCCACGAGGAACAGGTCGACACCCTCATCGCCCAGTCGCGCGAAGCCATTGAGGTCGGTCAGTCGTCCGTCGAGCGGCAGCTGGTCCATCTTGAAGTCGCCGGTGTGCAGCACGAGACCCGCCGGAGTCCGGATGGCCACGGCGAGAGCGTCGGGGATGGAGTGGTTGACCGCGAGGAACTCAAGATCGAAGGGGCCGATGGTGAGGCGCTCTCCCTCCGTCACCACGTGGGCCACGGGCTTGATGCGGGCCTCGCGCAGCTTGGCCTCCACGAAGGCAAGGGTCAGGCGCGAGCCGTAGAGCGGGATGTCGGATCGCTGGCGCAGCAGGAAGGGAAGTGCCCCGATGTGGTCCTCGTGGCCGTGGGTGAGGACCACGGCATCGACGTCGTCGAGCCGGTCCTCGATGTAGGAGAAGTCGGGGAGGATGAGATCGACACCGGGCTGGGAATCCTCGGGAAAGAGCACCCCGCAATCGACGACGAGCAGGCGTCCGTCGTACTCGAAGACGGTCATGTTGCGCCCGATCTCGCCCAGGCCGCCCAGGGCTACGACGCGCAGCGCGCCCTCGGGCAGAGGGGGCGGGCTCGGCAGTTCCGGATGCGCATGGCTCACGACAGGTCCACACCGCCCTCGCGCAGATCGCGCTCCAACTGCCCCACCTGGTCGGCGGTCGCATCCACGAGCGGCGAGCGCACGGGTCCAGCCGGCAGACCCTGCAGGCCCAGCGCGGCCTTGGTGAGGATCACACCCTGGGTGCGGAACATGCCGGTGTAGACGGGGAGCAGACCGCGATTGATGGCGATTGCTCCGCACACATCTCCGGAATGGAAAGCCTCGGCCATCGAGCGGATGCGATCCGCCACGACGTGGCCCACCACGGAGATGAAGCCGTTGGCACCCACCGCGAGCAGCGGGAGGTTGAGGATGTCATCGCCGGAGTACCACGCGAGGTCGCAGCGGGCCATGGCCCACTGGGCAGCCTCGAGATCACCTTTGGCGTCCTTGTTGGCCACGATGCGGGGATGCTCTGCCAGGCGCACGAGCGTCTCGACCTCGATCGCCACGCCGGTGCGCTTCGGGATGTCGTAGGTGATCACAGGCAGCTCGGTGGCATCGGCCACGGTGCGAAAGTGATGGATCAAGCCCTCCTGCGGCGGACGGCTGTAGTAAGGCGACACGACCAGCAATCCGTCCGCGCCGGCGGCCGCTGCTTCGCGGGCCAGGTGCACGGAGTGGGCGGTGTCGTAGGTGCCCACTCCCGCGATCACCCGCGCCCGGTCACCCACCGCCTCCTTGACCGCGCGGACGATGGTCGCCTTCTCCTCGTCGGTCGTGGTCGGTGACTCGCCGGTGGTGCCGTTGACCACAAGGCCGTCGTTGCCGAGTGTGTCGACCAGATGCACCGCCAGGCGCTGCACACCGGGGACATCCAGGGATCCGTCAGCGCAGAAGGGTGTGGCCATCGCCGTGAGCATGACCCCGATGGGTCCGGTGGCGGGCACAGGCATGGCGACAGGTTACCGCTACGGCGTCACGCGGCCGTTGGCGACGAACGCCTCATGCGTGAGGGGCATGAGCGCCGCCCACTCCGCCTCCATGAGGTCCGCGACCATCTCGATCTCACGCTGGGGAAAGGACGGGAAGTGGCTCTCCGGGTGCTTGGTGCGCAGCGACAGGAAGTTCATCAGCGCCCGCGCGTTCATCGTGACGTACATCGAGGAGTAGGTCCCCACGGGGAGCACGATACGGGCCACCTCGCGAGCGACTCCGGCCGCAAGCATCTCCTGATAGGCGGCGTAGGCGGCCCGACAGGCGGCTTGCGTCTGCTCGACGGCCACGGCGTGCTGCTCGGGCGTGCCCTCGACGAACTCGTAGGCGCCGGGCTTGCCCTGCTGCACGAGGCGACGATCCGGGCCGGGGATGTAGAAGACGGGTCGCAACTCGCGATAGCGACCGCTCTCCTCGTTGTAGGAGGCGATGCGGTGGCGCATGAACTCGCGGAAGACGAAGATCGGCGCGGACACGAAGTAGGTCAGCGACGTGTGCTCAAAGGGCGTCCCGTGACGATCGCGCATGAGGTAGTTGATGAGCCCGCGGGCTGCTGCGGCGTCTCCGTCGACATCGTCGAGCGACTGCTCACCCTTCGTGGAAACTCGGGCCGCCCAGATGACGTCGGAGTCGCGCGCGGACGCCTTGACGAGTTCCACGGTGACGTCGCTGCGGAACTCAATGGCCTCTGACTCAGACACGTAACCTCCTTCAGCGGACCCTACCCATTCCAGGCGGCGCCCTCGATGGTAGGCAGGAGGCATGTCGCAGTCAGCCCCCGATTCCGTGCGCCTTGCCCGGACGTCCGATGTCGACGATGTCGCGCGCGTGCAGGTGGCTGCGTGGCGCGCCGCCTACGCCGGCATCCTCCCCGAGCAGGTGCTCGATGCGCTCAGTGCGGATGAGATTGCGTGGGAGTGGGGTCGAGCCCTTCTGCAGCCAGGCCAGCATCGACTCCTCGTCGCCCTCGATGCCGGAGGCGCAGTGGCGGGTGCCGCGGCCGTCGGCCCGGCGGCGGATCCCGACGCCGGCGGGGCCGGAGAGATCAGCCTTCTCGTCGTGGACCCCGAGTGCTGGCGACAGGGACACGGGTCGCGACTTCTCCAGGCGAGTGTCGACCACCTCATTGCCGGTGGACATCGCGAGGCCGTCACATGGGTGCCCCTTGCCGACGAGGCGCGTCGCGCGTTCCTGCAGTCGGCCGGTTGGGGGCCTGATACGGCGTACCGCGACCGCGAGATCGGTGACGAGGTGCTGCGCGAGGTGCGGCTCGTCACGATCATCGCTGACGAGGCCGCACCCGAGGCGCCGAGCGCCCCCTCGTGAAAATTGGCAGCCCCCCCGAGGCTGCCAAGCACCCCCATTGGACCGGAGCGCGCACTTCAGGGGCAACGACCACGGTGTCCCCCCGCTGGGGGACGCCCCGCCTAGGCCCTTGCGGGCCCGTCGAGGAAGCCATCGCGATCGGCCGCGGCGTACAGCTCGGTGCGCGTCCGGGCCTGCTGCCCGATCGCGGCGTACTTCATCCGCACGCGGTTGAGGTACTCCTTGACCGTGTGCGGCGACACGTCCATCCGGCGCGCGATCGTCGCGATCTTGCTTCCCGCCGCGTAGAGCCGCAGGGCCTTGAGCTCCTGCGGGCTGAGAGCGGGCCGCTGCGGATCCGCCGTCAGGACAGCGGCGAGATCCGCACTCAGGTGCACCGACCCCTCGGCGACATCCGCAACAGCCTCGCGGATCTCCTCAACCGAAGCCGTCTTGGGAAGGAATCCGAGAGCACCCGCGCGCAATCCCGAGAGGACGACCGAGGACACCGCCGTCGCGCTCAGCAAAAGCACCTGTGCTCCTCCGGCACAGCAGGTCGCGACCTTGTCCGCCAACGGCGCTCCGTCATCCATCACGATGTCGAGGAGTACGACGGTGGGGTGGCAGGCAAGCGCCGCGGACAGATCGTCACCGACGTAGGTGACGTCAAGCCGCCCCGGCTGCGCGTCGCGCAGCAGTGCTGCGAGCCCTTCGCGCACAAGCGGATGGTCGTCGAGGATGGCGATCCGGATGCCGCTGCGTCCCGCCGAGGAAGCGTCACTCATCCCCGATCACCCACTCCCACAGCGACTCCCCGTCGCCCTCTGACGCGAGGAGACGCAAGACCACATCCTCGTCCTCCCATCCGCAGGTGAGCCGCAGGGCTCCACCCGCGGGGACGTCCTCCATGAGCACCTTCTCCAGTTGGCTTCGCACCCTTCCCAGATCGCCCGGCCTGAGCGCTGCCGCATGCAGTGCCGTCAGGTCGCCGACGATCTCGGCGTCGATGAATCGCCCGCGCGCGCGTGCCCACACGACGACTTCGTTCACGAGCGCTTCGACGTCGCCCGCCTCGCGATCGATGCGCACGATGGAGCGCGCCACGCGCTCTTCGCGCAGGCAGGCCTCGCGCGTTTCGGGAGCTTCGAGGTCGATCACCTCCGTGCTCAATGCAGTGAGCAGGGTGCCGGCGGACTGCACGAGCGGCGCGAACCTCTGCTCGCGTCGGACACGGTCGATCTCGTCTGCCTCAGCGAGAGCCCGCTCGGCGATGACCGCCTGACGCGCGAGGGCATAGTCACGAGCCCTGCGGCGCATACTCGCGGCAAAAAGTGCGGCGATGAGCAGCATGAAGGTGCCGGGCTGGATCAACTCGATGAGCCCGCCACCCTGGGCATAGACCCACATCGCCAGGACGGGAATGACGGTCCACCACGGGCCGAGAAGGATGGCCACGAAGAGCAGGGAAATCGCCACTTCACTGGACCAGGTCACCCAGACGGGTGGATTCGCAGCCCCGACGGCCAGGATCTCCATCCGGAGGATGAACGGGGTGCTGAGCATGGCCAGCCCGATGCCCAGGACGACACGCGCACTCCACGTCGGCCCGCCAGTAAGGCCGAGCCGGCTGGCCCACGCGGGCACCCCGCCTACGAACGGCGCGATGGCCAGAGCCAGGCACAGCCACCCGAGTGCCCACAGCGGATCCTCATAGGTCGACCAGCCCGCCAGCACCACCAGGAGGCCATAGCCCAGGAAGGTCATGAGGAAGGGCGGGCCGATCTGGGGAAGTACCTGCATCGTGTCGACTTCGACCGATCGCACAGCCACGGGAGTCTCGCCCGAGCGCGGGGCCTGCCACTGGATCTCGACCCGCACGCCTCCCCACGGCGAGCGTGTCCACATCACCGTGCCGCCGAGAGCGGCGATGGGATCCTGCATCGAACGCGCCATGCCCAGACGAGGACGCGTATCCGCGGCTATTCCGTCGCCGTCGTCGTCTACGACCACTCGCCACACGCGACCCTCGCGGGACGCCGCGATGCGCAGCCGTGCTCCCCCGGCATGTCTGGCGGCGTTGCGCACAGCCTCCGCCGTAGCGACGCCGACCGCATCCGCCACATCAGAGGGGCAGCCATCCAGAACCTTGGCGAGGTCCGCGACGTCGACGCTCCAGTGAGCGGGAAGAGCCTGCACCTCAGCTCGCAACTCGGCCCAGGGATCGGCCTGGAGGTAGCCGGAGGCACTCACCAGTTCCTTCAGGGAGCGCGCGGCCTCTGCGCAACGTCGACGTGTCACCACGGAGTCGGCTAGGCCTCCCCTGCTGATCGCTGCAAGGGTGTTGAGCACCTGGTCGTGGATACGTCGCTCGTGATCAGCGGTTGCCCGCGCCACCTCGGCTCGCGCAAGGCGATCCTCTTCCTCGGCCGCGAGTGCACGATGGGCCCGATCCAGGCGCCGCCCACTGCGGCGCATCCCGTTGCCGAGCACGCTGGCACCGATGGCGAGAGCAACCGGGTAGAGCGTCTCCAGCAGTGCATCGACCGGCCCGATGTTCGCCGGACCCACCACCAGGATCACACCCGAGCTGGCGGCAATCACCGTGGCGACGACACCCCCAGGCACAGGCCTCAGCAGAAGCGCGGCCACCACACAGGCACGGACGGCGGCGATCGTGCCGAGCGGCCAGGTGTCGGGTGCCGGCACCACGAACGAATAGACAGCCGCCGCGACCCCGAGCAGCGTGACGTCGGCGATGACGGCGACCGGGCGCAGTCGACGCCAGGACGCCGGTCCCCAGATGGTCGCCGCGAGCCCCAGCCAGCCTGCAATGGTGAGCACGAGGATGCCCAGGAGCAGGGGATTCCCGGTGCCGACCACGCCTGGCCCGATATCCGTGACGGCCCAGGCGAACTGCCACAAAATGGCGAAGATCGCCAGGCCTCGTTCGACGTAGGCCGAGGCACTCCCCCGCGTCACCGCAGGCACCCACCCGCTCAGGGGGCACCTCCGAGGAGCACCCCTGGATTCATCAGCCCATCCGGATCAACCGCGCCCTTAGTCGCACGCAGGATCGACACTCCGAGCGGGCCGATCTCCTGGGGGAGCCACGCTGCGTGATCACGACCCACGGCGTGGTGATGCGTGATGGTGGCTCCGGCCGACATGAGTGCGTCGGACGTCGCCGACTTGGCACGCATCCACTGAGCCACGGGATCCTCACGGTCAGCCACGGCGATGACGGTCGTGTAGAGCGAGGCGCCGGTCTCGTACGCGTGCGAGAGGTGCGACATCACGTAGGGACCGGGGGTCGGACCCAGGGAGGAGCGCAGCGCGGTGGTGACATCGGAGTGGAGCGCGAGATAGCCCGACCAATGGGTGGCGGTCTCGAGCGTCTCGACGAGATAGCCGGCATCCATGAGCGCATCGCGCAGGTGTGGCCCGTCGAATCGGTGGCGCCGCCACGACTCACCTGGTCCATGGCCGAGCGAGACCGCACCGTGGCGGCGCATCGCCCGCCAGGTCGCCGCGCGCCGGGCGCGTGCGAGGTCGCGGTCGGTGCCCTCCCAGCCGAGGATGGCCAGTGACGCTGTGGAGATGTCGACTCCGCGGGCGCGCAGGTAGCGCTCGAGCGCGGCGCCGGCGAGCCCTGTCGGCCCGGACATGAGCAGGGTTGTTGCTGTCTCCGCCTCGTCCGAAAGGCGCATGACGTCGGCGGTGGCGCGCGACTGCGTCGCATCGCGGAAGGCCTCGACCCCTGCGGCAAAGCCGGGAAGGACGAGTGCGTCGTAGACGCGGACGTCAGGCAGGCGCCGCACACGGAGCGCCACGCGGGTGATGACGCCGAACGCGCCCTCGCTGCCGAGCAGGAGCCCGAGCAGGTCAGGGCCTGCTGCGGTCGATGGGCCGCGGCCCAGCTCGAGTGTGCCCTGAGGTGTCGCGACGACGAGCGACTCCACCATGTCGTCGCTGCGGCCGTAGCCGGTCGATGACTGCCCGGCCGATCGGGTCGCGGCGTACCCGCCGATCGTCGCGCGCTCCCACGACTGCGGCAGGTGACCGAGGGTGAAACCACGTGCCTGCAGAAGCGCTTCGAGAACCGGGCCGGTGACGGCGGGACCGACCGTGGCGATGCCGGAGACCTCGTCGAGGTGCAGCAGACGACCCAGTCGATCGAGAGCAAGGGCGATGCGCGGCTCGTCCGTGCGCAGGCCGCCCACAACAGAGGTGCCTCCGCCGACCGGCACCACGGGCACATGGTGCTCCCGACAGACCGCGAGGACTCTCATCACCTCGTCGTGGCTGCCCGGGCGCACGACGAGGTCGGGCACATCGTCGATCGTGCCCGCACGGCGACGCGCGTAGTCGATGAAGGCGGCCCCGCCCGTGGCCGCGAGTCGCTCGGACCGCGCGTCACTGACGTATGCGTCGCCGACGGCGGCGCGCAGAGCGGAGGTGGCGGACGCAGCAATCCTCGACGGGGGCACCTGCCACTTGGCCGGTGCCGCCGCCGGCCACGGAGATGCGACACCGACATGCTGGGCGAGGTAGTCGCGCACGCGGGGCGGCAACTCCGGAGCATCGGACGCGACACCCCATCGGGCCAGGGACTCCTCTGCGGCGGACACCGCCACAGTGTGGCACCGACGACCCGGCAGACTGGCCCCGTGCCCGTCCCCACACCCGATCTCGACGCCGGACGGCGGGCCCGAGACCTGGACCTCCTGGCTTCGGGTCACGTCCCCGACCTGCTGGTCATCGGAGGCGGCATCACGGGGTGCGGAGTGGCCCTCGACGCGGCGAGCCGGGGGCTCGACGTCGCTCTCGTCGAATCCCATGACCTCGCCTACGGCACATCGAGGTGGTCGAGCAAGCTCGTCCACGGCGGCCTGCGCTACCTGGCACACGGCGACGTCGCGGTCGCATGGGAGAGCGCCGTCGAGCGTTCGCGTCTCATGACGGCGATTGCCCCGCATCTCATCCGACCGCTCCCCCACGTCATGCCACTCGATCCGGATCCGAAGCAGCGCACCCTCGTGAGGACCGGCCTGCGCGCCGCCGACGCACTGCGCGCAGCAGCGGGTACGCCGCGCCGGGTGCTCCCGCGTCCGCGGTCGATCTCGGCTTCGCAGGCCCAGCATCTGGTCCCGGCGCTGAGCAGCCACGACCTCACCGGGGCCACCGTCCACTGGGACGGTCAGCTCGTCGACGATGCTCGCCTCACTGTCGCGGTGGCACGCACGGCCGCGGCGTACGGCGCACGCATCGTCACGAGAGCCTCGGCCTCGCAGGTCACCGGCTCCGGGGCTCACGTGCGGACCGAGGATGGCGCCGAATGGGATCTGC
>CAZLZC010000035.1:9488-17504 GCA_964563825.1 uncultured Actinomyces sp.
TGGGCGACGCCCTCGCCCTCGGAGTGGGCACGGGGGTCTACGCCATTTCCTTCGGCGCCCTCGCCGTGGCCGCCGGACTCAGCGCCTGGCAGGCCCAGGCCCTGTCGTTGCTCATGTTCACGGGGGCATCGCAGTTCGCCCTGATCGCCGTGGTCGCCTCGGGCGGTAGTGCCGCGGTCGCCATCGCTACCTCCACCCTGGTCGGCACGCGCAATGCGTTCTACGCCGTGGCCATGGCCCCGGTCCTCGACGCGCGCGGACCACGTCGTCTCCTCGCCGCTCAGGCGACGATCGACGAGTCGACCGGCATGGCGGCGAGGTACGAGGGCGATCGCAGTTCCGCGCGGCTCGCGTTCTGGGCCACCGCCGGTGCCATCTACGTGCTGTGGAACCTCGGCACGCTGATCGGCGCACTCGGCGCGGGACTCATCGAGGATCCCAACACC
Source organism: uncultured Actinomyces sp. (assembly GCA_964563825.1). Taxonomy (GTDB): domain Bacteria; phylum Actinomycetota; class Actinomycetes; order S36-B12; family S36-B12; genus Mxb001. The sequence continues at coordinate 9,935 of CAZLZC010000035.1, forward strand.
TTCGGCCTTGACGCAGCCGCACCCGCCGCCTTCCTCGCTCTCGTGTGGCCCAGGCTCACGTCGTGGCCGATGCGCGCGGTCGCGATCGTCTCGCTCGTCCTGGCGGTGGCGCTCTCTCCCTTCCTCGGCGCGGGCCTGCCCGTCCTTGTCGCCGGGGCGGGCGGCATCGTCGTCGGCCTTGCTCTCGGCGCGCGAGCTCGGGAGCCATGATGTGGCCGACGATCCTCATCGCCTCCGGCGCGGCGTACGCACTCAAGCTCATTGGCTACGTCGTCCCGCAGCGTTGGCTCGATACACCGACGTCACGCCGCGTCACGGCACTCATCCCCGTGGCGCTGCTGTCTGCACTCATCGGTATCTGGACCCTGGTCGATGGCTCGACCATCACCATCGACGCCCGAGTGCCCGGAGTCCTTGCCGCACTGGTGGCGCTGCTGCTGCGCGCACCGTTCCTGGTTGTGATCGTGACCGCAGCGGCGGTGACGGCAATCGTGCGGGCCCTGGGCTGGCTCCCGTGAGACGGCCGATCTTCTGGTTCCTGTGGCCTGCGCCCACTCCGGGGCCGCTCGATGCCGCTGCCGCGCAGACGAAGTGGGCGCGGGTGTGCGGTAGGGGACCGTGGCGCTGGGGCTTCCTCATCATGTGCACCGTGGCGGTGGTGACGCTGTCGTCCGCGGCCCTCGCCGTAGTCGTGGCTCAGCCCGGCTGGCTGCCCCTGGTGATCAGCCTGGTCGTCGTCATCCCGCTCATCGCGCTCCTCGCCCGGGCGTGGGTCGCGGGCACCTACGTGAGCGATCACGGCATCAAGGTGTCGCGGATCCTCTCCACGGAGGCGATCCCGTGGTCGACGGTCGTTGCGGTCGGATCGACGCAGCGCAGCCGCTGGCTCGGCACTCCCCTGCCCATCCCCGGCACCACCGTGACGATCAGCGATGCCGCCGGCCAGGAGAGAGCCACTCACATCGAGACGGCCTCACCTGACCTGTGGCTGCGGCCCCAGTCCTTCGATGCTGCACGTGATCGCCTCCGCACCTGGCTCCGCGAGACGCGCTAGGCGTCAGCCGCTCGTCGCCTGCCAGAGGCGCTGGGCCTCACGCATCGCAGCGCGTGCGCGCCGACGGTCACGCGCAGCATCCTGAGCGAGGCCGAAGCGGTACCACGATGCCCAGTCCTCTGGTTGCTCGTCCACGCGCTCACGCTCTGCCGCCAGGAAGCGCTGAGCGTCCTCGGGCACGATGCGGCCCGACGGCATCCGTGCGAAGTCGTCGACAGGAAGGTCGCCCTGGGCGGCGAGTTGCGCGCCCATCGCCTGCATGGCGTAGCCGAAGGCGATCTCGCGCCACACCACCCAGGCACCCACGATGGGGAGCGCGAAGACGGCCAGGCCGAGGAGCACCCCGGTCACCTCGCCCGACGTCACGAGGGCCCAGCCACGGACACCGGCGAGGACGAGATACGCCGCCACGGCAGCGGCGAGCAGCCATGCCCAGCGACGCGGAGTCATCGATCGAGAGAGGTCATCGATCGAGGAGTGCTTCGAGGCCCACGGTGAGCCCCGGACGATCGGCGACCGCGCGCACCGCCAGCAGGACACCGGGCATGAAGGATGCTCGGTCGAGGGAATCGTGACGCAGGGTGAGCACTTCTCCGGGGTTGCCGAAGATCACTTCTTCATGTGCGACGTGCCCGCGGACACGTACGGCGTGCACGCGCACCCCGGAGACATCGGCACCGCGGGCACCCTCGAGTGCCCGGTCGGTGGCATCAGGGGAAGGTGCCACTCCCGCATGGCGTCGCGCTTCGGCGATCGCCTGGGCCGTGTGGGTCGCTGTGCCCGAAGGTGCATCCAGCTTGTCTGGGTGGTGCATCTCGATGACTTCGACGGACTCGAAGAAGGGGGCCGCCTCGCGCGCGAAGCGCATGAGCAGCACGGCTCCCAGGGCGAAGTTGGGAGCAATAACGACGCCCACGCCGGGGTGCGCGGCAAGCAGGCCTCGCACCTCCTCGAGGTGCGTCTCACCGAAACCCGTGGTGCCGACGACGACATGGATGCCCTGCGAGATGCAGTGCCGCAGCGTCGCCATGACGGCATCCGGGGTCGTGAAGTCCACGGCGACCTGGACTCCCGAGTCCTCGAGACGCGTGAGGGGATCGCCGATATCGACGACGGCGGCCACGTGAAGGCCGTCCGCCGCATCAACGGCTCGGACGACCTCGGAGCCCATGCGCCCGGCGGCGCCGACGACTCCTACCTCGATCACGTGACCAGCCTAGTGGGGGCCCAGGGAGGCTCCGGGGGTGCAACACGAGCCGCGGCCCTCCATGATGTCGGCATGCGCATGAGCCTGCCCACCCTCGCCCTCGTCTCCTCCGGTGCCCTCGTGGCCGGCCTACTCGTCGCGGCGGCACCTCCCGCTGTCGCCGAGTCGCGGGCGACCGTGCCACTCCCGACGGTCGAAGCCATCCCCGGGAGCACGATCTTCACCGGTGCATTGCAGGAGCTGGCGCCTCGCGGCTTCCTCGAACGCGAATACGCCGTCACCGTGACTGATCCCCAGGTCTACACCTATGTCGGCGACACGACGCAGACCACGGTGACCCCGGCTGCGGAGGGCAACTACCGCAGCCGCTTCATCGTGCGCATGCCCTCGGATCCCGCGAAGTTCAATGGCCGCGTCCTGGTCGAGATGATGAACACGACGGCCTCTGTCGACCTTGACATCGCTTGGCAGCAGGCGCACGACTACCTCATGCGAGATGGCTGGGCCTACGTCGGCATCACCGTGCAGCAGACAGGCCTCCGCGCGCTCTCCGGATTCAAGCGCCAGCCCGACCGCTACAAGAGCCTCGGCCTCAACCTCATGACACCCGCAGCCGCCAGCGACCCATCCAATGGCCTGCGCGATCCGTCGGTCGCCTGGGATCTCACGTCCCAGGTGGGAGCGCTCATCGCCCGCGAGGGCACCACGAGTCCGCTCGCGGGATACGACGTGGATTCGGTCTTCCTCACCGGTCAGTCCCAGATGGCCGGCTACGCGGTCACGTACGTCAATGCCATTCACCCGCGCCACCAGGTTTTCGATGGCTTCCTCGTGGCCTACCGGGGCACCCGGGCGACGAATCTCCAGTACGCCGCTCCCGTGGATGGCGCCGTCCCCAGCACCAGCGGATCCGTCGCGCAGCGCCGCATCTCCGCCGGTGGCGCACCCGTGATCAACCTCCAGACGGAAACCGATCCCCCGGGATTCCCCTCGGGAGACGACGCGGCCGTCTGGCGAGCAGACGCTGACGAGCCCACCGATCGCTTCCGCCTCTGGGAGGTCGCGGGTTCCTCGCACAACGATCGTCACGGTGCCGAGCAGGCACTCGGCGTGCTCACCCGCGACTACGGCCTGAGCTTCGCCCCGGCGTGCGACTGGCAGGGAGCCATGGGCGTCAATGACTTCACCATGCGGTTCGCCTGGCACAGCGCGCTCGAGGGGCTCGCCGCATGGCATGAGGTGGGCACTGCGCCGGCGAGCGTCAAGCGCATCGCCCGTGTGGACGGCGACGTCGCCCGTGACAGCCGCGGCAATGCTCGCGGCGGGCTGCGCCTGTCACGCATAGACGTGCCTGTCGCCACGTATGGACCCTTCAGCACCGGCGGACTCTTCTGCAACCTCACCGGTTGGCAGAAGCCCTTCAGCCGTGCAGCGATCCAGCGCATGTATCCGACGACAGCCGACTACGTGGGCAAGGTGCGCACGGCGGCTCAGGCGGATGTTGACGCCGGAATTCTCCTGGCCGACGACGCCGCAACGCTGGTGAAGTTGGCCGCACGCGGGCCCGCGGCGGAGGGCAGGACGATCAAGAAGTACTAGTCGGGAAGCTCATCGAAGGGCCCGATGGCGGCGTACGTCGGGGGCTCGGAGAGCAGTTCGCCGGCCAGGGCACTGATGTCATCCGACGTCACCGCGTCGATGCGCGCGACGATGTCGTCGATGGAGGGAATCTCTCCGTAGAGGAGCTCGCCCTTGGCGATGCGGCTCATGCGCGATCCGGCGTCCTCCTGGCCCAGCACGACGCTTCCGCGCAGTTGCCCGCGCCCGCGACGCAACTCCTCGTCGCCGAGTCCGCTCTGGGCGACATCGGCGATGACCTGGTGGGTCACCTCGAGTACGTCGCGCAACTTGTCCGGTAGGCAGCCGACGTAGACGCCGGTGTAGCCCGTGTCGGCAAAGCTCGACACGAAGGAGTAGACGGAGTAGGCCAGGCCCCGCTCCTCGCGCACGCTCTGGAAGAGCCTGCTGGACATGCCACCACCGAGTGCGGCATTGAGCACACCGAGGGCATATCGGCGCTCATCCGTGCGGCGAATGCCTCCGAGTCCGAGCACGAGGTGCGCCTGCTCGGACGGACGATGCATCACGGCGCGGGCGCCTCGCCCCGGCGCTGCGGGGGCACGGCGCGTGGCAGGGCGAGTCACGGGCTCGCCCGGGGCGTCGGCGCCGCGGAATGCAGTCCGCACACGCTCGACCACCTCGTCGTGGTCCACCGCGCCAGCAGCAGCCACGACCATGCGGGGGGCGACGTAGTGCCGGCGGTAGAAGCTTCTGATGCCCTGCGGCGTGAGGGCTTCCAGTGAATCCTGGGTCCCGAGGATCGGCCGGCCGAGCGGGCCGTCGCCGTAATGGGTGCGCATGTAGAGGTCGTGAACGGTGTCGCCGGGATCGTCGTCGTTCATGGCGATCTCTTCGAGGATGACCTCTCGCTCACCCTCGATGTCACCCGCGTCAAGCCTGCCGTTGAGCACGACATCGCACACGGTGTCGATGGCCAAATCGGTGTCATCGTCGAGGACGCGCGCGTAGTAGCAGGTGTACTCCTTGGAGGTGAAGGCGTTCATCTCGCCGCCAACAGCCTCGATCGGCGCCGTGATCTCCCATGCGCTGCGCGTCTGCGTCCCCTTGAAGAGCAGATGCTCGAGGAAGTGCGCCGCGCCGGTCTGGCGTGGGGTCTCATCGCGAGACCCCACGCCGATCCAGGCTCCAAAGGAGACCGAGCGCACTCCGGGCACGGACTCCGTGACGACACGCAGGCCATTCGGCAGAGTCGTGCGTCGCACGACCGCGCCATCGGCACCCTCGAGGAGGGTGCGCGTGAGGGCCCTGCGCGCCGTCATCCGAGGACTACTCGCTCTCGGCCGCTTCGGCGTCGCCACCCTCGACGACGGGGATGAGCGACAGCTTGCCGCGCGGGTCGACCTCCTTGATCTCGACCTGCACCTTGTCACCCACCTTGAGGACCTCTTCGACGTTCTCGAGGCGCTTCTTGCCAGGAGCGAGCTTCTTGACCTCCGAGATGTGCAGGAGGCCGTCGCGGCCGGGCATGAGCGACACGAACGCGCCGAAGTTGGTCGTCTTCACGACCGTGCCGAGGTAGCGCTCGCCAACCTCCGGCATCGTCGGGTTGGCGATGGCATTGATCTTGGCGCGCGCGGCCTCTGCGGCAGCCCCATCCGAGGCGCCGATGAAGATCGTGCCGTCGTCCTCGATCGTGATGTCGGCGCCCGTGTCCTCCTGGATCTGGTTGATGATCTTGCCCTTGGGCCCGATCACCTCGCCGATCTTGTCGACCGGGATGTTGACGGTGATGATCCGTGGCGCGTAGAGAGACATATCGCCGGGAGCATCGATCGCCTCGCCCATGACGTCGAGGATCGTCAGACGTGCCTCGCGCGCCTGATCAAGGGCACCGGCCAGCACGGATGCGGGGATGCCATCGAGCTTCGTGTCGAGCTGGAGCGCTGTGACGAAGTCCTTGGTGCCCGCGACCTTGAAGTCCATGTCGCCAAAGGCATCCTCGGCACCGAGGATGTCGGTGATCGCGACGTACTCCGTCTTGCCGTCGACCTCGCCACTGATGAGGCCCATCGCGATGCCCGCGACCGGCGCCTTCAGCGGCACGCCCGCTGCCATGAGAGACATCGTGCTCGCGCACACCGAGCCCATGGAGGTCGAGCCGTTGGAGCCGAGCGCCTCAGACACCTGGCGGATGGCGTAGGGGAACTCCTCGCGCGACGGCAGCACGGGCAGCAGGGCGCGCTCAGCGAGCGCACCGTGGCCGATCTCGCGACGCTTCGGTGAACCCACGCGACCGGTCTCACCGGTGGAGTAGGGCGGGAAGTTGTAGTTGTGCATGTAGCGCTTGCGGTTGTCGGGCGAGAGGGTGTCGAGCCACTGCTCCATCTTGAGCATGTTGAGCGTGGTCACGCCCAGGATCTGCGTCTCGCCTCGCTCGAAGAGAGCCGAGCCATGCACGCGCGGCAGCACGTCAACCTCGGCCGCGAGCACGCGGATATCGCGAGGGCCACGGCCGTCGATGCGGACCTTGTCGCGAAGGACGCGCTCACGCACGCTGTTCTTCGTCACGCTACGCAGCGCCGCGCTGATCTCCTTGTCGCGACCCTCAAACTGCCCCGACAGGCCAGCCACGACCTCGGCCTTGATGGCGTCGAGGGCGTCCTCGCGCTCAGCCTTGCTCACGATCGTGAGCGCCTTGGCCACCTTGGCTGACGCGAAGTCGGAGACGGCGGCGTAGACATCGTCGCCATATTCGAGGAAGACGGGGAAGTCCCCGACCGGCTTGGCGGCCGCATCGGCCAGCGACTGCTGCGCCTCGCACAGAGCCCGGATGAAGACCTTCGATGCCTCGAGGCCCTCGGCCACGACGGTCTCCGTCGGAGCCTTCGCTCCGCCGGCGATCATGTCGATCGTGCCGGTGGTGGCCTCGGCCTCCACCATCATGATCGCCACGTCATCGCCCACGACACGGCCGGCGACGACCATGTCGAAGACCGCGCGCTCGAGATCGGAGTGACGGGGGAAGGCAACCCACTGACCGTCGATCAGGGCCACGCGGACGCCGCCGATCGGCCCCGAGAAGGGAAGCCCAGCGATCTGGGTCGACGCCGACGCCGCATTGATCGCGAGAACGTCGTACAGGTCATCGGGGTTGAGCGACAGCACGGTGACGACGATCTGGATCTCGTTGCGCAGACCCTTGACGAAGGACGGGCGCAGGGGACGATCGATGAGCCGGCAGGTGAGGATCGCATCCTCGGTCGGGCGACCCTCGCGACGGAAGAACGAGCCGGGAATCCGGCCCACGGAATACATCCGCTCCTCGACGTCGACAGTGAGGGGGAAGAAGTCGAAGTGCTCCTTGGGCTGCTTCGACGCGGTGGTGGCGCTCAGCACCATGGTGTCGTCGTCCAGGAATGCGGCGACGCTGCCGGCGGCCTGGCGTGCCAGACGACCGGTCTCGAAACGAATCGTGCGCGTGCCGAACGAGCCGTTATCGAGCACGGCCTCGGCTGTGGTGAGGGAACCCTCCACGGGATACTCCTTAGGGCGATGGTCGCAAGCGACCGGACGCGCGCCGACATAATCGCCACGATGCGCGACCGTCAGGTCGACGTCATCGAGGCGAGCGCCCTACCGGGAGCGGTCTTCGATCGAGGCCGCCGGGTCATGCGACCCGGGAGCCACTACCGAGGACCGACCGATCGTGGGCGGCGCGGCGTCGTGTG
>CAZLZC010000036.1:0-16851 GCA_964563825.1 uncultured Actinomyces sp.
CCGGCGGGCGGCGCAGCAGGAGCGACACGGCGCGGTAGGCCTCGGCCTGCTTCGACAGATCGTCGAAGACGATGAGGACGTGCTTGCCCTGGTACATCCAGTGCTGGCCGATGGCCGAGCCGGTGTAGGGGGCGAGGTACTTGAAGCCCGCGGGATCAGAGGCCGGTGCGGCGACGATGGTGGTGTACTCCATCGCGCCGTACTCCTCGAGCGCACCCCGAACAGATGCGATGGTCGAACCCTTCTGACCGATGGCGACGTAGATGCAGCGCACCTGCTTGGTCGGATCGCCCGACTCCCAGTTGGTGCGCTGATTGATGATCGTGTCGAGGCACACCGCGGTCTTGCCGGTCTGGCGATCGCCGATGATGAGCTGGCGCTGACCACGGCCGATAGCGGTCATGGCGTCGATGGCCTTGATGCCGGTCTGCATCGGCTCCTTGACGGGCTGGCGCTCGACCACTGTCGGCGCCTGGACCTCGAGTGCGCGACGCGTCTCTGCGGCGATCGGGCCCTTGCCGTCGATGGGATTGCCCAGGGGATCGACAACGCGGCCGAGGTAGGCGTCGCCGACCGGCACGGAGAGGACCTCGCCCGTGCGACGCACCGGCTGACCCTCCTCGATCCGCGAGCCGTCGCCGAGGAGGACGACGCCGATCTCGCGCACATCGAGGTTGAGGGCTACGCCGAGCAGACCGCCCTCGAACTCGAGGAGCTCATTGGTCATCGCCGAATGCAAACCCTCGACGCGAGCGATGCCGTCACCCGTCTCGATCACTCGGCCAACTTCCTCGCGGGCCGTGGTGGGCGAGTACGACTGGACGTTCCGCTCGATCGCGCTCCGGATCTCATCCGGCCGGATCGTCAGCTCCGTCATGGTGCCTGCTCTCCTTCTTCGGTCGCCCTCGGCGACGTGGTTCGTGCTGTCTTGTGCTGTTCGGTGTTGTCTTGTGCTGTCTTGTGGATCAGCCCAGCATCGAGCGTCGGGCTTGTTCGAGGCGTGCCGCCACCGTGCCGTCGATGACCTCATCACCCACGGTCACGTGCACTCCCCCGAGTACCGCCGGATCGACGGCAACGTTGAGACGGACCTGGCGACCCTTGAGCGCGCTGAGAGCTGCCGCGAGGCGGCGCTCCTGATCGGCGTCGAGCGGCTGGGCCACCCGCACCTCGGCGACGATGCGCTGACGCTGCCGAGCGGCTGCGTCAGCCAGGTCATCGACCACGGCGTCGATCCGGCGACCGTGCAGGTGCCCCACGGCGTAGCCGAGCACCAGGCGCGTCGTAGCCGTCGAACGATCCTTCAGCAGGTCCTCGACGATTCCGGACTTGGCCGCGGCCGAGAGAGCCGGCGCGGTCAGGGCCATCTGGAGCTCGGGAGAGGAGTCGACCGCCCGCCCGAAGCGGAAGATCTCATCCTCCGTCGCATCGAGGTCGCCCGCGGCGTCGGCCACCATGAAGGCAGCCTGGTCCGCGAGGGCCTCGATGCCGAGCAGCAGGTCTGCGTCAGACGACCAGCGGTGGCGGACGACCTCCTGCAGCGTGCGGAGGGTGAGGGGACTCACGCGCGTCGCCAAGAGCGACGCCGCGAGCTCGGAGCGCGAGTCGGCCGATTGACCAGAGTCGGCAAGGGCCGTGCGCAGCGTCTTCTCGCGGTCGAGAAGATCGGCGACGGAGAAGAGCTCAGCGGGCAACGCCGCCAGCCCCTCCGCGCCACGCTGGCCATCGAGCCAGTCGGAAAGCTCCGACAGGCTGCTGCGACTCGCACCCCACATCAGCGACCAGCTCCCTGCTGCGCGACCTGGGACTCGAGGTCGGCAAGGAAGGCGTCCACGGTCGACTTGACGCGAGCATCGTCGGTGAGGGACTGCCCCACGACCTTGCCTGCGAGGGCCACCGCGACCTCGCCCACCTGACGGGTGAGTTGAGAGGTGGCCTGCGCACGCTCTGCGGCGAGCTGGGCCTCGGCCTGAGCCGTGACGGCTGCCGCGGCAGCGCGTGCCTCGGCACGTGCCTCCTCGACGATAGCCGCACGATCGGCCTGGGCCTGCGTGCGGATGGACGCCGCCTCCTCGCGAGCCGACGCCAATGCGGCGCGGTACTCCTCGAGAGCGCGCTGCGCCTCCGCCTGGGCCTCCTCGGCCTTGCGCAGGCCCCCCTCGATCGCCTCCGAGCGGGCGGCGAGGGTCTCCTTGATCTTGGGCAGCGCGACCTTGGCGAGGACACCGAAGACGATGAAGAACGCCAGCAGGCCGACGACGAGCTCGTCGATCGGCACTGCGAGGACGCTCGGCATCGGCTCGTTCTCTCCGCCGGCAGCCAGGAGCTGACCCGTGATGAAGTTGGACACAGTGAGTCCGATCAGGTGCCGTAGACGAACGGGACGACGAAGCCGATGAGGGCGAGCGCCTCAGCAAGTGCGAAGCCGAGGAGCATGTTCTGGCGGATGACGCCGTAGGCCTCCGGCTGGCGGGCGATTGCCTGGACGCCCTGGCCGAAGATGATGCCGATTCCGACGCCCGGGCCGATGGCCGCGAGGCCGTAGCCGACGGAGCCGATGGAGCCGGAGAGCTCAGCGAGCAGTGACATGTCTTTTCCTTCGTGTCCGGGCCGGCAGTCTGGTCTGCCGGTCTGGGGGTCTTATTCGGTTGTGGCCGTGCAGGTGGTGCGGGACGAACTCAGTGCTCCGCGTGGAGCGCTCCGCTGATGTAGACCGCCGTCAGCAGGGTGAAGATGTAGGCCTGAAGTGCCTGAATGAGCAGCTCGAAGGCGGTGAGTGCCACCGCCATCGTGAAGGACGCGACCGACCCGAGCAGGCCGATCACGGTGAACGTGAGCAGGTAGTACGCCGCGAGGCTGAAGGTCGCGATGAGCAGGTGACCCGCGAACATGTTGGCGAAGAGACGCACGGCGTGGGTGAAGGGCCGAACGATGATGTTGGAGATGAACTCGATCGGCGAAAGCAGGATGTACATCGGCTTGGGAACGCCGGGCGGGAAGAGCATGCCCTTGAAGAACCCGCCGAAACCCTGGCGGTAGATGCCCAGGGGGACCCACGTGAAGTAGACGATGAGCGCGAAGGCCACCGGGATGGCGAAGACGCTCGTGATGGGGAACTGGGCGAAGGGGATGATGCCCAGGACGTTGAAGGTCCACACCAGGAAGAAGAACGAGAAGAGGAAGGGGACGAACTTGTCGCCCTCCTTGCCGATGACGTCACGAGCGATGCCATCGCGGATGAAGAGGTAGCCGGTCTCGCCAACGTTCTGAGCGCCCTTAGGGACGATCTGCGGCTTGCGGAAGGCGTAGAGGAAGAAGCCGAGGACCACGACGACGGCGATGGCCACGAGGATCGTGACCTTGTTGATGCCCACCGTGGTGCCGAAGACATTCCAGCTCACGATGTCGTCGAAGAAGAAGATCTCCGACCCAGCCGCCGGGAAGCCACACGGGTTGGAGGCGTTCTCGAACTTGCACTGGAGGCTGCCGGCCGCGACGAGGCTCATGAGGTGCCTCGTCGGTGTCCACGCAGAATGCGGGTCGCGCGGTCTGGCACTGACTGATCCTTCCCCGGCGCTGTCGCCTCAAGGCGTCGATGGATGAGATAGAGCGATAGGAACATACCGATCAGGGCACCCGCGCCGATCAGGAGGGGGGCATTCCCGAGCCACAGGGACAGCAGCCAACCCAGCCCGGCGTAGAAGAGGATGCCGGTCAGCAGGTGGCTCATGATGATCCACCCCGTGTTGGCAGTGGTCCAGCCCTCCTTGTGAACCGCCTCATCCGTCACGCGAGTCCCCAGGAGCCTCATAGCGGCGGCCTCGGCTGCTGTGGATCGACGTAGAGGACCTTGGTGCGGGCGAAGATCCACACCTCGGCAACGGTCCACGCCAGAGTGCAGGCCACGATCGTGAGCGCGAAAACCTTGGTATCGAATGCCGTCGTCCCCTGGAAGAGGATGATGAAGATGAAGAGGACGCCGATCTTGAGCAGATAGACCATGAGGGCCACGGACATGGCCATCTGGGGGGCGTTGCGCAGGACCGCTCCCACGGCCACCTGGCCCACGGTGAAGAACGCCACCACGATCAGGGTCCCGATGGCGGCTCCCAGGAGGGCCTTGCCCGGATCCGAGGCCACCAGGGCGCCGATGATGGCCGCCACGATGCCCACAGCCACGGTCACGGGTATGGAGACCCGCAAGACCAGGCGGTCGATGGACGGCATGCACCCCTCCCGGGAACGGTTCCCCTCACGCTATCGACACTGTCGCGGAGCGCATCTCCGGGTGCCTATCCGCCGGTGCCGGTGCGCTGACCGTCCCGTGTCCCGGCAGGGCGGGATCCATCGGGCCGCAGCGCGGCGAAGAGCACAACGAGCGACCCGGCGACGAGGAGGAGAAGTGCGAAGCCGACCGGGATGAAGGCGAGCGCTACGGCGGTGCCGGCGACCACGGCGGTCCAGGCGTACATGAGCGACACGGTGCGACGCTGCGAGTGCCCCATCTCGAGCAGGCGATGGTGTAGGTGCTGCTTGTCGGGAGCGAACGGTGATCGACCCTGACGCGTGCGGCGGAGTACGGCAAGGCCGAGATCCAGCAGCGGCAGCACAAGCACCGCGAGCGGAAGCAGGATCGGCAGGAGCGCGGGCAGCAACGTGCCACCTTCGATCGCCGCGGGATCTACCTGGCCCGAGAGCGTGATGATGCTCGCGGCCAGGAGAAATCCCAGCAGCATCGAGCCGGTGTCACCCATGAAGATGCGCGCACGGAAGACGTTGTAGGGCAGGAATCCCAGGCACATGCCGACCAGGAGCGCGGAGACCAGCGTGGCCATGGTCGCGCGCTCGAAGCCCACCTCGACCGAGAGCAGGTAGGAGTAGGCGAAGAACGCCAGCGCCGCTACGGCGACAATCCCGGCCGCCAGGCCGTCCAGGCCGTCGACCATGTTGATCGCGTTGATGCAGACGAGGACGACGAGCACCGTCAGCAGCACACTCGTCACGGGGTCAAGCACCAGCGTGCCGCCGAAGGGCAGCCAGATGATGGAGATGCCCTGCAGAGCCATGACGGCGGCCGCAAGTACTTGGCCGGCGAGCTTGGTGGGTGCGGCAAGCCCCCAGCGGTCGTCGATGAGGCCGAGGACGACGATGATCGCCGCACCGCTGAGCAGGGCAAACGTCTGACTGTCACCCACCTCGAAGACCGAGCTCATCTGCGGGAGTTTGCTGGCCAGCAGCAGCCCGGCGCAGAGCCCGGCGAGCATGGCGAGTCCGCCCAGGCGCGGGGTCGGCTCGTCGTGGACGTCGCGATCGCGCACCTCCGCCATGGCACCCCAGCGCACGGCGAGCGCACGTGCGAGAGGGGTCACCAGGTACGTCACGGCCGCGGCCGCGACGAGGCAGAGGAGGTATTCGCGCACGGGCGGGTGCCTAGACCCCGACCGGAGCCTCGGCGTAGGCGGGGAACCTGCGCACGAGCGCGTTGACCGAGTCGGCCACCTCGCGAGCGCTGGCCGGGTCGGTGACGGCCCGGGCGATGAGCTGGCCGATCTCGGCCATCTCGGCCTCCCCCATGCCCTGCGTGGTGACGGAGGGGGTGCCCACACGGATCCCCGAGGCCACCGCCGGCGGCTGGGGGTCATAGGGGATGGCGTTCTTGTTGAGCGTGATGCGCGCCTCATCGCAGCGGACCTCGGCATCGGCGCCGGTGACGCCCACACCCCGCAGGTCGATGAGGGCCAGGTGGGTGTCGGTGCCACCGCTCACCGGTCGCATGCCCTCGGCGGCCAGCGAGGCGGTCAGGGCCTGCGCATTGGCCACGACCTGGGCGGCGTAGGCCTGGTACTCGGGCGACATGGCCTCCTTGAGGGCCACCGCCTTGGCCGCTACCGCGTGCATGAGGGGCCCGCCCTGCATCATCGGGAAGACGGCCTTGTCGATCGCCGCGGCGTGCTCGGACTTGCACAGGACCATGCCGCCGCGCGGCCCGCGCAGGACCTTGTGGGTGGTGAAGGTGACGACGTCGGCGTAGGGCACGGGGCTGGGGATCGCCTTGCCGGCAACGAGGCCGATGAAGTGCGCTGCGTCGACCATGAGGATCGCGCCGACCTCGTCGGCGATCTGCCGGAAGGCTGCGAAGTCGATGAGGCGGGGGTACGCCGTAGCTCCGGCAATGATCATCCGCGGCTTGTGCTGCAGCGCGATCGAGCGGACCTCGTCGTAGTCGATGGTCTCGGTGTCCTCTCGGACGCCGTAGGACACGACCTCGAACCACTTGCCGGAGAAGTTGACCTTCGAGCCGTGGGTGAGATGTCCGCCATGCGGCAGGCTCATCGCGAGCACAGTCTCACCAGGCTTCACGAAGGCGCCGTACGCCGCGAGGTTGGCGCTCGCACCGCTGTGCGGCTGCAGGTTGGCGTGCTCGGCGCCGAAGAGTTCCTTCGCCCGCTCGATGCCGATGATCTCGGCCTTGTCGACCTCGGCGCATCCGCCGTAGTAGCGCTTGCCGGGGTAGCCCTCGGCGTACTTGTTGCTCAGCGTCGAGCCCAGCGCGGCGAGCACGGCGGGAGAGGTGAAGTTCTCGCTCGCGATGAGCTGCAGACCGCCACGTGCGCGCTCGAGCTCGGACAGGAGGATGCCCGCGATTTCGGGATCCTCTGACTGCAACTGCCCGAAGTCCGGGCCCCAGAACGTCTCGCTGCCCACTGCGCACTTCCCTTCGACTGGTCGGCCACGCGGGCCGACCGGGCGAGTCTACGGCGACCTGGGGAAACTACCCGTCCGACCGGCCCGCGGCGTCGGCTCCCACGAGGTCAGGACACACCTCACGCAGGGCCTGGAGGGAGAAGGCGCCTTCGCGCAGGAGCACGGGCGGATCCACGGTGAGGTCGACGATGCTGCTGGGAGCTTCGGCGATCGTCTCCCCCGCATCGAGGTACAGCGCGATCCCATCACCGAGCTGCCCTTCGGCATCGGCGCAGGTCCGCGGTGGAGCACTGCCGGCACGCTGGGCAGAGGTGACCGCAAGTGGGCCCGTGGCAGCCAGCACGCCGAGCGTGACCGGATGCAGGGGCATGCGCAGCGAGACATGACCGGCGGGGTTGTCCCACGCCAGGGTCGGCTGCTCGCGCACGACGAGGGTGAGCGGACCGGGCCAAAAAGCCTCGATGAGTGCACGCCCATCCGCAGTGATGCCGCTGGCCAGGCCGTCAACGGTGCGCACCGCTCCGACCAAGACGCCGACGGGCAGGTCGTCGCCGCGACCCTTCGCCTCGCGCAGTGCGCGCATCGCCCTGGGCGAGAAGGGATCGGCCGCGAGGCCGTATACGGACTCGGTCGGAAGCACGACGAGATCTCCGCGCTTGATGGCAGCAGCCGCTGCGGAGATACCGCGCTCCCGGCCCGGCCCCGGGCGGTCGCCGACATCGATGACGAGGCTCACACCGTGTCCATGGCCCGCGTCGCAGTAGTGAAGCGTGGCTTGCGGGCGAGGTCGCGGTGGTCGGCGACATCCCGCCACCGCCCGTCGGCCGCGAGGAGTGCGGGCACGCCCTCCTCTGCCTCGTCGCCCTGCTCGTCGGAATGCTCGATGACGAGGAGCCCACCGGGCTGGAGGAGCAGTGCCGCCGTGTCGAGCGCACCGCGGATCACCTCGAGGCCATCGGCGCCGCCGTAGAGGGCGAGCGCCGGATCGTGGTCGCGGACTTCGGGGTCGCGCACGCTTGCGCCGCTCGGCACGTAGGGAGGATTCATCGTGACGACCGCGACACTCGCGCGCAGGGATGCGAGCGGTCCGCCGTCGGCCGCGCACGTGCGCGCGTCGGCCTGCACGATGTCGACCCGACTGCCGGCTGCTGTCACCTCCTCGAGGAGCGCATCGGCGTTACGTCGCGTCCAGGCGACAGCCGCATCGTCGATCTCTACAGCGGTGACATACGCGGGCGCAGCCTCGGTCGCCAGGGCGAAGGCCACGGCGCCAGATCCCGTGCACAGGTCGACCGCACGACGCTCCCCTGGCGGAAGCGCGCGCAGCGCATCGATCCCCGCCTGTGCGACCAGCTCGGTCTCCGGCCGCGGGATGAAGACGCCAGGGCCGACGGCCAACTCCAGATTGCGGAAGGCAGCGGCACCGACGAGGTGCTGGAGCGGGATCCGCGCCATGCGCTTGGTGAGCAGTCGCTCATAGGCGGTGCGCTCGGTGGAGTCCATGCGGTCGTGAAGCAGGAGTCGGCCGCGCGGCACGCCCTTGACGTGGGCAGCCAGAAGCATGGCGTCGGTGTCCGGCGACGGCACGCCCGCAGAGGCGAGACGCCGCTGCCCATCGGCGATGGCATCGCGGAGGGACACCCATCCCTCCACTACGCGGGGAGACGGGCCCTGCCCGGAGTGACTCACGCGCCGTCCGCCAGCGCCGCGTCGGCAGAGGAGTCGATGCAGGACTGGATGACGGCATCGAGTTCGCCGCTCAGCACCTGGTCGAGGTTGTAGGCCTTGTAGCCGGATCGATGATCGCTCAGACGGTTCTCGGGGAAGTTGTACGTGCGAATGCGCTCGCTGCGATCGACCGTGCGCACCTGCGCCCGCCGGGAGTCCGATGCTTCCTGCTGCGCTTGCTCCTGGGCGATGGCTAGCAGCCGGGCTCGCAGGATGCGCAGTGCCTGCTCGCGGTTCTGCAGTTGGCTCTTCTCGTTCTGACACGACACGACAGTGCCCGTGGGCAGGTGGGTGATGCGCACGGCGGAGTCGGTCGTATTGACGCTCTGGCCACCGGGTCCCGACGAGCGGAAGACATCGATGCGCAGCTCGTTGGGGTCGATGGTGACATCGACCTCCTCGGCCTCAGGGAGCACGAGCACGCCGGCAGCCGAGGTGTGAATGCGCCCCTGGGACTCGGTCACCGGCACGCGCTGCACACGATGCACCCCGCCCTCGAACTTCAGGCGGGCGTACGGCGCTTCCCCCGGCTCAGGAATACCGCGTGCCTTGACGGCCACCGCGACATCCCGATAGCCGCCGAGATCGGACTCCTCGGCCTCGAGCACCTCTGCACTCCATCCGCGCTGGTCGGCGTAACGGAGATACATGCGCAGCAGATCGCCAGCAAAGAGAGCGGACTCCTCACCGCCCTCACCCGCCTTGATCTCGAGGATGACGTCCTTGCCGTCCAGCGGATCGCGCGGGATCAGAAGCTCGCGCAGGCTCTCGCCGACATCCTGGCGGCGCGCCTCGAGAGCCTCGGCCTCCTCGGCGAACGCAGGATCGACGTCGGCAAGCTCACGGGCAGCGGCCATGTCATCACCCAGGGCGACCCACGTGCGGTACGCCTCGATGGTGGGACGCAACTCAGCGTGGCGACGCGCCAGACGGCGTGCCTCGGAAGGGTCAGCGTGAACGGCCGGGTCGGCGAGGCGCTCCTCAATCGCGGAGTACTCGGCGGTCAACTCGACGCAGGCGTCGAACACGGGACCTACCTATCGGCGATGAGCGGGGACGCGCTTCGGTCGACAGCGCGTCACTCGGATGCGGAGGCCTTGTCCTTGCCGCCGAAGCGCTTCTCGAACTTCGCGACGCGACCGCCGGAGTCGAGAATCTTCTGGCGACCGGTGTAGAAGGGGTGGCACTGCGAGCAGACATCGGCGTGGATGACGCCGTTCTTCGCGGTGCTGCGCGTGGTGAACGTCGATCCGCAGGTGCAGGTGACCTGGGTCTCGACGTACTCGGGGTGGATGCCCGACTTCATATTGACTCCTATGTTCGGGTCCGGGTCCGCAGCTGCGGTGAACCGGACAGAGGAAGGGTACGCCATCGCGCCGGCGTATCCGGAAGGGGCTAGGCGTCGTCAGACTCCGACCCAGTCACCGACGGCGTGGTCTTCTGGATCTGCATGAGGAACTCCAGGTTGCTCTTGGTCTCACGCAACTTCGTGAGCAGGAGCTCGATGGCCTGCTGCTGATCGAGGGCGTGGAGGACGCGACGGAGCTTCCAGACGATCTTCAGCTCGTCGGGAGCCATGAGGAGCTCCTCCTTGCGCGTGCCCGAGGCGTCGACGTCGACGCTGGGGAAGATGCGCTTGTCAGCGAGCTTGCGATCGAGCTTGAGCTCCATGTTTCCGGTGCCCTTGAACTCTTCGAAGATCACCTCGTCCATGCGCGAGCCGGTCTCGACCAGCGCAGTCGCGAGGATCGTGAGCGATCCGCCGTTCTCGATGTTGCGAGCGGCGCCGAAGAATCGCTTCGGCGGGTAGAGCGCTGTGGAGTCCACACCGCCCGAGAGGATGCGACCGGAGGCGGGAGCCGCGAGGTTGTAGGCGCGGCCCAGTCGCGTCATCGAGTCGAGCAGGACGACGACATCGTGACCCAACTCGACCAGGCGCTTGGCACGCTCGATCGCAAGCTCGGCAACGATGGTGTGGTCCTCAGCAGGACGATCGAAGGTGGAGGAGATGACCTCGCCCTTGACCGAGCGCTGCATGTCGGTGACTTCCTCAGGACGCTCGTCGACGAGCACGACCATGAGATGGCACTCCGGGTTATTGGTCACGATCGCATTGGCGATCGACTGGAGCACCATCGTCTTGCCCGCCTTGGGAGGCGACACGATGAGGCCACGCTGGCCCTTGCCGATCGGGGACACGAGGTCGATCACGCGCGTGGTGAGGTTGCCGGGCTCCGTCTCCAGGCGCAGGCGCTCCTGGGGGTAGAGGGGCGTGAGCTTGGAGAAGTCCGGCCGCTGGCGCGACTGCTCGGGGTCGGTGCCGTTGATCGTGTCGATGCGGACGAGAGGGTTGAACTTCTCGCGCCGCTCGCCGTCGCGCGGCTGCCGCACGGCGCCGGTGACCGCATCGCCCTTGCGCAGGCCGTTCTTCTTGACCATGGAGAGCGAGACGTAGACGTCATTGGGGCTGGGCAGATAGCCCGCGGTGCGCACGAAGGCGTAGTTGTCGAGGACATCGAGGATGCCCGCGACCGGGACGAGCACATCGTCATCGGAGACCTCGACGTCCTGCTCGCTGAAACCGCCGGGGCGGCGCTCACGACGATCGCGGAACCGGTCACGGCCCCGACGACGTCGGCGACGCGAGCCGCCATCCTCATCGTCGTAGCCGTCATCGCTGTTGTCGCCGCGATTGTCGCTGCGATTATCGCCTCGATTGGAGTTGCGGTTGTCACTGCGGTTATCGCTGCGATTGGTGTTGCGGTTATCGCCGCGGTTGTCATTGCGGTTGTCATTGCGGGGAGCGCGCTCGCGCTCACCCTGCTCGGCCGTGTCGGTCTTGTCCGACCGGTCGGCGGCGCGGTCCTTGTCAGCCTTGTCGGCCGAGCGACCCTTAGCGCCTGCCGCGCCGTTGTCGGCGGTGCGTCCGTTGCCGCCGGAGCGACCGGAGGACTGCTTGGCGCTGATCGCCTCGATGAGTGCGCTCTTGCGCATGGTGCTGGCCCCCGTGATGCCCAGGGACTGGGCGAGCTGCTTGAGCTCGGGCAACAGCATTCCGGAGAGCCCGGAAGCCGACTTGCCTGCGGTGGCGGTGGCGGTATCGCTCACGTGTGATTCCTTCGTCATGCCCGACACCAGGGTGGAATCGGGGGTGCGCGCCGGGTGAAGACCAGGCTGCGCGGTGTCCGCCATGCCGTTCGAGGCATTCCCAAGATCAACAGGGGAGATCAACGGGAGGGGAGAAAGAACGTCCCTACACGGACAGGAGCAGGCTAGCACCCGGCCGGGAGGGATGCCTCATGACCCCCGGACGTGCACGCGAGCACCCTCCCCGTCGACCGCCACGGCGAGAGTCCGCCAGCCATCGGGCACTGCGGCTGTCGCGACGGCGCGCTCCTGTTCATCGACCGTGAAAGCGAGGATGGTGGGACCTGCCCCTGACACGACTGCGGGGATGCCGCCTTCGCGCAGCGACATCATGAGTGTGTGCGACTGCGGATACGCGTGAGCTCGCGCATCCTGGTGAAGGCGGTCCTCCGTCGCAGGGAAGAGCATGGACGGATCCGCGACGAGTGCATGGGAGAGCAGCGCCGTGCGGCCCAGGTTGAACACCGCATCCGAGCGCGACACCGTGTCGTCGAGGAGTGTGCGTGCCTCCTTCGTCGCCATGGACTGCTGCGGAATGAGGATGACAGGCACAATCGACGGATGCGTGGCACGAGTCACCGCACTCGCATGGGTGTCATCGACGGAGTCGACCCATGCGGTCGTGAAGCCACCGAGCAACGCCGCTGCGACGTTGTCCGGGTGGCCCTCCATGCGCGTGGCAAGTCCCAGGACCTCATCGTCGGGGAGCAACTCCTCCCCCTCCTCCACGAGCCCCCGCGCCAGCAGGATTCCCGCGACGATGGCGGCCGCGGACGAGCCCAGGCCCCGCCCCTGGGGGATGCCATTGCGGCAGCGGAGGACGAACCCGGGCGCGGACAGTCCCATCGCCTCCCACGCCGACCGCATCGCACCAGCCACCAGGTGTCTCTCATCACTCGGCAGGGAGCCCGCCCCTTCGCCCTCGACGGTGACGAGGACCCCGGGATCGTCGGTCACCATGGCGACGAGGTGATCGTGCAGCGCGAGTGCGAGACCGAGGGAGTCGAACCCGGGGCCGAGGTTGGCACTCGTCGCGGGTACGACGACCTCGACGCCGACGGAGCGGAAACCCATCTCCTAGCCCCGCAGCCCTAGCGCAGCCGCGGCCACTGCCGCGTCGACCGGGACGATGATGGGATCGGGCGCGGCCTCCAGCGCCCACTGGGGATCCTTCAGTCCGTTGCCCGTGAGCGTGCACACGATCGTCTGCCCCGCATCAAGCTGGCCGCGCTCGTGCGCCTGCAGCAGCCCCGCGACACCTGCTGCGCTTGACGGCTCGCAGAAGAGTCCTTCCTTCGACGCGAGCAGTCGATACGCCGCGAGGATCTGCTCATCGGTCACAGAATCGATCATTCCTCCGGAATCATCACGCGCGGCGATGGCGTAATCCCAGGATGCGGGATTGCCGATGCGGATGGCCGTCGCGATGGTCTCGGGCTTGGTGACGCGAGCACCGCTGACAAGTGGAGCCGACCCGGCGGCCTGGAAACCCCACATGCGCGGTAGCCGAGTGGAGTGCCCGGCAGCGGCGTACTCGTTGTAGCCCTTCCAGTACGCCGTGATGTTGCCCGCGTTGCCCACGGGCAGGCAGTGGATGTCCGGAGCATCGCCGAGGAGATCGACCACCTCGAAGCTGGCGGTCTTCTGACCCTCGATGCGGTCGGGATTCACGCTATTCACGAGTGAGACCGGGTAATCGTCAGCGAGGCCGCGCGCGAGGGTGAGGCAGTCGTCGAAGTTGCCCTCGACCTGCAGCAGGCTCGCGCCATGGATGATCGCCTGGGCGAGCTTGCCCATCGCGATCTTGCCCTCGGGCACGAGAACGGCGCACACCATGCCGGCCTTGACCGCGTACGCCGCGGCACTCGCCGACGTGTTGCCCGTGGATGCGCAGATGACAGCACGGGCGCCCTCCTGGGCAGCCTTGCTGATCGCCATCGTCATCCCGCGATCCTTGAAGGACCCCGTGGGATTGGCTCCGTCGTACTTCAACCACACCTGGCAGCCGGTCATCTCGCTGATGGTGCAGGCGTAGACGAGCGGGGTGCCGCCCTCGCGCAGGGTGACGACGGGCGTCGCGTCATCGACCGGAAGCCACTGGCGGTACTCCTCGATGAGCCCGCGCCACTGGGGAGCGCCAGCGGTCATGAGCCCGCCTCCCCTTCGACGCGCATGACGCCCACAACCTGCTTGACCACATCGAGCCCGCGTAGCGCCTCGATCGTGCGACTCAGATCGCCGTCCTTTGCGAGATGCGTCCGCACGATGAGGCCGGCGTCGTCCCCGTGACCGTCCTGGCGGACCACCTGGATGCTCACGCCGTTATCCGAGAAGGCGCGCGCGATGGTGGCGAGCACACCCGGACGGTCAGCGACGTCGAGATTGACGTAGTAGCGCGTGCGCGCCTGATCGATGCCCCGGATCTCCAGGGCCGCGTACGTCGACTCGCGGGGACCGTGCCCACCCGAGCGGAGATTGCGTGCCACGGCCACCACGTCACCCAGGACAGCGCTCGCGGTCGGAGCGCCGCCTGCCCCGCGACCGTAGAACATCATTTCTCCAGCGCTCTCCGCCTCGATGAAGACAGCGTTGAAGGCGTCACGGACGCTCGCCAGGGGGTGACTGCGCGGCACCATCGTGGGGTGCACCCGCACGATCACGCCGCCGTCCTCCGTGCGCTCAGCAACGGCGAGCAACTTGATGACGAATCCCATATCGCGCGCCGCAGCGACATCCGCGGCCGTGACGCCGGTGATGCCCTCGCATGAGACGTCGTCGAAGGTCACACGGGTATGAAAGGCGAGCTCCGCGAGGATCGCCGCCTTGGCCGCCGCGTCAAGGCCGCCGACGTCGGCCGTGGGGTCAGCTTCGGCGTAGCCGAGACGCTGCGCCTCTGCGAGCACGTCGGAGTAGTCCGCACCCTCCTCATCCATCTTGCTGAGGATGAAGTTGGTCGTGCCGTTGACGATGCCGAGGACCTTCACCACGCGATCGCCGGCGAGTGATTCGCGCAGCGGTCGCAGGAGCGGGATCGCACCGGCGACCGACGCCTCGAAGTAGAGGTCGACGCCGTTGTCAGCGGCGGCGGCGTAGAGCGTGGCACCGTCGGCAGCGAGCAGGGCCTTGTTGGCCGTCACCACAGAGGAGCCCGCTGCCATCGCCTGCAGGATGAGCGTGCGTGCCGGCTCGATGCCGCCCATGACCTCGACGACGATGTTGCTGCCCCGCGCGGCGAGCGCGGCAGCATCGTCGGTGACGAGAGCGGCGGGGATGCCATCGCGCGACTTCGACGCATCGCGCACGGCCACGCCCACGAGTTCGAGGGGTGCACCGATGCGCGCGGCGAGGTCCTCGGAGTGCTCGAGGATGAGTCGGGCGACCTGGGATCCGACGGTGCCTCCGCCCAGTAGGGCGACGGTGATCGGCGCGGACATCGGGACTCCTCAGGCTCGACTAGGGGGCCTAGCCTCTCAGACCGCGGCGCCCGGATCGAGGGCGAGGAGGTCCTGCTCCGTCTCCCGACGCAGCACGACACTGCAGGCGCCCCGGCGGACCCCGACAACCGCGGGGCGCGGGAGGTAGTTGTACTGGGAGGCCATCGAGCGGCAGTAGGCACCGGTCGCAGCCACGGCGAGCAGGTCACCTTCGCGCACGTCGCCGGGCAGCCACGCATCGCGCACGATGACATCGCCACTTTCGCAGTGCTTGCCCACGACCCGGCACAGCACCGGATCCACGGACGAGACGCGGGAGGCGAGGACCACGGTGTAGTCCGCGTCGTAGAGCGCGGTGCGGATGTTGTCGCTCATCCCGCCATCGACCGAGACATAGACGCGCTCATGCCCGTGGTCGAGTACGACGGGCTTGACGGTCCCCACCTCGTAGAGCGTCACACCAGCAGGCCCGACGATGGCGCGACCCGGCTCGAAGGCAAGCCGAGGCACGCGAAGTCCCGCGCGCGCGCACGCGCCGTCGACGATCGCCTCGATCGCCTTGGCCATGGCTCCCACCTCGAGTGGGTCGTCATCGCTCACGTAGGCGATCCCCATGCCACCACCGAGGTTGAGTTCGGCGACCTCGACGCCCTCGGCGTGCAACTCACCCATCAGACCGACCAGTCGAGATGCCGCGACCTCGAAGCCTGCGGCATCGAAGATCTGAGAACCGATGTGCGAGTGGAGGCCACGGAAGTCCAGATCGGAGATCTCGACGACGCGGCGGATCGCCTCGAGGGCTGCACCGGACGCGAGGGACAGGCCAAACTTCTGATCCTCATGGGCGGTGGCGATGAACTCGTGAGTGTGCGCCTCCACACCCACGGTCACGCGGACGAGCACGCAGGGGCGTACGCCGAGGTCGCGCGCCACCCCCGCCACACGATCGACCTCCGCCAGGGAGTCCACCACGATGCGGCCGACACCGGCCTCGAGCGCACGCCGGATCTCCTCGCGCGACTTGTTGTTTCCGTGCAGGAGGAGGCGATCACCGGGCACCCCCGCCGCCAGAGCGACAGCGAGCTCGCCTCCGGTCGCCACGTCGATGCCCAGCCCCTCCTCCACGGCCCAGCGTGCGACCGATGTGGACAGGAAGGCCTTTGCGGCGTAGTACACGTCCGCTCGACCAGCGTCATAAGCCGAGCGGAAGGCCGCAGCTCGGCCGCGAAAGTCCTCCTCATCGAGGAGGAAGACGGGAGTGGAGAAGTCGCGGGCGGCGTCGCGCACGTCCACGCCGCCGATCACCAGCGCGCCGTCAGCGTTGCGATGAGCGCCCTGGGGCCAGACGAGCGCATCGAGCGCACCGGGATCACCGGACGGTGCGGCAGGTGCGGAGGAAGGGGCGAAGACCTCCCCGTGCCGCGGGCCGGCGGGATGCGCGCGCATGGCGCAAGGGTAGTCGGCGGACTAATCCGGCCTCTTTGAGCCGCGCTGCACTTCGACAATGTGCCGGCACGGGCAGGGGTGGAGGACCACACTGTTTCCATGTCCGACGACACCTCCAGCGCCCGGAATCCGACGCCACCGACCCCCGACGGCTCCACTGCGCCGGACGTGGCCCGCCTTCAGGCAGAGGTGGAGGAGCTCAGGGCTGAGGCCGCTCGACTCCGGGCCCAGGTCGCAGCACTGACGGCGCCCCAGCCCGCGGGAGAGGTGGTCGCGGCTCCGGATACGAAGCGCCGGGGAGCTCTCCCGGAGATCATCGGGTACATCGGTGCTGCCTTCATCGTCGGCGCAGGCTTGACCTTGGCTAGCCAGACCTGGGCGTTGTGGCCAA
>CAZLZC010000037.1:0-16824 GCA_964563825.1 uncultured Actinomyces sp.
GAGAGCGTGGACAATCTCGGTGGCGTGCTCTCCGTGGTCATGATCGGCACCTTCGTCATCGGCATCAGCACCGTGTCGGCACCCGGGATGCTGGGGCAGGCCCTCGCGCTCATCGGAGTCTCGCTCGTGGTTGGGGCGCTCTTCATCATGCGCCAGCGACGCGCGACCAATCCGCTCTATGACCTCGTCTATGCGAGACGGCGGATCTTCTGGGTTGCGGCGTTGAGCGGGATGATCGTCTTCGGCTCGCTCATGGGGTCGCTCTTCGTCGGCCAGCAGTTCATGCAGAACGTCCTGACCTACTCGACCCTGAACGCGGGGCTGGCCGTCGTCCCTATGGCGATCGCCATGGTGCTCTTCTCGCCCGTCTCCGGACGTCTCGTCTTGAAGTTCGGATCGCGCGACACCCTGCTGCTGGGTTTCGCCGTCATCATTCCCGGCTTCATCATCATGCTTATCGGCTGGCGCGAGGAGACGGCGTACTGGGTGATCGCTCTCGCCTACATCTGCGTGGGTGCAGGCACGGGTCTTGCCCTGACGCCAGCCTCACGGGCGCTTACGAGCTCCGTGCCCGTCACTCGTGTGGGCATGGCATCCGGGACCTCGGATCTGCAGCGCGATCTCGGTGGCTCCGTCATGCAGGCGGTGCTTGGCTCGCTGCTCGCGGCTGGCTACGCGCTCGCGATGTCGAATGCCATTGCCTCCAGCGGTGATGCTCAGCAGATAACCGAGCAGACTCAGGCGACGCTGCAGCTTTCCTACGTGAGCGCCGCCGCGGTGGCGGAGCAGTACCCCCAGTACGCGAGCCAGATCGTTTCAGCCGCCCGCGAGGCTTTCCTCAACGGCGCCAACTGGGCCTACGGAGCCGCCATCGCGGCGAGCGTGATCGGTGCGGTCCTCGTGTGGACGCGCTACCCCGGCAAGCAGGGGGAGATCGATCTCCTCAACGAGTATGCAAAGCAGGATGCAGCGGCGAGCGTCAATAACTGAACGGCCACGCCTTGAAGTAGTTGCGCAATCGCAGCCATAGTCCGTAGAGACCTCTTGGTTCCAGGATGAGGAACAGGATGATGAGCAGGCCGAAGATGATGCTCTGCAACTCGAAGACATTGAGCAATCCACCCTCGCCGATGCCTCCGAATCCGGGGATGAATCCGGTGATCGTGTTGACGAGCTTGGGCAGCATCACGACGAAGACGGCACCCATGATCGAGCCGCTGATGGTGGCAAGGCCACCGATGAAGACGACGGCCAGGAAGTCGATCGACAGGAAGATGTTCCAGGTCTCCGGCGAGATGCGACCGATCACAATGGAGAGCAGAGCCCCCGAGATGCCGGCGTAGAACGACGACACGGTGAAGGCGAGTGTCTTGGTGCGTAGCAGGGAGACGCCCATGACCTCGGCCGCTACGTCCCGGTCGCGCACGGCCGCGAAGTTACGGCCGAAGCGCGACCTCACGAAGTTGCGCGCACCGAAGGCCATAACGAGGAAGATGACGAGGCAGGCGACGTAGAAGACCGTGAAGCGGTCGATGCGGTAGCCCAGGATCGTGTGGTTTGAGAAGAGGTCGAATCCGAGGAAGACGGGTTCCGCGGGCGCACGTCCCACTCCGGCACCGCCGGTGATGGGCTTGGCCTCCTTGAAGATGTGCTCTCCGATGAAGACCAGGCCCAGGGTGAGGATGGCCAGGTAGAGGCCGCGCACGCGTGCGGCCAGGGGGGCGAGCACGAAGGCGACGAGCGCGGGCACCAGGCCGGCGAGGGGCAGCCAGATCACCATGTCGAGGCCGAGGCCGATGACCTTGCCTTGCGCCTCCCCGCCAAGGACTGCCGCGGTGTAGGCCCCGACGCCCATGAAGAACGCCTGACCGAGGGACACCTGGCCGGCGTAGCCCGTGAGGACATTGAGCCCGATCCCGCCGATGGCGAAGATAAGCACCGTGGTGAGCAGCGCCACCATGTCGCGCTGCAGGAAGAAGGGGATGACCGCCATCGCGATGATCCCCGCGATGACCCAATTGCGCTTGACGCGGGTGTTGAAGATCGACATCTCGCGCGCATAACTCGTGAAGAGCTGGGGCCGCCCCTTGACGGTGTGCAGCGATGCCTTGGTCGCGGTCGTCATACCCGCACCACCTCCTTTGTGCCGAAGAGGCCGTACGGTCTGACCATCAAGACGACGATCATGATCAGGTAGGGCACGATGACGTCGAAGTTGGCGCCCAGCCACGGTGCGTATATGGGCTGGTATGTGCGCGTGAGGGACTCGGCGACGCCGATGATGAGACCGGCGATGACCGAGCCCTTGATCGAGTCGAGTCCGCCGAGGATGATCACCGGCAGTGCCTTGAGCGCGACCAGCGCCACGGTCGTCTCGACACCGGAGCTTCCGGCCGTGAGTAAGGCGCCGGCGAGAGCGGCCATGGCGGCGGCGATGCCCCACGAGAGGCCGAACATCCGGCCGACATTGATGCCCTGGGCCAGGCTCGTCTCCTGATCGAACGCCGTGGCACGCATGGCCAGGCCGGTGCGCGACCGGGCGAGGAAGAGGCCCACGATCCCGATCGCGACGAGGGCGATCACCAGGCGCGCGATATCGACGGTGAAGAGGCGTGCCCCGAAGACATCGAGTGTGTTGAGGCCGAAGGGATCGTTGACGGTGAGCAGCTCTGAGCCGATGAGGCGTCCCGCCACGATGAGCAGGATGATGAAGATTCCGACGGTGACGGTTGCGGCGGAGAATGCCGGTCTGCCGACCATGGGTCTCAGGGCGATGCGCTCGATGATCATGCCGATGACCGCCATGACTGCCATGCCCAGGAGCACCGAGAGCCAGAAGGGCAGGCCGATGGCGTTGCCGAAGGAACCGGTGAAGAAGGCGCCCAGGATCATGAGTGCCGGCGTCGCGAAGTTGATGACCCCCGTGGCGCGGTAGATGATCACGAAGGACACGCCCAGCAGTGCGTAAAGACCGCCGAGTCCGAGTCCGCGGACAAGGGACGAGATCAAGTCCTCCATGGCCTAGGCCTCCGCATGCGCGACGACGATGACGTCGCTCTGGTCGCCGCCCGGGAGCCGGTCGGCCCCCGAGTACATGTCGTCGATAAGGGGCTCGAAGGTCTTGGTCAGGGCGGAGCGCTTCACCTTTTGCGTCGCCGTGAGCTCACCGTCCTCATGGTCGAGTGCCTTGGTGAGCATGCGGAACTTGCGGATGTTCTCCACTCGGGCTGTCGCCTCGTTGACTTTCGCGATGATTCCCTGGACGAGTCGCAGGACGTCTTCCTTTTCGGATAGGTCGCGGTACGTGGTGTAGGGGATGCGCTTGGCCCGCGCCCACTGACCCACCGTGTCCTCCTCGATGCCGATCAGGGCCGTGAGATAGGCGCGCTGATCGCCGATGACGACCGCTTCCCGGATGAAGGGCGAAGCCTTCAGTGCGTTTTCGAGTTCTGAAGGCGAGATGTTCTTGCCCCCGGCCGTGATGATGATGTCCTTGATGCGATCGACGATCTTCAGGTGCGTGCCGTCGACCCACTCGCCGACATCGCCGGTGTGGAGCCACCCTTCGCTATCGATCGTGTCGGCGGTGGCCTCGGGCTTGCCCCAGTAGCCCGCGAAGGTGCCGGGATGCCGAGTGAGGATCTCTCCCGTGCCCTCGGCGAGGACGACCTCGACGCCCGGATGGGGTTCGCCCACGGTGCCCAGCTTGATTCGACCGCGCCGATTGCTCGTCGCGACAGCACTGTTCTCCGTCATGCCGTAGAGCTCGTTGATGACGACGCCCATGGTGAAGAAGAAGAAGAGCACGTCGGGCGAGATGGGGGCGGCGGCTGAGGCAGCCGCGCGGACGCGACGCAGGCCGAGGCGCTCGCGCAGGGCGCGGTAGAGGAAGACGTAGCCCACGGCGTAGCGCAGGCGACTCCACAGGGTGTGCTTGCCGCCGTTGGCCAGCATCGTCTTGGCGATGCCGTTGCCGACCTTCATCCAGATGCCGTAGTTGAGCTTCTTGATGCGCGAGGCTGCCGCCATGCGCACCTCGACGGCTGCCTTGAGCTTCTCCCAAATGCGCGGAACCGCGAAGAAAAGGGTCGGCTGGACTTCGCGGATGTTGAGGGTCACCGTGTCGATCGACTCCGCGAAGTGCACGACAGCGCCGGAGACCGCATTGGTCCAGGTGGTCACCGCTCGCTCGGCGACGTGGCACAGCGGTAGGTAGGACAGGATCACGTCACTGGGGTTGGGGGGTGGGTCGTAGAGGCCGCCGCCATCGACGATGACGTTGCTGGCGAACTCGACGTTGGCGTTGGAGAGCATGGCGCCCTTGGGCGGACCGGTGGTGCCCGAGGTGTAGACGAGCGTCACGATGTCGCCGGGCTCGGCCCGCTCGGCGATGCGGTCAAGTGCGCGGGGATCCGCCTCTCGATGTGCGTGGCCGCGGGCGAGGAACTCCTCCCAGCTCATGAGCTTGGGGTGGTCGATCGTGGCGACGCCACGCGGGTCGAAGTAGATGATGTGCTCGAGCGCGGGGCACTGGGCCTCGATGAGCAGCGCCTTGTCTATCTGCTCCTGGTCCTCGGCGATGAGGACACGCGCGCCGGAGTCGGCGAGCAGGTAGGCGACCTCGGGTGCTGGATTGGTGGGGTAGAGACCGACGGTGATGCCGCGCACGGAGTTGGTGCCGAGGTCCGCGAAGAGCCACTCCGGTCGGTTCTCGGAGTGAATCGCGACACGGTCGCCCGGCTCGATGCCCAGCGAGAGAAGCCCGTGGCCAACAAGGGACACCTGGTCCGCGTACTCGGCCCAGGTGATGTCACGCCAGATACCCAGCCGCTTGGCACGCATCGCGACTCCGTCGGGGGCGATTTGGGCGCGGCGTTGCACGGTTCCGACGAGCGTCCAGGTGCCCGTGATGGGCTCTGCCACCGCGGTCATCGGGTCTCCTTCCCTGCGTCGCTGAGTTCCTCGCCGAGGTAGGCGCGGATCACGTTGGGGTCTGCTTGGACTTCGGCGGGGGTGCCGAGGGCGATGCGCTCTCCGAAATCCAGGACGAGCACGCGATCAGCCAGATCCATGACCAGGCCCATGTCGTGCTCGACGAGGATCATCGTGACGCCCATCTCGGCGCGCACATCGAGGATGAAGCGGGCCATGTCTTCCGTTTCCTCGGCGTTCATGCCGGCGACGGGCTCGTCGAGCAGCAGGAGGGTCGGATCCATGGCGAGTGCTCGACCGAGCTCCACGCGCTTCTTGACGCCGTAGGGCAGCATGCCCACGGGGAAACTGCGCTGGCCCTCGATGTCGAGGAAGTCGATGAGTCGCTCGACCACCTCGCGGTTGGCGACCTCCTGACGCTTGGCCTTGCGGCCGAAGAGGAATGCCGATGCGATCGAGTAGTTCATGTGCAGGGCTCGACCCAGCATGAGGTTGTCCAGCACGGTGAGGTTGTCGAAGAGCTCGATGTTCTGGAACATGCGTGCGACTCCGAGCCGGGCGATGTCCTCGGGGGGCTGACCCACGAGGTTGTCACCCCGGAACTCGATCGATCCCTGCTGGGGAAGGTAGACACCGGAGATGCAATTGAAGATCGACGTCTTGCCTGCACCGTTGGGCCCGATGATGGCGAAGAGCTCGCCACTGCGGACGTCGAAGCTGACGTCGCGGATGGCCTGGGTGCCCCCGAAGGCCAATGAGATGCCCCGGGCATCGAGGAGGACCTCCGTGCTCAACTCAACCACCGCTTCCGTCGCCGGTATTGCTTGACATCCCTGAGCGATCCGCGCTCCTCTCCGCGCAGGCCCAGGTAGAACTCGCGAATATCGTCGTCCTCGCGCAACTGTTCGGCGGGCTTGTCCATCACCACGCGCCCGGTCTCGAGGACGTAGCCGTGGGTGGCGATGGACAGCGCCATGGAGGCGTTCTGCTCCACGAGCAGCACCGAGGTGCCCGACTCCTTGATTTGCACGATGAGGTCGCGCAACTGCTGGACGATCTTGGGTGCGACGCCGAGCGAAGGCTCGTCGAGGAGCAGGTAGCGCGGTCGTGCCATGAGCGCGCGGCCGATAGCCAGCATCTGCTGCTCACCACCGGA
The DNA here is from genome assembly GCA_964563825.1 of uncultured Actinomyces sp. Lineage (GTDB taxonomy): Bacteria > Actinomycetota > Actinomycetes > S36-B12 > S36-B12 > Mxb001. Next base: position 6,089 of record CAZLZC010000037.1, read on the forward strand.
GAGGTAGCCGGCGGTCTGCTTACGACGTTCCGCCAGGACGGGAAACATCGCGTAGGCGCGCTCGAGGCCCTCGGCGATATCCGCGCGCGAGGCCGTGTGGCCCCCCGCCTTGAGGTTCTCCTCGACGGTGAACTCGCGGAAGATTCGCCGACCTTCCATGACCTGGCCGATTCCTGCCTCGACGATCTTGGGTGCGGGGAGGCCGCCGAGGTCCTTGCCGTCCAGGGTGACCCGGCCCTTGGAGATGCGGCCCCGGTGGACATCCAGCAGGCCGGTCATGGCCCGGATCACCGTGGTCTTGCCCGCCCCGTTGGGGCCGAGGAGGGCGACGATGCTCCCCTCCGGGACCTGGAGGCTGACCCCCTTGAGCACGAGGATGACGTCCTCGTAGACGACCTCGAGGTTCTCGACAGCGAGCACCGGGGGCCCCTCCTCCCTTGGCGGTAGCGTCCTGCGGGTCGGCCACGCCGACCCAGGCGGTCCGTCCCGCCCTGATGCCCAGTCATCTTGCCAAGGAAATGGGGCGCCGCGAGGCGAACTTCCCTGGCGGACCCCCGGTTTCTTTGACAGAGTGTCAGCCCAGGAGCGCCCCTGCCGCCTCGGCGGAGGGGTGCAAGCCGGAGAGCCTAGGAGGAACAGTGGTGTCGAGGCGCATGGCGAAGGTCCTCGCGGGCGCGGGGGCAGCTGCCCTGGTGCTCGTGGGTTGCAGCAGTGGGGGCGGAGATGCGACCCCCACCGAGGCGGCATCGTCAGACGGGGGCACCTCACCCCGTGAGGGCATCGTCTTCGATGTCGGTGTCACCGAGGAGCCGTGCCCCGAGGCCATCAACCGTGACAATGGTTGCATCTACCTCGGTGTTCTGTCCGACCTGACGGAGGGCCCGTTCGCTCCGCTCGCCACTCAGGTGGTCACCGGCCAGCAGGACTTCTGGAAGTACGTCAACGAGCGCGGCGGCATCTCTGGCTTCGACGTCAACATGGCGGCCAACACGCGCGATAACAAGTACGACCCGGCGGTCCACAGCCAGGAGTACCGCGCGATCGAGCCCAACATCCTCGCCCTCGCCCAGACCCTGGGCACTCCTCAGACCCAGGCGATCCTGCCCGACATGGAAGCCGACAACGTCATCGGCGTCCCCGCGTCATGGTGGTCCGGTTGGCAGTTCGCGGAGACGGATGGCGGTGTCATCCTGGAGTCCGGCTCGTCGTACTGCATCTCGGCCATGAGTGGCCTGGACTGGTGGGTAGAGAACAAGGCGCCCATCGCCAAGCTCGTCGCAGTCGGCTACCCCGGTGACTACGGAGGCGACTACGCCGCGGGTGCCGAGAAGTGGGCCGGTGCCACCGGAGTCGAGTTCGCTGGCTTCGTCGAGACGGCACCCAACGCTGTCGCCGGCAACCAGGATGCGGCAGTGTCCGCGATCCTCGAGTCGGGTGCGGACGTTGTCGCCATCGGAGTTGGCCCGGCGGAGGTCGCTGAGATCATCGGCAAGGCCGTGGCATCGGGCTTCGAGGGACAGTTCCTCGGAGCTGCGCCGACGTGGAACCCGCTGCTCCTGCAGACGGCGGCTGCACCCGCGCTGCTCGCGTCGTACACCAACGTCGGCACCACCGGATCCTTCGGCACTCCGTCGGCAGCGATGGACGCGATGCAGGAGCAGCTCGGTGCGGGAGTCCTGCCCTCCAATGACGGTTACACCTACGGATGGGTGTGGCAGTACCCGCTCAAGGCAGCACTCGAGAAGGCCGCCGCTAGCGGCGACCTGACCCGTGAGGGCCTCGTGGCGGCGGTGCAGGGTGGTGTCGAGGTCGACTACGAGGGCGCTCTGCCGAACGCGCTCGTCGGCGGCCCGCCGGCCGATGTCGACCGCTCCGTGTCGATCAACATCCCGTCTGAGGAGGCTGCGCTCGGCATCGAGACGCTCCTTATGGGTTATGTCGGCCCGACGGCTCAGGCCTACGACTACAGCGCGCCCTGCTCGGGCACCTGATCGCGATTCGCTCACACTGAAGGGGTGGACCCGCAAGGGTCCACCCCTTCAGTCATGTGGAGGGTTCGACAGCCCTCTGGCTAGCGCCCGTGGCCGAGGCTGCCCCTAGGCTCGAGGGGTGAGCATTCCTGATGGTCCTTCCGTCCCGACGCCTTCGGGGCCTGATCGGGGATTAGTGAAGCTGCGCCGCCAGATCGGCGTCCTGCGCGTGCTCACGATCGTGTCCCTCGTCCTTGTCATCGTCCTCGCCGTGTGGTCCGTCGTGGGCATCGTGGCGCTGTCGTCGCAGGTGTCCTCCCTCGAGCAGAAGGTCGACTCGCTCTCTGCGCGACTGAGTTCGGAGCGCACTTCCTCGAGTGGGTCGACAACGCCGGCTCCGGCGACTTCAGCGCAGCCCGCGCCCGCTCCCGCCACCGGCGCGATGACGGTGCCCTCGGGCGCCGACAAGGGCGGAGCCATCGTGGTGGGAGATCCCGATGCGGCGAAGGTCGTCGAGGTGTACGTCGACTACCAGTGCCCCCACTGCCAGCGTTGGGAGATCGAGATCGGCACGGCGCTCATGGATCGAGCCATGCAGCCAGGGTCGGGCCTCGTGGTGCGGCAGTACAACATGGCCTTCCTCGGCGAGGCCAACAGGAATCTCAACCCGCCCGGCGCTTCGGCCCGTGCCGCCAATGCGGCCGCATGCGTGCTCGATGGTGACGGCGCCGATGCCTTTGTCGCATTCAACGCGGCGATCTTCGCTGCCCCGGGAGGCACCGATCCGGCGGCCCGCTTCGACGAGGCGTCACTCGCCGGGCTCGCCAGCGGCGTAGGCGCTAGCAGCGAGACCCTGACGTGCATCGAGGAGGGGCGTTTCATGCCCTTCGTGTCGGCGACCACCCTGGCGGCGTTCGCACGCGGTGTCACCGGCACACCCACCGTGCTGATCAATGGCAAGCAGATCCAGGATTCGTTCGGCGATCCGCAGTTGCGGTCGCTGCTCACGATGTGACGTGCCCCGTGGCGTCTTCTAGCCGGGGACATGCTCGGCGGCGGGCGACGGCCTGTCGTAGAGCAGCCAGCGGACGCCGGCGCGCGCGAGCATGAGGCAGATGACCAGACCCGTCACAGGGATGAATCCGCCCAGGCTCACCGCGTCACCGAAGACGAGTGCGATGAGTTCCAGGACGAGAATCTTGCTGCCCGCCGCGAGCACCCACAGCGCTACCGCCCACAGGACCTTCTGGCGAGCGATAGATGTGCCCTTGAATCGAGTGAGGATCACCCTCTTGAACGCGATCACGACCTCAAGGGCGAGTTTGAGCAGGATCGCGGTGAGGATCGACAGGGTGAAGCTCTCGCTGATCACCGAGGGGACGTACTCGATCGCGAGGTTGAGCACCACGATGTAGACGAAAACGTCAACCACATCACTGGATCGATTCCTGATCCACGTCAGTACGTTCACATGACCAAGGTGCCAGGCTTCTGCCCCCACAGGGTGTATTCGGGGGCTTCCCTCTGGTCAGTTCGGCTAATCGGCTAATCGGCTAATCGGCTGGTGAGGCGGTGTCAAATGCCGTGAGGAAGTCCCGTACCGCGCGCATGCGCACGCTTTGGTCGAGGTTTGCATCAATGTGCATGATGTCGAGTGATCGGATGATGACCTTTTGGACTGTACGCACGTTCGTCCCGCGGGTGCGGGCGATCTCCGAGCTGGTCATTCCGCGAGACACCATGATCATGACATCAAGTTGAGTCCGCGAGAGTCCGGTCAGGGGCCGATCGGCATGGCGATCGTGATGGTGCTCCGAGGGGACCTCCCCGCGAAGGGCAGCATCGAGTGCATCAACGAGAAGGCGCTTGTCCGACAATTGATCTTTGCGCAGGTAGGCAGCAGTCGAGGGAAGTGACTTGGGGCTTCGGGACATGAAGCGCGAATCTGGTAGCTGTGTCAGGAATACCACCGCGATATTGGGGTTGTGCTTGACAAATGCGTCGCACAGGTCTAACCCATTGAGGCCGTGACCGAGATCGACGTCGAGGATTGCTCCGTCGGGATCCTTGGCAGCAAAGAGTCGTTGGGCCTCCGCTGCTGTGGCGGCTGCATATGCAGTGAAACCTGCACTGCTCATTGTTTCTGCGAGCAGCATCCTCGTCAGAGAATCATCTTCGACGATAAGGATCGACCGAGGAGGTAGCTCGCCCCCAACTGCCGAATCAGCTGACACCCTGTGAAGTGTAGGGGCGCGGTCCTCGGAGGCCCCTCTGTTTACCGAGTGAACACCGGGTGTGAGTGGACACCTCAAAAGGACGCATCGGCGTACTTTTTGCCGGTCTACGACCCGGGCATTCTTATGGTCATTTCGTGGACGACCCTGAACGCCGAGGTCGCGGATGCCTTCCCTGGACGCTGGTGAGCGCCGCTGCTATTTCGAGTTTGCTCTTCACAGGTCTCTTCTGGACCCAGCCGGCTGCTGCTGCCGACACGTGCGGGACCGCCTGGCCTGCCAAGTGGCCGGCAGGCGGATCCGGTACGAGTGGAGCTCCCTACCTGATTGACTCGCAAGCATCACTCGCGGCGATCAGCGACTGCTCAGGCTCCTACTTCGCCCTCGAGAAGAACATCACCCTGACGGGCGCATGGACTCCGATCTTTGATGGGTCAAGCGGGATCGCGTACCTCGATGGCCGAGGTTGGTCGATTTCGGGGCTCTTGGTCACGGGCTCAAACGCTCGGGCGGGTCTTTTCGGTACATTCAACAACGGCTACATAAGGAATCTCACTCTTGTGAGCCCCTCCGTGACATCCACTAATGAAAATGGGTCGACAGGGGGCTTCAGCGGCTACGGAACGGGCGAGTTCACGAACGTTCACGTGTCAGGTGGAACCATCACTGGGGCCGCGGATGTGGGTGGGATTTCCGGGCGGTTCCACAGCGGAACGATTACCGGCAGTTCCTCCAGTGCCGCGATCGATGCTAAGTCGGCAAGATCGGACGTTTATGTAGGAGGACTCGCTGGCATCATCACCTCCTCTACCGTGACGAAGTCATTTACCGCCGGTTCAATCACTACCACAGGTGTGCCAGTGAACGACGGGCCCGGCGGCTTGCAGGGTTATTCCGACGGGAGCACATCGAACTCGTACTCATCGACGGCGATATCAGCGTCGAGTTCTGGCCGAGTGGCCGGAATTAGTGGGCAAGGGGTCGGAGATTCTGGAGGGGTTTGCCAGATTCAAAACACATTTGCCACGGGAAGGATTACAGGAAGTAGTCCTGGTACATATGTAGGCGGCATAGTCGGTTTCTTGAACGGTACATGCGTCACACCTAGTTCCTATTTCGACACTGACACGACCACTCAGTCGAGGGGGCCAAGCGGTGTCGCCGTCGGCAAGACCACCTTGCAGATGGAGGACACCGCAACCTACACCGGTTGGAGTACGTCAATCTGGCGCATTGTTCAGGGGAGCTACCCGACCTTCAAAAATGGCATCATCTCCGTTGGCAGCACGACAAACTTCGGGAATGTCACCGTCGGCGACCCAAGCTCGCAGACGATCACCGTCACTAACTCCGGTGATGACACGCTCTCCGTGCTGGACACTGATGTTTCGGGAACTAACGCTGCGAGATTCACCGTCGGCAGCCTCGCAGGCTGCGCGAGCGTTGCCCCCAGCGCCACCTGCACAATTCCGGTCAGCCTGACGGCCACAGCAGCGGGCAGCCAGTCGGCCAGCCTTGCCATCGCCACGAGCGACGGCGTGGGCAATGTTGCGCTCAGCGGCACGGCGGCCGCCGCCTCTGCCGCGACCGTGACTTGGACGCCGACCTCTACGCCGACAGCAGGCCCATTCACCTACACGTTGACCTTCTCTACGTCGATCACCGGTCTGGCAGCTGGTGACTTCACCAACGGGGGCACAGCCACGGGCTGCGCCTTTTCCCCGAGTGCATCCTCCGGCACAACCTTCACCATCACCATCACCTCATGTTCCTCGGGGACCTTGATAGCGCGGATAACCGCGGGTTCGGTGGCGACTAGCGTGGGCGCCATACCGAGCCCCATTGGAGCCAACGCCGCAATCAACACATTGGCTAGCAGTTGGTCCGTCGGCAACAGATCCACCGCCATGGCGATCTCCCGGGACGGCTCGAAGCTCTACACCTTCAGTGCCGTGAGCGGCGAGATCAAGGTCTACTCCACCGCGACCAACACGCTGTCCACGACTATCGCGTTGACATTGCCGTCCACCACGGCGACGACCGGGTATCTCGTCGCCTCGCCTGTCGCAAACCTCATCTACGTGGCGACGAACCAAAGGGCGAATGGGATCTATGTGATCGACACTGCCTCCGATACTCAGGTGACTGCGTCGCGTGTGATCCCCACAACGGGGGGCACTTTTTGGAACAACATGACCATCTCGCCTGATGGGGGTCACCTTTATCTACCATCAGGGAACAGTGGCCAATTCTCTGAGATCAAGGTCAATACCTCTGTCCAGCCCATGAGTGTTGAGACGTGGGGGAGCCTCATCACCTCGTGTTCTACCTTGGGCGTGCAGGGTGTCGTGGTGTCCAGCGACAGTTCACGGCTCTACCAACTCGGTGGTCCAACATGCTCCAACTACGTGTGGACTCAACTCACCAGCGCCTTCACCACAGCATGGCCGAGCACCTATTCCAACACCAGTTACCCGTATCGAGTTCAGCTGTCGAGTCTGGCGCCCACCACCGGGGTGCTGTCTCCCGATGGAACCCTGCTCTACCTCTCCAGTAGCTCGAAACTGCAGCGCTTTGACGCAACCCAGCCCATTTCTTCTAGCTCTCCCGCTGGAGCGTCGTCGGTCCTCAGCGTGAACGGTTCAGCCAAGAACCCCATGGCAATCTCGGCTGACGGGACCAGGGGCTACCTTCCGTCACTGTCCGGCGCGAACGTCGTCAATCTGAGCACGATGGCCTTGGCTTCGCCGAGCAGTCTTTCGAACCCCGGCAAGACCAACGCCAATACCGCGATCCTGTCCAAGGACGGCGCGTCGCTGTACGTGCTTGATGGCATTTCCAGCGCGGATCCTGCCTCGGTCTCGCAATTCGCACTGGCATCCTTGCAGGCGGAGTCCGTCACAGTCGTGGTGAAGAATCCTCAGACGGTTACCTGGGCGCCGACGACCTCCATCACGACGACGACCACTGCACCGTCAGCAACCGCGACAACCAATGGCAACGGAACGATCAGTTATGCGGTGACAAGTGCTGGCACCACCGGCTGCACGGTGAACTCCTCCACGGCGGCTCTCACCTTCACGGGTGCGGGTAGTTGCCAGATCACGGCATCTGCGACTGAGACAACGACGTATGCCGCAACTTCCACTGCGGTCACTTTCACCGTCGCACTGACACCACAGACGATCACTGTCTCTGCTGGTACGACGACACCCGAGGTGTTCTCGACCACGGGCCTTTCCACCTCCGGGGTCGTCGGCACGGGCCAGGTCACGTACGCGGTGGCCTCTGGCGGCTCGAATTGCTCGATCGCCAATTCCACCCTGACCGGGAAGGCAGTCGGCTCGTGCACAGTCACGTCGAGTGTTGCTGCTGATTCCATGTATGCGGCCGCTACGAGTAGCGCGATCACGATCTCGGTGCAAAAGGCGCCTCAGACTGTGACGTGGGCACCCACCAACACATCGCTCTCGTTCAACGATTCACCGGTGACGCCAAGTGTCGGTGCGATAACCAGCGGTCCCGGAGCAATCACCTATGCGGTGACGAGCGCAGGCACGACAGCATGCTCGGTCAATGCCAACACAGGCACGCTGTCCTTCTCAGCGACGGGCACGTGTGTCGTCCGCGCAACAGCGGCGGATGACACGACGTACTCCGCAGGCACTAGGGACGTCACCTTTACCATCGCGGCCGATCTCCCGACCGCTCCCACGATTACTTCAGCTTCCGCCGGCAATGGCACAGCCACGGTTGCTTTCACCGTCCCCAGCTCCAATGGTGGCGCCACCATCACGGGCTACACGGCCACCGCCACGCCCGGTGGGGCCACGGGCACCTGCTCAACAAGCCCCTGCACGGTCAGTGGGCTCACCCTTGGACAGCCGTACACGATCCGGGTTACTGCGACGAACTCTGCGGGTATTGGCGCTGCTTCCCTCGCCTCGCCCTCGGTGACGCCGGTGACGTCAACGGGTGCGGTCGAGAACTTGAGCGTGGTCCCGGGCAATACCAACCTGGCCGTGTCGTGGGTGGCACCGGCGTGCATCGCCGCGAATACGTGTGGCACTTTCGTCAACTACAGGGTGTTCACCAAGACTGCTTCAACAGCTTACGTTTTGGATGACACGATCACGACTGTCGGTTCGACATCAAGGACCGTTCCCGGCTTGGTGAACGGCACGCAGTACGACGTCAAGGTCACCGTGACAACTAGTACCAGTAGTGCCGACGCGGTTGCTCAGCAGGTGCCGGCGACAACACCTTCGGCTCCCACCGATGTCACGGTTGCTCGGTTGACCGCGACCACGGTGTCCGTGGGGTGGAGCCCTCCGTCGAGCAATGGTGGTCAGCCCATCACCGGCTACACCATCACTGCGACATCCTCAAATGGTGGCGCGACAGTCGATGACACAGCTTTGGCGACTGATGACACCCTCACCCTGACGGTAGATAAGACCTACACAATCACTGTCCGGGCCACGAATCTGATGGGCCCGGGAGCAATCTCTGCCGCGAGCCCCGCTGTCAACACGGGCCTCGCGCCACAGACCATCACGGTGGTGCCTGAGGCCACGACCATGCCCGCGACTTCGAGCATGCTGCTGTCGACTTCAGGCAGCACGGGCACCGGCGCGAAGTCATTCGCGGTCTCGTCCGGTCCCTGCACCGTGTCCGGTGCGGCCCTCACCGCAACTGCGGCCGGCACCTGCGTCGTGGCCGCCACGATCGCGGCTGACGCGCTGAATGCAGCAGCGACTAGTACTGGGGTGCCGGTGACGATCACTCTCGCTCCGCAGACTGTGAGCTGGGCACCGACCACGGTCTTCACTGCGGTGGCATCGCCAACCACACTCACCGCCGCAACGGCCAGTGCGAGTGGGGCCTTGACGTATTTGGTGACGTCGACGGGCACGGCCGGCTGCTCGTTCTCGAGCGGGTCGACCCTGGTCTTCACCGGCCAGGGCACGTGCACAGTGCAAGTCGTAGCAGGGGCCACCTCCACGCACAGTGCATCAGCACCGGTGTCGCTCACCATCAGCGTCATCGCGGCCACCCGATCGATCAGCTGGGCGCCCACGACGACGCTCGACGATACGAATTCGGGTCAGCCTGCATCGGCGCTCGCCGCAATCTCGGTGGGCACGGGCACGCCCGTGTATTCGGTGAGCTCCGCGGGTCCCACCGGTTGCGCCGTCACTGCCGCCACGGCGGTGATCACCTTCACCGCGCCAGGGACTTGCATCCTGACCGCGACTGCGCCGAGCGATGCCACATACGCGGTGGCCACCACCTCGGTGACCTTCACCATCAACAGTGCTCCGCAAACTGTCACCTGGTCTCCCACCACGGAGCTGACCGTGGAGCAGTCGCCGGTGACCGTGACACCAGCAACGAGCACCGGGGCCGGGTCCATCACTTATTCGGTGACCAATCCGGGCGCTGCCGACTGCCAAATCACGCCGAATACAGGAATCCTGTCGTATTCCGAAGAAGGGGAGTGCACAGTCCAGGCGATGGCGGCAGCGCGGACGGGATACGCCGCATCCGCCCCGGCAACTGTCACGTTTGATGTCACGGCGTCCCCGACCCCGCCCTCGCCCTCGCCGAGCGTGTTTGCGCCCGGCCAGCCCCTGGGGCTGACCGCGGTGGCCGGGGATGCCATGGCGTCCGTCTCGTGGACGGCACCGGCAGACCCTGGCTCCTACCCCGTGACGGACTACAGCGTGACGGCGTCACCCGGTGGAGGCACCTGCTTGGTTGAGGCACCGGCCAGGACATGCGACATCAGGGGACTGACGAACGGCACGTCGTACACCTTCAGGGCCAAGGCCCTGAACGGCGCTGGATGGGGACCGTACTCCGATCCCAGCAATGCCGTCACTCCGCGGGGCCCCGCGCAGGGATCGATCGTGATCACCGGCAGCCGAGGTGTCGTCAAGGGCAGCCCGGGTGTCATCGTGACCGGCACGTCGACTGAGCTCGGCGCGGGTGCGATCCTGCGGCCGTGGTTGAGATTCCCCGGCCAGACCTCCTACGCGAAGGGGACCGCGCGGGTCCTTGTCGATGCTTCCGGTGCGTTCACCTGGCAGCGCAGGACGGGCAAAGTGGTCTACGTCTACATGCAGACCGAGGATGCCAGCCTGAGATCAAACAGGGTGATCATCCGCCAGGAGTGACGCGGCCCCCCAGGCCACCTCAGCCCGGACGGTCGTGCCGTGAGTGGATGTCTCACGGCTCCAGCGGAATGCAAGTGCATCGAAGAGGTCGCTGCCAAGTCCGGGCGATGCCCCCTCGACGACCCCCGTCCCATTGTCTGTCACGACGATGCTGAGGAGCCTCTCGTCGTCTGAATCCAACGAGATCGCGACAGTGTTGGCGCTTCCGTGGCGGATGGCGTTGCCGACGGCCTCACGGACAACCTCGGTTGCTGCGGCGGCCGTCGGCAGGGAATCGTCGATCCGGGGAGTCAAATCTTGCGGGTCACTCATGGTGATGGTGCACAGGCCGTCCCACAACTGACAGATGGAGG
>CAZLZC010000038.1:0-8328 GCA_964563825.1 uncultured Actinomyces sp.
ATCGTCGCTGAGCAGCGCTCGGTAGGCGTGGAAGCGTTCCAATGCGGCGGCAGCCAGCGCCACATCAGCCTCACCGGGTAGCTCCTAGACGATCTCCACCTCGGCCTGTGCGTAGGGCTTGCCCTCCACCAGCCGCAGGACGCGGAACCTCTCGGTGCGGACCGTCACGATGTCCGAGCGCCCGTCCGGGCGCATGGAGACCTCGCGCAGCGAGGCGAAGGTGCCGATGTCGTAGAGGGCTGGCGCGCCGTCGGCGGAGCCCGGCGGGCCGGCCGAGCCGTCCCTGTCGGGCATCACCTCACGACCCTCTCGGATCGCGATGATCCCGAATCCGCGCTCGTCCTCGGGTGCGTCGACGATGTCGGCGATGAGCTGGCGGTATCGGGGCTCGAAGATGTGCAGTGGCATCACGAGGCCGGGCACGAGCAGGCTCGAGAGCGGGAAGACGGGGATGACTCGTGATGACGTCACCCCTGCAGGCTAGACCTACAATCGTGGGCGTGATCCAGCGCATCGACCTCCGGGGCTCCGACGCCGACCCCCGCGCCGTGCTTCCGCGAGCGGCTATCGACGTGGAGGAGGCCACCGCCACCGTCCTGCCGATCGTGCGCGATGTCCAGGCGCGCGGGGCTGAGGCCGTGCTCGACTGGACCGAGCGCTTCGATGGCGTGCGCCCGGCGCACCTGCGCGTGCCCGCGGAGGCGATTGCCCGTGCCGTGTCCGAGCTCGACCCGGCTGTCCGTGCTGCGCTCGAGGAGTCGATCCGCCGAGCCCGCATCGTGCACTCCGACCAGGTCCGAGCCGAGACGATCACGACGGTGGTCGAAGGCGGCACCGTCACCGAGCGCTGGGTGCCTGTCGCCCGCGTGGGCCTCTACGTCCCGGGTGGGCGTGCCGTCTACCCCAGCAGCGTGGTGATGAACGTCGTACCCGCGCAGATCGCCGGCGTGGCATCCCTGTGCGTCGTCTCACCGGCCCAGGCAGACCACGATGGCCTGCCCCACCCCACGATCCTCGCCGCGTGCGGTCTGCTCGGCATCGACGAGGTCTATGCCGCCGGTGGCGCGCAGGCCATCGCGATGCTTGCCTATGGCATCGACCTTCCGGGAGGTGGCCGCTGCGAGCCCGTCGACATGGTGACGGGGCCCGGCAACGTCTGGGTCACCGCGGCGAAGCGCGTGCTCAAGGGTCAGATCGGCATCGACTCCGAGGCCGGACCCACCGAGGTCGCCGTACTCGCCGATGACACCGCCGACCCCGTGCACGTGGCGGCCGACCTCATCAGCCAGGCGGAGCACGACACCCTGGCTGCCGCCGTCCTCGTGACCACGTCCCCGGAACTCGCCGAAGCCGTGGATCGCGAGATCGACGACCAGCTCGCCCGCACCAAGCACGTGGAGCGCATCACCGAGGCCCTGTCAGGCCCGCAGAGCGGCATCGTCCTCGTCGGCGACATCGCCCAGGGCCTGCGCGTCGTTGACGCCTACGCCGCCGAGCACCTGGAGATCCACACGCGCGATGCCCGTGAGGTCGCCCTGCGCGTGCGCAACGCCGGTGCGATCTTCGTGGGCACGCATGCGCCCGTGTCGCTCGGCGACTACTGCGCGGGTTCCAATCACGTGCTGCCCACGGGTGGCTCCGCGACACACGCTTCTGGGCTGTCGGTGCAGACCTTCCTCCGCGGGATCCACATCATCGACTACGACCGTGCGGCCCTCGAGGGAGTCGCCGGACACGTCGTCGCACTCGCCCTCGCGGAGGACCTTCCGGGTCACGCCGCCGCGATCACCGTCCGCCTGCCGGACTAGGGGACGCCATGACATGGACCCCGCCCGTGCGCGACGACCTGCAGGGCCAGACGCCGTACGGCGCGCCCCAGATCGACGTACCCGTGCGCCTCAATACGAATGAGAATCCCTTCCCGCCTTCGCCTGCGCTGGCCGAGGCGATGGGGCGTGCCGCCTCGGAGGCTGCCTCGTCCCTCAATCGCTATCCCGACCGCGAGGCCTGGGCGCTGCGCGAGGCGCTGACCGCCTACCTGCTGCGCGAGTCCGGCGTCCGCGTCGACCCGTCGATGGTGTGGGCGGCCAATGGCTCCAACGAGGTGATGCAGCACATCTTCGCGGCATTCGGCGGCCCCGGCCGACTCGCGATGGGATTCTCGCCGACCTACTCCATGTACGAGCAGTACGCGCGCGACACCTTCACGCGCTACCGCACCGTGGGCCGGCGCGCGGACTTCGGCCTCGACGCCGCCATGGTGGTCGCGGCGATGATCGGGGGCTCACCCGACGTCGTCATCCTCACCTCGCCCAACAACCCCACCGGCACGGCGCTCACCCTCGACGTCGTCTCCGCTGCCTGCGCGATGTCGACCGGTGTGGTCGTGGTCGATGAGGCGTATGCCGAGTTCCGTCGGCCGGGCACGCCCTCGGCGCTCACCCTCCTCGAGGCGCATCCCAACCTCATCGTCACGCGCACCATGAGCAAGGCGTTCGCCCTCGCGGGGGCACGGGTGGGATACGCCGTGGCGGGTGCGGACGTGATCGACGCCCTGCGCGTGGTCAGGCTGCCCTACCACCTCTCGAGCGTGACGCAGGCGGTGGCGTGCACCGCGCTGGACTTCAGCGATGAGCTCCTCGGTCAGGTCGAGACCCTGCGCACCGAGCGGGACGCTCTCGTCACGTGGTTGCGCTCCAACGGCGTGCGCGCCGTCGACTCCGATGCCAACTTCATCCTCATGGGGGAGTTCGCCGACCGGCACGTGGCGTGGCAGGCACTGCTCGATCACGGCGTACTCGTCCGCGAGGTCGGACCCGAGGGCTGGCTGCGCGTCACCGTCGGGACGCCAGAAGACAACCGGGCCTTCCGTGCGGCGCTGACGCAGGTCATGGCCACGGACGGCATGATGGTTCCCGCTGGCGACGAGGAGGCCAGCACGGATGGAGGCACAGCATGAGCCGGACCGGCCGCGTCGAGCGGAAGACGAAGGAGAGCAGCGTCCTCGTCGAGATCGACCTCGACGGCTCGGGGCACGCTGACGTCCAGACAGGCGTGCCCTTCTTCGATCACATGCTCAGCCAGCTCGGCAAGCATGGGGGATTCGACCTCACGGTGAGCACGACAGGTGACCTCGAGGTCGATGCGCATCACACCGTGGAGGACACCTCCCTCGCGCTCGGTTCCGCCTTCCGTGAGGCGCTGGGCGATGCCGCGGGCACGCGCCGCTTCGGGGATTCGCTCGTGCCGCTCGACGAGGCGCTGTGCCAGTGCGCGGTCGATCTGTCGGGCCGGCCCTATCTCGTGCACGTCGAGCCGGAGATCGTGGAGCTCATCGGCACCTACGACACCACGCTTACGCGCCACATTTTCGAGTCCTTCGTCGCCACTGCGCAGATCACGCTGCATGTGCGAGTCCTCAATGGCCGCAATGCGCACCACGTCGTGGAGGCTCAGTTCAAGTCGTTCGCGCGGGCGCTGCGCGATGCAGTGGCGCTCGATCCGCGCGTGGTGGGAGTGCCTTCCACCAAGGGCACGCTGTCGAGCCACGAGTCTGCGGAGGCGTAGTGGGCTGGACCGCCGTACTCCTGCTGACCCTCGCCGCTTTCCTCGCTGGGGGTGTCTACTCCTTCGCCAAGCAGGGCAAGCGCAACGCTGCCGTCATCCTCGGGATCCTGGCGGCCATGGCGCTTGTCGGTGGCGTGCTCTACGCATGGAGTGCGACCTGATGGCCGTAGTCGTCCTCGACTACGGCTCCGGCAATCTCCGCTCCGCGCAGCGCGCCCTCGAGCGGGCCGGGGCAACGGTCGAGGTCACCGCTGATCCCGATGAGGTCATGGCGGCAGATGGTCTCGTTGTCCCCGGGGTGGGCGCCTTCGCCGCCTGCATGTCGGGGCTGACCGCCGCCAAGGCACCCAACCTCATCGGGCGCAGGCTCGCGGGTGGTCTGCCGGTGCTGGGGATCTGCGTGGGCATGCAGGTGCTCTTCGACGCCGGCGTGGAGCACGGCGTGGAGACCCCGGGTCTCGGCGAGTGGCCCGGCACGGTCGAGCGACTTCAGGCGGAAGTCCTGCCCCACATGGGCTGGAACACCGTGACCCCTCCCGTGGACTCGCTGATGTTCGAGGGTGTACGCGACGAGTACTTCTACTTCGTGCACTCCTACGGCGTCCTCGATTGGACGCTGCCCGTGTCCGAGCGCATGGCAGCTCCCCGTGTCACGTGGACCGACTACGGCACGCCCTTCGTCTCGGCCGTCGAGAACGGCCCTCTCTGGGCGACGCAGTTCCATCCCGAGAAATCCGGTGACGCCGGTGCCCGGGTGCTGCGCAACTGGCTTGCGACTCTGGGTTAGGCATGGCCAAGGAGAGGGCGCGCAAGCGAGCGGAACGTGAGGCGGCGCAGGCGGCGGAGCGCGAGAAGCGCGCGCGCAAGCGGGTACGCCGTGATCGCCTCGATCGCGGTAAGCGCGCTGTGGCGTCGCTCGTGCCGGATGCGCCCAAGCGCACGCCGGGACTCCTCGCCCGGAAGCGCCGCCGGCGCCTCTTCGTCTTCGCGCTCGGGATCGTCGCGATCTGTGCGCTGACCTGGCCCTTCCTACCCTCGTGGACGGCGCGGCTCGTCGTGCTGGTGCTTGCCCTCCTGGCCGCGCCCGTGGTCTGGGTGCTCAGCTTCGGTCGTGTCTAGGCCATTTGGGGCTGGCGCCGCTGGGCCGCATCTTCCCCTACCCTGGCCGACGTGTACGTCGATCCCACGTGGGCGGGTCCGAGATTCCGCAGCGCTGTGCGTCTTGGGCTGGGGATGAGTCTCGGTCTCCTGGCCATGGTGCCTAACCTGCTAGACCTCCCGTGGACCCAAACGATTCCCTATATCGCGCTGGGATCGCTGGTGTTCATCGCGCTCGTATCTGTCGTGGTGTTGACCTTGGTGCGCGAGGGCTCCACGCGGCGTGCTTGGGCAGAAGTCGCGCCCTCTATCTTCATCGCGGTGCTCGTCGTGGTGATGTGCGTGCCCCTGTGGGTGAGTGTGGGCGTGTGGGGTCCGTGGTCCGGCGACATCCTCGTCATCGGATTCGTCGTCTACTACCTCGCCGAGCTGCGCGGGGTCGTGAAGTCGCACCCGGCGTGGTACGCCGGCCTCGCCATCGCCGGCATCGTTGTCTTCATCTCGCTCGCCATGGCCGACGTCGAGGCGGACGCGTCCAACAGGAAGATCACCAATGCGGGCGAGGCCATGCTCTGGGCGGCCGCCCAGGTGTTCCGCTCGGGGACGCTCGTCGACTTCAGGCCCATGACTACGGCAGGGTCAGTCCTTGGCTTCGTCGTGATTGTCACGAGTGTGTTCTTCGCTGCCGTACTCTTCTCGGCGATTACCGCGTGGGCGGTGCGTCAGGGTGCCAATCGAGATCGGCAGGGATCGCCCGACGAGGCTGTCCGCGAAAGTGTCCTCGCTGCCCTGCGAGAAGCGGGGGTGATCGCGCCCGAACCAGATCTGGACGGGTCGACTCCCCGAATATGGATCGACGTCGACTGGATCGCCGGCACCCGGCGAGGGGCACGGTGGATTGCGCGGCACACAAGTGCGGCCGAGGTACTGGCGCTGCTCGAAGCCGCCCCCGACATCGGGGAGGGTCGGGCAGTGATCGCCGTCGTGCACGGCACAGCTAATCGCGAGTGGGAGATCGAGTCGACAGACTCGATCCAGGTCGACGTGGCGGGGGATGTTGCGGAGTTGATCCTAGGGAAGGCGCGCCCGGGTGACGTGGTGGTGACCGGGCGACCGGATCTTGTCGATGGTCTGGCTGAGGCTGGAATCGAGGCGCGGGCGCCGCGAGCATTGATGGAGAGCCTCGCAGGGCAGGATCGCGCGACCCCGTAGGGTGACGGTCATGTCCCCTGGCACCCGATTCGAGCTCCTTCCCGCCGTTGACATCGCCAACGGCACCGCCGTCCGCCTCGTCAAAGGCGAGGCAGGCACCGAGACGTCGTACGGCGATCCGGTCGCTGCCGCGCGGCAGTGGGTGGACCAGGGTGCCTACTGGCTCCACGTCGTTGATCTCGATCGCGCTTTCGGTCGCGGCACCAATGCCGACCAGGTCGCGGCCATCGTCCGCGACGTGCGCGACCGCTGCCACGTCGAGGTAGCGGGCGGCATCCGCGACGACGAGTCGCTGGCTGCGGCGCTCGCCACCGGTGCCCATCGCGTCGTTATCGGCACGGCCGCGATGGAGCAGCCCGAATGGGTTGCCGGAGTGATCGCCGAGCATGGAGACCGGATCGCCGTATCCCTCGACGTGCGCGGCACGACCCTCGCGGCACGGGGCTGGACCCAGGAGGGCGGTGACGTCTTCGAAGCGATCGACCGTCTCGACGCCGCGGGTTGCGCGCACTACATCGTCACCGATGTCGAGCGTGACGGCACCATGCATGGGCCGCACTTCCACCTGCTGCACCGCATCTGCAAGCACACCTCGACACCGGTCATCGCCTCCGGCGGCATCGCGACACTCGAGGATGTCCACAAGCTGGTCGAGATGATCCCGCAGGGGATCGTCGGTGCCGTCGTCGGCCGAGCCCTCTACGACGAGGCCTTCACCTTCCCTGAGTTAGTCGCCGCCATCGAGCCCCGGATCGATCTGTGGACCTGGGGTCCGCCGCAGCCGTGAGCCTCGCCGTACGGGTGATCCCGTGCCTCGATGTCGATGGCGGACGTGTCGTCAAGGGCGTCAACTTCACCGGCCTGCGTGACGCCGGCGACCCGGTGGAGCTCGCGCATCGCTATGACGATGAAGGCGCGGACGAGCTCGTCTTCCTTGACATCACGGCGTCGTCCGGGGAGCGCGAGACGACGTACGACATGGTCCGCCGTACCGCCGACCAGGTCTTCATCCCGCTCACCGTCGGCGGGGGCGTGCGGTCCGTGGGCGACTTCGACCGACTCCTGCGCGCCGGCGCCGACAAGGTCAGCCTCAGCACCGCTGCCGTCGTCGGGCCTGAGCTCATCGACGAAGCGGCCCTGCAGTTCGGATCCCAGTGCGTCGTCCTGTCGGTCGATACGCGTCGAGCGCCCGGCACGGCCTCGGGATTCGAGGTGACGACCCATGGCGGTCGCGAGGGCACGGGACGCGACACCCTCGCCTGGGTCAGGGAGGCGGTCGACCGTGGCGTGGGGGAGATCCTGCTCAACTCCATGGACGCCGATGGCACGCGCGATGGATTCGACCTCGAATTGATTCGCGCGGTGCGCGAGTGCGTCGATGTCCCGATCATCGCAAGCGGCGGGGCGGGACGTGCCGAGCACGCGGTCCCGGCCGTCGAGGCAGGTGCCGACGCTGTGCTCGCGGCGAGCATCTTCCACTTCGGCGACGCCACCATCGCCGAGGTCAAGGCTGCGCTCGCGGCCGCGGGGCTCCCGGTCCGCCCACCGGCCGCGCGCGCACCCCGATAGCGGACAATGGCGACGTGACCGGGGTGCGCTTCGACGATCGTGGGCTGGTGCCCGTCGTCGTCCAGCAGTGGGACACCGGTGAGGTGCTCATGCTGGCGTGGATGGACGACGAGGCCCTGCGCCGCACGCGCGAGACCGGCCGGGCCACCTACTGGTCACGCAGTCGCGAGGAGTACTGGGTCAAGGGCGAAACGTCGGGCAACATCCAGGAGGTGCGTGAGGTCCGCATCGACTGCGACGGCGACACCGTCCTCCTGCTCGTCAATCAGCAGGGGGCCGCGTGCCACACCGGATCGCGCACCTGCTTCACGCCCCTGCCGGATCCACGCACGTGAGCGAGCGTCGCGCCTGGGGCTTCCCTCTCCCGGCCCCGGGTGGCACCGCACCTGCACTCGACCGCTTTCGCGAACTCGCACCCGGGCGACGAGTGATCCCCGTGGTCCGCCGCCTGCTCGCCGATGGCGAGACTCCGGTTGGCCTCTACCGCAAGCTCGCCCAGGAGCGACCGGGCACCTTCCTCCTGGAGTCGGCCGAGCATGGTCGCGCGTACTCGCGCTTCTCCTTCGTCGGCGTACGCAGCAGCGCACTTCTCACCGAACGCGACGGCGCCGTGGCCTGGTGGGGATCGCCCCCGCTCGACGTCCCGCGCGAGGGCGATCCGCTCACGGCGCTGCGCGCCACCGTCGAACTCCTGCGCACCGACCGCGCCGAGGGCCTGCCACCGCTCACCGGAGGAATGGTCGGCTACCTGGCCTATGACGCCGTCCGCCGGTGGGAGCGCGTCGCCGACGGCAATCCCGATGAGTTGCACGTGCCCGAGCTCGGTTTCCTCCTCGCGACCGATCTCGCGGTCCTGGACCATGCCGACGGCACGGTGCTGCT